>DASSQQ010000116.1:0-32903 GCA_035702425.1 Gemmatimonadales bacterium
CGGCGCCTCATCGCCCGCCTCGCCCGCCAGGCCGCGCGCCTCGCCGTCCGGGCATCGGACGCGCAGCCGGGCGAGCCGCTGGTTCCACTCCCCGCCCTCGACCCCGACCAGGAGACGGACGCCGGCGAGGTGATTGCGCTCGCGCGGCGCGGAGGAGAGACGATCCTCGGAGTCGCGTTCCGGATCCGGTTCGCGCGCGGCGCCGACACCACCCTGGTGAGCGGGGTGGCGCTCACGGACGCCCGCGGCGCATCGGTCCGCTGGCTGCTCGCGCCGGTGCGCGGCGCGCTCCAGGGCGGCGTGGTGAAGAGCCCGGGAACCCGGTACGTCCTGCGGGGGAGCGTCGCCCGTCCGGGGGGCGGCCTGCCCTACCTCCTGGTCGATCAGATCGCGGACGTGGCGGTGAGCGACGCCCGCGAACTCGCGCTCGACCCGCAAGGCCCGGCCCTGCGCGCCGCGCTCCCGCTCGCGCTCCGTTGCCGGGCGTCGTAGGTTCCCGCCTCGTGAAGATCTACACCAAGACCGGTGACACCGGCGAGACCGGACTCTTCGGCGGCGGGCGCGTGCCCAAGGACGACCCGCGGGTCTCGGCCTACGGCGACGTGGACGAGCTGAACGCCGCCATCGGCGCGGGGGCGGCGCAGGAACCCCGTGACTTCGAGCGCCCCTTGCTGGAGGGCGTGCAGCGCCACCTGTTCACCATCGGCGCCGAGCTCGCCACTCCCGACCCGGCGAAGCTCGCCAGGGCACTCCCCGGACCGGTGATTTCGGAGCGTGAGGTGGGGGACCTGGAGAAGGCGATCGACCGGCTCGAGGCCGGACTGCCCCCGCTGAAACAGTTCATTCTTCCCGGCGGCGCGCCCAAGGGAGCGGCCCTGCACCTGGCGCGCACCATCTGCCGCCGCGCCGAGCGGAGCGTGGTGCGGCTCGCCCGGGGGGCCGCCGTCTCCCCCGCGATCCTCACCTACCTCAATCGCCTTTCGGACCTGCTCTTCGTGCTGGCGCGCGCCGCGAACGCCGCGCAAGGCGTGGGGGACGCGCCGTGGTGAGCGTGCGCGTGGGCATCCCCGCGCGCCCCGAAGGGTCGTACCCGGTTCTGATCGGACGCCGCCTCCTGGCTGACCTGCCGGGCCTGCTCGCGCGCGAGGCGCCCGCGGCCCGCTACGCCGTGATCGCGGACGCGCACGTCGCGCCGCTCTACGCGGCGCCGGCGGTCACCGCGCTCCGGGCCGCGGGCCTCGCCGCCGACCTCCTCGACTTCCCCGCCGGCGAGCCGTCCAAGACCCGCGACAATTGGGCCGTTCTCACCGACCGGATGCTGGCGCTCGAGTGCCACCGCGACGCCGTGGTCGTGGCGGTCGGGGGCGGCGTGACCGGAGACCTCGCGGGATTCGTCGCCGCCACCTATCTGCGCGGCGTCCCGCTGGTGCAGGTGCCGACCACCCTGCTCGCGATGGTGGACTCCGCGATCGGCGGGAAGACCGGCGTGGACGCGGCGGCGGGCAAGAACCTGATCGGCGCGTTTCACCAGCCGCGGCTCGTCGTCGCCGACCTCGACACGCTCGACTCCTTGCCGCCGCGCCAGCGCCGTTCGGGGTTGGGCGAGGTGGTGAAGTACGGCGTCGTGGCGGACGCGGCGTTCTTCGATGCCCTGGAGCGCGACGCGAAGGCGCTCGCCGCGGGCGACCCGGCCGCCACGGAGCGAGTGGTGCGGCGCAGCGCTGAAATCAAGGCGCTGGTGGTGGGCAGGGACGCCGAGGACGTGGGACAGCGGAGCATTCTCAACTTCGGGCACACCATCGGTCACGCGCTGGAAGCGGCGAGCGGGTTCACGCTGCTCCACGGTGAGGCGGTGGCGATCGGAATGGTCTGCGAAGCCCGGCTGGCGGAGCGGATCGGGATCGCCCCCGGGGGCACGGCGGAGCGGATCGAGCGCGCGGTCGGCGCGCTGGGGCTCCCGGTCGCCCGCCCCGCGGACGCGCCCCTCGCCGGCGTGCTCTCCAGGATGCGGCTCGACAAGAAGACCCGTGCATCCGCGGTCCGGTTCGCGCTGCCTTCCCGGATCGGCGCGATGCAACGGAGCGACGACGGCCAATGGACGGTAGAAGCGCCGGACGATGCGATTCGGGAGGTGCTCGGCGCCTGAACCGAGTCACATTCTGGTACACATACGACCCACAACCTGTCCACCTATCAACGGTTCTTCCACATTTCTACTCGCCGAGCCCATTTTCCACAGGTACTGTTGATAGTGGACAAACGGCGCAGTGAAGCGCAGGCTAACAGTTTGTGATGTGGAAAACTACGGAGATTTGCACCAAGGCCAGGTGATTCCTATATTGGGCCCGTTCCAAGCAGGTCCGCCCGGGCGGCATCATGTCCGCCCGCCCTTGGACGCCAGCCTGACACGGTAGGAGCCCGACGCAATGGCCCGAGCGGCAGCCAGAAAGCCTAAAGCACGAGCGTTTTTCCGTACCACTCCATCCGGCGCATTTGATCAGTACCTCCAGGACATCCAGAAGCTCCCGCTGATCAAGGATCCGGCCGAAGAGCGCCGGCTGGCGCGGCGAGTGCAGAAGGGAGACGAGAAAGCGGCGGAGCGTCTGGTGACCGCCAACCTCCGGTTCGTCATCTCCTACGTCAAGAAATACCAGGGCCACGGCCTCGACCTCTCGGAGCTGGTGGCGATCGGCAACGAGGGCCTCCTCAAGGCCGTCAAGAAATTCGATCCCGATCAGGGCGTGAAGTTCATCTCCTACGCGGTGTGGTGGGTGCGCCAGGCGGTGCTGAAGGCGCTCGCGGAACAGACCCGCAGCGTCCGCATCCCGCTCAATCAGAACTCGCAGCTGATCCGGATGAGCCGCACCGAGACCTACCTCTCGCAGGAGCTGGGGCGGGAGCCGACCGATAACGAGATCGCCAAGGCCCTCGAGGACTCGGTCGAGAACGTGCGCACCGCGCGCCGGATGACGGCGGCGGAGCTGTCGCTCGACGCGCCCGTGGACCGGACCGACAAGGACGCCGCCACCCTGGGCGAGCGGTTCGCCGGGCAGGAAGGCGGCGAGATCGAGGAGCACACCGACGGCAAGCTGATGCGGGAGTTCATCGACCGCATCTTCCAGAAATACCTGGCGCCCCGCGAGCGCAAGATCCTCTACCTCTATTACGGCCTGGAGGAAGGGAGCGAGGCGATGACCCTGGAGAAGATCGGCGCGCTGATGGGCGTCACCCGGGAGCGCATCCGCCAGATCCGGGAGCGCGCCTTCGAGAAGCTCCGCGAGTCGCCGGATGGACGGGCGCTGAAGGGGTTCTGGCGCGCGGCGTAGGAACCAGGCGGATAGGCGGATACACGAATCGGGTGGCCGGGCGAGTACGACGCCCGGCCATTCTTCGTTCCGGCGACAGCTATTATTCCTCGTGCCTCGGAACTCGGTTGACTTGACCGCCGCGCTCGCCCGGATCGCCGGACCCGGGCACGTCCGGATCACGACCCCCGAGCGCCTCACCTACTCGATGGACGGCCTGCCCACTCATCGCCGGCTCCCCAGGGTCGCGGTGCTGCCGGGCACCCGCGACGAAGTCGTCGAGGTGGTGCGCCTCCTCGCCCGCCACCAGATCCCCTTCGTGCCCCGGGGCGCGGGAACGGGGTTGTCGGGTGGCGCGCTGGCGGACGAGGCGGCGGTCCTCCTCGTCCTCACGCGCCTCAACCGGATTCTGGAGATTGACGTCGCGAACCGGCGGGCGGTGGTGGAGCCCGGCGTGGTGAACGCCCGCCTCTCCGCCGCGACGGTACCGCACGGTCTCCACTACGCTCCCGACCCCTCGAGTCAGAGCGCCTGCACCATCGGGGGCAACGTGGCGGAGAACGCCGGCGGCCCCCACTGCCTCAAGTACGGCGTCACCGCGAACCACGTGCTCGAGCTCGAGGTGGTGCTCGCCGACGGCTCGATCACGCGGCTGGGGAGCGCGGCCGGCGAGCCCTGGGGGCCCGACCTGGTGGGACTCTTCGTCGGCTCGGAGGGAAACTTCGGCGTGGCGACGCGGATCACCGTGCGCCTCACCCCGGTGCCGCGCGCGATCCGGACCCTGCTCGCGGATTTCGCGGCGGTGCGCGCGGCGGGGGAGGCGGTGTCCGCCATCATCGCGAGCGGTGTGGTGCCGGCGGCGCTCGAAATGATGGACCAGTCGTGCATCCGGGCGGTGGAGGACTCGGTCTACGCGGCGGGGTACCCGCGCGACGCCGCGGCGGTGCTGCTGGTGGAGCTGGACGGCCCTTCCCCCACGGCCGTGGACGAAGAATCGCAGGCGGTGGAATCACTCCTCCGCGCGCGGGGCGCGCGCTCGGTGCGCACCGCGACGGACGCGGCCGAGCGGGAGCGGCTCTGGCAGGGCCGGAAGAAGGCCTTCGGCGCGATGGGCCGCCTCTCCCGCGACCTCGTGGTGCAGGATGCCGTGGTGCCCCGCTCCGCGCTCCCCGACGTGCTGGACCGGATCGCGGGGATCGCGCGGAAGCACCGGCTCGTGGTCAGCAACGTCTTCCACGCCGGGGACGGCAACCTGCACCCCAACATCGCGTTCGATTCCCGCGACGCCGACGCGGTGCGCCGGGTCGAAGCGGGGAGCGAGGAGATCATGGCGGCGTGCATCGCGGCCGGGGGCACCATCACCGGCGAGCACGGCGTGGGGATCGACAAGCTGCGCTACATGCCGCTGATCCACGACGGCGACGCGCTGGCCGCGATGCGCGCGCTGCGTCGGGTGTTCGATCCGGGCGAGCGGGTCAATCCCGGGAAAGTGGTGCCGGTGCACGCCTGCCGCGAATGGGCCGGGGTCGCGTGAGCATCGAAAACCGCCTGCGCGAGATCGACGGGAGAGCCGCCGTCACCGCCGCGGCCGACGGCATCCCGCGGGTGGCGCCCGATTCCGTGAACGGCGTGGCCGCGGTCCTCGGCGCGGCGCGGGAATCGGGCTGGCGGGTTCGGATCGAGGGCGCGGGCTCGTTCGTGCCCCCGGACGCGCCGGCGGACCTCGCGCTCGCCACCACGCGGCTCGCCGCGCTGACCGACGTGCGCCCGGAGGACCTGGTGGCGACGGTCCAGGCCGGCATCCCCTGGGCCGGGCTCGAAGCGGAGCTCGCCGAGCGCGGCGCGTGGCTCGCGATCGACCCGCCGGGAAGCGCCCGCCGCACCCTGGGCTCGGTGATCGCGACCGCCACCACGGGTCCGCTCCGCGCCGCGTTCGGGCCGCCGCGCGATCACGTGCTCGGCCTCACGTTCGTCACCGGGGACGGACGCGTGGTGCGCTGCGGCGGGCGGGTGATGAAGAACGTCGCCGGTTACGATCTCGCCAAGCTGCATTCGGGCGGGTTCGGCGCCTTCGGCGTGATCGTCGAAGCCCACGTTCGCCTGCGCACCCTTCCCCGCGCCGACCGCACGCTGGTGCGGGACGGCGGGCGCGCCGAGCTCCTCGACCTGGCGGACGAGCTGCGCGCCGCCGGCTTCGCCGCCACCGCGATCGAACTCCTTTCCCCCGGCGCCGCGGGCCGGCACGACGAACGGTGGCTCCTCGCCGCGCGGCTCGCGGGCTCGGGCGCCGCGGTCGGGGCGGCCGAGAACGCTCTGCGCGCGGGGAACCAGTGGACCGCGCTGGAGGCGGGCGCGGCGCACGCCCTGTGGCGCGGCGCGGCCGAGGGGACCCTGCGTCATCCCGTCACCGTTCGCGCGGGCGGCCTCCCCGCCGCGATGGAGGACCTGATCGATCTGGTCGAGCATCAGCTCGACGCCGGATGGATCTCGGCGAGTCTCGAGAGCGGATCGCTCCGCTGGTCGGGAACGGCGACGGCGGAGCGGCTGCGGCACCTGCGCCGGGAGCTCGCGGCGCGCGAGGTACCGCTGACGCTGGAGCGCGCGCCCTGGGCGGTGCGCGGCGCGGTCGGCCATTTCGGGGCGTACCGCGAAGGAGCGGCCCCGCTCGTGGCCGGGCTCCTGCGCGCCTTCGATCCCAACGCGTCGCTCGTGACCGCGGTCGCCGCGGAGGACCGTGATCGCTGAAGCCGTGACCCGCGACGGGTTCCGCGGCCTCGACCCCTGCGTGCATTGCGGGTTCTGTCTCCAGGCCTGCCCCACGTTTCTCGCCACGGGGGACGAAGCGGACAGCCCCCGGGGGCGGATCGAGCTGATGCGCGCGCTCGAGCGGGGGGACCTCTCGCCCGCCGACCAGAGCCTCGCCTCCCATCTCGATCGCTGCCTCGGTTGCCGGGGGTGCGAGCCGGTGTGCCCCTCGGGGGTCGAATACGGCCACGGCCTCGAGGCGGCGCGCGGGGTGATCGCGCGGCAGCGCGGGGTCCCGCTCCTCGCCCGGCTCGCGCTGTGGACGCTGACCGGCCCGGGCTCCCGCCTGGTGTATTCGCTGGCGCGTCTCCTGCGACGGACCGGCCTGCCGGCGTGGCTCGCCGGATGGGGCCGGGCCCGATTCGCGATGGGAATGCTGGCGGCGACGGCGCCAAGTCGGAACGCGGAGCGCGGAACGCGGAACCGGCGTGGAGTCTCGCGTTCCGCGGTTCTGTTCCGCGGCTGCGTCATGGACGGCCTCTTCTCCCACGTGCACGACGCCACCATCCGCGTGCTCCAAGCCAACGGCTACGCGGTCCGCGAGGTGGCGGGGCAGGCCTGCTGCGGCGCGCTGCACGCGCACGCCGGGCTGGACGACGCGGCGCGGGCCCTGGCGCGCGCCAACCTCCGGGCCTTCGGCGAAGGCGACGATCCGATCGTGGTGAACAGCGCCGGATGCGGGGCTCTGATGAAGGAATACGGACGCCTCACCGGCGACGCCGCCGGCGCGCGCTTCGGCGCGCGGGTGCGAGACGTCTCCGAGCTCCTGGCGAGCGCCGGACCCGCCGGCGGCGCGCCTCTCGCGAAGCGGGTCGCGTACGACCCGCCCTGCCATCTCCTGCACGCGCAACGCGTGGCTCTGCCCCCGCTCGCCCTGCTCGGCGCCATTCCGAACCTGGACCTGAGGAGCGCGCCGGACGCCGCGCAATGCTGCGGGAGCGCGGGCCTCTTCACCCTGGTCGAACCGGGGATGTCCCGCGCCGTTCTCGCTCCCAAGCTCGCGAGCATCCGCGCCCTCGACGTGGAGGTCGTCGCCACCGGAAATCCCGGATGCCTGATGCAACTCGGGGCGGGACTCCGCGCCGCCGGGATCAGGACCGAGGTCCGGCATCCGGTCGAGCTGCTGGACCAGAGTTACCGCGCCGCCGGTCGCTACGGGTGATCCTCCGGCACGTCACCACGACCGACGGCGTGCGACTCGCGCTTTATCGGGCCCGGGCGGACCGCGCCGGGCGGCCGGCGGTGCTCCTCCTCCACGGGATGTTCTCGAACCACGGCGTGTTTCTCCGGCCGATCGACCGCGGCCCCGGCTTGGCGCCGGTCCTCGCGGAGCGGGGGCTCGACGTCTGGCTCGCCGACTTCCGGCATCACGGCGGAAGCGATCGCGAGCCGGCGCCGCGGCGGTGGACCTTCGAGGACTGGATCCGCGCCGACCTTCCGGCGCTCGCCCGGGAAGTGGGCGGCGAGACCGGCGGGGCCCCGCTCGCCTGGGTCGGGCACTCGGCGGGCGGAGTGACGGCGCTGTGCGCGCTCGCGGAAAACGCGCCGCTCCGGCGGCAGGTCGCGGCGGTCGTAACCCTGGGCGTCCCCGGTCCCAAGCGAATGGGGGCGCTGCGCTGGAGCCTCGCCGCGCTCTCCGCGCTCCTCAGCCCGCCCTTCGGCCGCTTCCCCGCCCGCGCCCTCCGGATGGGGCCCGAGGACGAGGCGGCGCGCGTGCTCTCCCAGTGGATGGGCTGGAACGCGCGGGGGCGGTGGTCGTCACGCGACGGCTTCGATTACCTTGCAGCCTTGAGCTCGGTGCCGACGCCCCTGTTCGCGGTCGCGGGCGAAGCCGACCGCATCTTCGCTCCGCCGGCGCGCTGCCGGGAGTTGTTCGACGCCTGGGGCGCGCCCGGGAAGCGCTTCGCCGTCGCGCGGGACCTGGACCACCGCGGCCTGCTGATCGACCCGCGGGCGCGCGATTCGACCTGGCCCGCGCTCGGAGCTTGGCTCGAGGAAACGCTCGATCGATGACCGCACCGCCGCCGGTCCCGCCCACCCTCCGCCCGCCGCCGATCCGGCTCAGCCCCGAGATCGTGACGCCTCCGCTCGCCCAGGCGCTCCGCCTCGGCGCGGTGGTGGTCCGCGCGGACGTGGCGTTGCTGGCGCTCACCGGGCCGGGGGCGGTCACCTGCTGCCAGGGCCTCCTCACCAACGACATCGAGAAGCCGGGGGACGGCGCGTTCGTGTACGGCGCGCTGCTCACCCCCAAGGGCATGATCGTGGTGGACGGCTGGGCCACGCGGCTCGGCGCCACCGTGGGGTTCGCCGTCCCCAGGCTCGGGGCGGACCGCGCCCGCGACCTCTTCACCCGCAGCATCCCGCCGCGGCTCGCGCGGGTCGAGGATCGGAGCCCGGACGCCGTGCTTCTGCGCGTCGCCGGCGCGCGCGCGCTCGGCATCGCGCAGGCGGCCGGGATTCCGGTGCCGGGCGCGCCGGGACGCGCGGCGGCGGGCTCGGTCGCCGGCGCGGCCTGTGAAGTCGCGCGGGCGAGCGAGGGAGCGGGCTTCGCGCTGCAAATCACTGCGGCGCCGGCCGCGGCCACGGCGATCACCGCCGCGCTGGTGGCGGCGGGCGCCCTCGAGGGCTCGGTGGGCGCGCTCGAGCTGTCCCGCGTGCTTGCGGGATGGCCCGCGCTCGACGCCGAAGTGGACGAGAAGACGATCCCGCAGGAAGTCCGCTACGACGACATCGGCGGCGTTTCCTACACCAAGGGTTGTTACACGGGACAGGAGACCGTCAGCCGGCTCCACTTCCGCGGGCACACCAACCGCTACCTCGCGGGCCTCGAGTTCGCGGCCGAGCCGCCCCCCGAAGCGCCGGCGGCGGTCCTCCAGGCGGACAAAGAGGTGGGGCGGGTGACGAGCGTCGCCTGGGTCCCCGAGCTGGCCGGCGGCGGCCGCTGGATCGCGCTGGCGATGGTGCGGCGCGAAGTGGTGGCCGGCGAAACGGTGCGGGCGGCGGGGCGGGAGGCCCGGGTGGTGGCCCTGCCCTTCGCGGCGGAAGGCGTCGCGCCGGCGTGACGGTGGTGGTGTCGGGCGGGAGCGGTCTCGTGGGGAGCCACGTGATCGCGGCGCTCCGCGCGCGCGGCGAGCGGGTGCGGGCGCTGGCGCGTCCGGAGTCGCGCGGCGCGGTGGAGCGGCTGGGCGTCGCCCCGGAGGACATCGTCCCGGGCGACGTGCGGGACCCGGCCGTGTGGGCCCGGGCCGCGGAGGGCGCGCGGGGCGTGGTGCACGCGGCGGCGCTGGTGGCGCCCCGCGCCCCGCTCGACCTCTTTCTCGACGTCAACGTGGGCGGAACGCGGTGCGCGATCGCCGCGGCTCGCGGCGCCGGCGCCCGTCTGGTGCACATCTCCTCGGTCGCCGTGTACGGGCGCACCGGCGCCTACGCCGCCGGAGCGGGCGCCGTGCGCGAGGATTTTCCGTTCGGGCGCATCGCCGGGCGGGACTTCTACGCGCGGTCCAAGCGCGCCGCCGAGGAAGCGGTGGCGGGCGCCGCAGCGGAGGGCGGGCTCGAGGCCGCGATCCTCCGGCCCAACGTGATTTACGGGGAGCGGGACCGGCTCTTTTCTCCGCGGGTGGCGCGGGCGGTGCGGCAGCGTCTCGCGCCGCGGATCGGCCCCGGCACCAATCACCTGTCCTGCGTCTACGCGGGCAACGTGGCGGCGGCGGTGGTCGCGGCGCTCGAGGCGCCGCCCGCGCTGTTCGCGAAGGGCGCGCGCGCCTTCAACGTCACCGACGACGGTCCCGGCGCGCTGACGCAAAGCTCGTTCGTGAACGCTTTCGCGGAGGAGCTCGGCGTCCGGCTGGTCCGGTTCCGTCTCCCCTACTTCGCCGCGCGGCTCGCGGTGGACGCCTGGGCCCGGGTGCAGGTGCTGCGGTTTCCCGGGAGATATCCGGGGATCGGGCGGGCGGCAGTGGGGTTTCTGGCGGGAGAAAATCCGTTCGTGGCGGAGCGGGCGCGGCGGGAGCTGGGTTGGGAGCCGCCGGTGCCGGCCCGGGAAGCGGTGCGCCGCACCGCGTGCTGGATCCTGGAAAACGAAAAGCCCGGGCGCTGAAGGCGCCCGGGCATCGTTACTGTCCCCGCGAAGAGCTTACGGCTTCTTCTTGGCGGGCGCCGGAGCGGCCTTCTTCGTGGTGTCGGCCATCTTCTTCGACGTGTCGGCCATGTTCATCGCGCCCATCTTCGACGTGTCAGTGGCCGTGGCCTTGGTGGTGTCCATGGCGGGCGCTTGGGCGGCGGGCTGCTGATCGGCCTTCTTGCAGGCGCCCATGGCGACGAGCGCCATGACCAGTGCGAGACGCTTCATGCGGACTCCTCGAGGTGTTGAGTACTGGGAATTAGGGGGCCCCGTATTCGGGGGCAAACCTAGCATGGGGGCCCGACGCGTCAAGTCCGCGCCCCCGGCCCGGCGTCCCACCCTGCAAGCCTCGAAAACGCCCGCCACGGCCCGGATTCCCGGGAGTGGGCGCGGCGCCACGACTCTTTACATCGTGTGAGTCCGGCGGTTAAGCTCGACCCATGACCAAACCCGCCACTCTGGGCGACCTCCGACAGACCGAATGGGCGAGCCCGGCGCGGCTCCGCCGCACCGTCAAGGACGAGCTCCGCGAGAACCTGATCTGCCTCCTCGAGAACGGCTCCCCGCTCTTTCCGGGGATCGTGGGCTACGAGGACACCGTCATCCCCCAGCTCGTGAACGCGATTCTCTCGCGCCACAACTTCATTCTGCTGGGCCTCCGGGGGCAGGCCAAGAGCCGGATTCTCCGCCAGCTGGTGACGCTCCTCGACGAGGAGATTCCGGTGCTCGAGGGCAGCGAGGTGAACGACGACCCGTTCCGTCCCATCTCCAAGTACGGCCGGGAGCTGGTGACGGAGAAGGGCGACCGCACCCCCATCCGCTGGCTGCCGCGGGACGCGCGCTACGTGGAGAAGCTCGCCACCCCCGACGTCACCATCGCCGACATCATCGGCGACGTGGATCCCATCAAGGCGGCGCGCGGGGGGCACCTGCTCTCCGACGAGCTGACCATGCACTTCGGCCTCCTGCCCCGCGCCAACCGCGGGATCTTCGTCCTGAACGAGCTCCCCGATCTCGCGGGCAAGATTCAGGTCGGCCTCTTCAACATCATGCAGGAGGGCGACGTCCAGATCAAAGGCTTCCCGGTGCGGATGGCCCTGGACGTGGCGCTTTCCTTCACCGCGAACCCCGAGGACTACACCGCGCGCGGCAAGATCATCACGCCGCTCAAGGACCGCATCGGCTCGGAGATTCTCACCCACTACCCGCTGACGGTGGAGCTGGGCGCCACCATCACCACCCAGGAAGCGTGGGTGAAGCGCGACAACCGGCCCGGCCGGGTGCCGGACTTCATCGCGGAGCTGATCGAGCGGGTGGCGTTCGAGGCGCGCGAGGACAAGCGGGTGGACAAGCGCAGCGGCGTGTCCCAGCGGCTGCCCATCAGCGTGCTCGAGAACGTGGTCTCCAACGCCGAGCGCCGCAGCATCGTCACCAAGGAGAAGACCGCGGTGCCGCGCGTCTCCGACGTGTACGCCGCGCTCCCCGCGATCACCGGCAAGCTCGAGCTCGAGTACGAGGGCGAGCTGCAGGGCGCGGACGTGGTGGCGAAGGAGCTGGTGCGGCGCGCCGCGGGCGCGACCTTCGAGTCCCGCGTGGGCGGCGCCAACGTGGACGACATCGTGCACTGGTTCGACGAGGGGGGCGCCCTGAAAGTCTCGGCCGACGAGCGCTCCGAGGCCTGCCTCCAGGGGTTCAGCGTGGTGCCGGGACTCCTCGATCTCGTGGACCGGGTCGGGCTCGCCGCCAAGAAGGATCCCGCCACCCTGGTGTCCGCCTGCGAGCTGGTGCTGGAGGGGCTGGTCGCCGAGAAGCGCATCTCCCGTTCGGAAGAGCTGGGCTACACCCGCGCCCGCCCGGATCCCAAGGGACCCCCCTTCGGCAAACCGGGCGCTCCGGGGCCGAATCTATTCTCGTGAACCAACGTCATCGGTCATCAGTCCTCCGTCGGACGACTGATAACTGATGACCGACGACTGAGAATCCGCGGGCCCCCTTTTCCGGAGTTCCCCTCATGGCCGAGCTCGTCTTCGGTGTCATCCTGCTCCTCGCCGCGTTCTTCGTCCGCCTGGCGGCATCGTTCATCCGGCCCGAGAGCGGCGCGCGGCCGGTGGGCGGCATCCTCAGGATCGCCTCGCTGGCCGTGGCGGTGGTCGGCGTTTTCGTGATCCTCGGCGCCACCGCGGTGGTGATCAACCCCGGTGAAGTGGGCGTCCAGCACGCCTTCGGCTCGGTGAGCCCGAGCCCGCTCCTCCCCGGCGTCCACATGATCCCGCCCTGGGCCTCGGTGGAGCGCTTCTCCACCCGCGAAGAGCAGTGGCCGGAGCGGGGCGCGCAGGTGGAGGAAATGGAGGCGCTCTCTTCGGAGCAGATGGGGATGCACATCGAGGTGTCGATCCGGTGGCAGATCGATCCCCAGCAGGCGCCGAAGATCTACACCGAGATCGGCGACGAGGAGCAGATTCGCGGCGCGGTGCTGAACGCCATCCGCAAGGGCGTGCGCGACGGGATGGTGCAGTACTCGATCAACGACATCGCCAAGCGCACTCAGATCGCGCAGACCATGGAAGCGCTGGTGGACTCGGCGCTGGTCACCACGCCGCGGGCGGGACACGGCGAGTTCAAGATCGCGGCCGTGACCGCGTTCTTCCTCCGCGACCTCCAGCCGCCGGCCCAGGTGGTGCAGGCCATCAACAACAAGATCGCGCAGGAACAGCAGGTGGAGACCGAGCGCCACCGGGTCGAAGTGGCGCGGCTCCAGGCCGAGCAGCAGCGGCTCCTCAACGTCACCCTGACGCCGGAGCAGCTCACCAAGCAGTACCTCGAGATCCTGCGGGACATGAAGGGCTCCGACAACCTGGTGATCTTCGTGCCCACCGAGGGCGGGCTGCCGGTCCTCAACCTCGGGGACCTGCGCCGGAACCTGCAGCAGCAGCGTCGGCCGTAGATGGCGCCACCGGTCATCACCATCACCCGGCAGTACGCGTCGGGCGGGTCGGAGGTCGCGCGGCTCGCCGCCAAGGCGCTCGCCTGGACGGTGATCGACAACGAATTCGTGGACGAGGTGGCGCGGCGCGCCGGCCTCCCCACCGACGAAGTGGCGCAGATCGAGGAGCGCGCGCCGAGTCTCCTCGAACGCCTGGCGCGCACCCTGGCGCTCGCCTCCCCGGAGCTGTTCTCGGGAGCGGCCACCCCGCCCGCCGAGCCGGACGAAGCGCGCGTGGTGCGCGTGACCGAGCGGATCATCACGGAGGCCGCGGCCCACGGCCGGGCGGTGCTGGTGGGGCGCGGCGCCCAGGCGATCCTCGCCCAGCGCCCCGACGCGCTCCACGTGTACGTGGTCGCGCCCCGGCCCTGGCGGATGCGGCTCGCCGTGGAGCGCCTCGGCGCCGATCCCAGGACGGTGGAGCAGACCCTCGAGGACGTGGACCGGCGGCGGGACCGCTACGTGCACGCCAACTACGGCCGGGTGCGGCAGGACCCCGCGATTTACGACCTGGTGGTCAACGCCGAGCGGCTGGGGATCGACGGCGCGGCGGCGCTGGTGGTCGCGGAGGCGAAGCGGAGGGGGTGGGGCTAGGCCGCTCTCAACTCCGGCACCCTCCACGCCGCGGTGATCACCGCCAGCGCCACGATCACCCCTCCGCCGCCGACCGCGAGCGGGGCGCCGAAGTGCTCGGCCACGAGTCCCATCATGAACGCGCCGAACGGCGCCATGCCCACGAACACGAACGAGTAGAGCCCCATGATCCGCCCCCGGAGGTGGTCGGGGACGGCGGTTTGGAGCAGGGTGTTGGTGAGCGAGTTGTTGACGATCATCGCGCACCCGGCCAGCGCCAGCACCACCAGCGAGAGCGCCATCGCCCGGGAGAGCGCGAACACCACCAAGAGGACGCCGAAGGCCGTCCCGCCGGCGAGCATCAGCCGGCCCCGCACCCGGATCCGCGTGGAATAGAACGCGACGCCGAGCGCGCCCAGCATCGCGCCCACGCCGATGGAGGAGGTGAGGGCGCCGTAGCCGCCGGCCCCGCGGTGCAGGACGTCGCGCGCGAAGACCGGCATCATGCTGATATAAGGAAAGCCGAAGACCGAGAGCGTGGCGGTGAGGGTGACCAGGGTGCGTAACCGCCGGTCCCCCCCGAGAAAGCCCAGGATCTCCCGGAATCCCGCCCACACCGAATCCCGCGCCGGCTGGGGCTGAAAGGGCGGGAGCCGCATCATCAGCAGTCCCGCGATCACCGCGATGTAGGAGAGCCCGTTCAGGAAATAGCACCACGCGATCCCCACCACGCCGATCAGGAGTCCCGCGATCGCCGGGCCCACCACCCGCGCCGCGTTGAAGATCGACGAGTTGAGCGCGATGGCGGTCATCAGGTCTTCCTTCCCCACCATCTCCACCAGGAACGACTGCCGGGTGGGAATGTCGAACGCGCTGGCGATGCCCAGCAGGGTGGCGAGCGCCAGCACCTGCCAGACCTGCACCACGCGGGTCCAGACCAGAATCGCGACCGTGAACGCCTCCAGCATGAACAGCACCTGCATCGCGACGATGGTGCGCCGCTTGTCGGTGCGATCCGCGACCACGCCGGCGTAGAGCGTGAAGAGCAGCACGCCCAGCGAGGAGAGCGCGGAGGTGAGGCCGACGTAGAACGGCGAGTTGGTGAGGGTGAGCACCAGCCATCCCTCGCCGATGTTCTGCATCCAGGTGCCGACGAGGGAGATGCCCTGCCCGATGAAGAAGAGCCGGAAGTTGCGGTGGGCGAGCGCGCCCAGGCGGAAGCGCGCGGCGGTCTCGGACATTGCGGGAAAGCTCGCGGGGTCGCCATGTTTCGGGTAGGCCGATGAAATACACGACGTACAGCCGCTTCATTCCCGAGCTCGCCGACACCATCAACCTGCAGGCGCTGCTCGATCAGCTGGCGGACTTCCTGCTGCAGTCCGGCTTCGCGGGCGGGCCCTACTCCCATCCCTTCTGGGGCGACTTCGGCGGCGAAGACTCGGACCGCTCCCTCGACGCCCTGCGGCAGGCCATCCTCCAGGCGCTGATGGACTCGGGCCAGCTCACGCCGGAAATGCTGAAGCTCCTCCGCGGCGATTCGACCGGAGACCAGGCGAAGGACGCCGACCTCCAGCGCCAGCTCTCGGAGCTGCTCGATCAAATCGTGCAGAAGCTGATGGAGGAAGGGTACCTGAACGCCACCGAGGCGCCGCAGATGCCCGCGGGCCAGCAGCCCCTCTTCGGCCCCGGCGGGATGGCGCGCGAGGCGGCCCAGCAGGTCCAGTTCTCGCTCACCGAAAAAGGCATCGACTTCCTCGGCTACAAGACGCTGAAGGGCCTGATGGGCTCGATCGGCAAGTCGTCCTTCGGCGCGCACGAGACCGAGCACCTGGCCACCGGCATCGAGGCCGAGGCCGCGAGCAAGCCCTACGAGTTCGGCGACACCCTGAACCTCGACGTCTCGGCGACGCTCTCCCGCGCGCTCGAGCGCGAGGGACTGGGCGTCCCCATCAACCTCGAGTATTCGGACCTGATGGTGAATCAGGCCGAGTACCGGTCGTCATCGGCCACGGTGCTGATGCTCGACTGCTCGCACTCGATGATTCTCTACGGCGAGGATCGCTTCACGCCGGCCAAGAAGGTGGCGCTCGCGCTCACCCATCTCATCCGCACCCAGTTCCCCGGCGACACCCTCAGGGTGGTGCTGTTTCACGACACCGCCGAGGAGATCCCGCTCGCCCAGCTGGCGCACGCGCAGGTGGGGCCGTACCACACCAATACCGCGGAAGGGCTGAAGCTCGCGCGCCGGATTCTGCTGGGCCAGCGCAAGGACATGAAGCAGATCATCATGATCACGGACGGCAAGCCGTCGGCCTTGACGCTTCCCGACGGCCGGATCTACGTGAACTCGATGGGCCTGGACCCCGAGATTCTGCGCGAGACCTACCGCGAGGTGGCGAACTGCCGCCGTTCCGGCATCATGATCAACACCTTCATGCTGGCGCGGGACCGGAGTCTGGTCGAGTTCGTGAAGAAAGTCTCGGCGATCTGCAAAGGAAAGGCCTATTTCACCAACACCATGACGCTGGGGCAGTTCATTCTGATGGATTTCATGCGGAGGAAGACGCGGAGGGTGTCGTAAGCGCAGAACCGTTCCGCCCGTCTTACTTCCCCGCCACCTTCCACACCATCCGCGAAATGTCGGCCACCAGGTCGTAGGCGTCCTGGTTCTTCGCGATGCCCTTGGTCAGCACCACCAGCACGTAGCGATGGCCCGGCGCTGCTTCAACCACGCCCGCATCGTGGTAGACCACGCTGTCGATCCATCCCGTCTTGTGCTCCACCCTGGTGCCGGGCGGCAGGCCCGCGGGGATCCCTTCCGTGAAGTGCTGGCGCGCGAGGATGGCGAGCATCGAGTCGCAGGAGGCGGGCGACGCGGCGCGGTACTGCGCGATCGCGGCCAGCAGAACGCCGAGGTCGCGCGCGGTCACCGTGTTGTTGAGGCCGGCGCGGTAGGCCTTCCCGTCTTCCACGCCGCGCAACACCACGATCGAGTCGGCGCCGAGGGCGTGCGCGGTGGCGTTGGCGCGCTTCGCGTCCACCCGCTCCACCAGCACGTCGGTCGCGAGGTTGGAGGACACCGTCTCCATCAGCTCCAGGAGCCGGCGGACGCTCACCCGCTTGCCGATGGACTGGTAGAGCGTGGAGTCCGAGTCGTCCCCCTTGTCCACCAGGAAGGTCGAGCCGTCCACCAGCGACGGGAAGTCGGCGTGGACCCGCAGGGAGTCGTCGAGCGAAAGCCTCCCCGAGTCCACGTCCCGGAAGAGCTGGATCATGATCGCGACCTTCATCGTGCTCGCGGCGTGGAACCGGAGGCCGGCGTCGAGGAGCAGCGAGTCGCCGCGGGAGAGATCCCGGAAGTAGACGCCGACCTGGTCGGCCCGGGTCTCCGCGATGCGGGCGGCGATGCGCGAGCGCAGAGAGTCGAGGGTTTGCGCGCTCAAGACCCCGGGCAGGAGGAGCAGAAGCAGGCGATTCATGGGTAGGAATTCTAGTTAAATTCCCCCCGTGAGCGAATTCGTCTTCGGCACCAACAACGCCGCCTTCGTGCAGGTGATGTACGAGCAGTACCTGCGCGACCCCGCCTCAGTCGACGCCGAGTGGCGCCAGCTCTTCGACAACGGCAAGCTCGCCGAGCTGCCGATCATTCCGACGACGCGGGAGGAGGTGGCGCGGGCATCGGGAGACGGGAAACGGGAGACGGGAGACATAGCGGCGCCCGGACCGAGCGTCACCAATCCCGCTTCCCCCATCGCCCATCCCGGCCTTTCTCCCATTTCCGGCCCCGCCGCCCGGCTGGTCCAGAACATGGCGGACTCGCTCACCGTCCCCACCGCGACCTCCTTCCGCGACGTCGCGGTCGGCATGCTGGACGCCGAGCGCAAGAACCTGAACGCCAAGCTCGCGGCGCGGGGCAAGAAGATCTCGTTCACCCATCTCATCGCCTACGCCATCGTCCAGGCCGCGAAACAGTTCCCGGTGATGACACACACCTTCCAGGAAGTGGACGGGAAGCCGCATCGCGGCGACCCCAAGGGCGTGAGTCTCGGCCTGGCCGTGGACGTAGAAAGGAAAGACGGCACCCGCGGTCTCGTGGTCCCGGTCCTGAAGCACGCGGAGACCATGAACTTCGCCGCCTTCCACGCGACCTACGAATCGCTGGTCGAGAAGGCCCGCACCAACAAGCTGCTCCCCGATGATTTCGCGGGCGGCACCATCACCCTGACCAATCCCGGCACCATCGGCACCGTGGCCTCGGTGCCGCGCCTGATGAAAGGCCAGGGCTCGATCATCGCCACCGGCGCCATCCGCGACCTCGGCCCCGCCAAGGTCATGACCATCACCTCCACCTACGACCACCGCATCATCCAGGGCGCGGAGTCGGGGCTGTTCCTGAAAAAGCTGGACGCGCTGCTGCAGGGAGAGGATGGGTTCTACGACGGCGTCCTGGTGGCGCTCGGACTTGCGGAAAGGGGGAGGGACGCGGGAGACCTGGGACGGGAGACGAGCGACGCGGCCGCCGTGACGCCGGCGCCTCCCGCTTCGCGTCTCCCGTCTCCCGACGACTTCAAGCACGTCGCCGCCGCGATGGCCCTGGTCCGCGCCCACCGCATCCACGGCCACCGCGCCGCGCGGCTCGATCCCCTGGGCTCGGTCCCGACCGGCGATCCCGCGCTCGACCCCGTGCCCCTCGGCCTCACCCCCGAGATCATGGCGCGCATCCCGTCGGACGTGCTGCGGATCTATTGTCCCGGCGCCACGCTCGCCCAGGCGCTCCCCGCGCTCGAAGAGATCTATTGCGGCACCATCGCCTACGAAGTCGAGCACATCTCGAGCCACGAAGAGCGAATGTGGCTGCGCCAGGTCATCGAGTCCGGCGAGCACAAGAAGCCGCTGACGGCGGAGGAGCGGAAACGCCTGTTGGCGCGGCTCACCGCCGTCGAAGCGCTGGAGCAGTTCCTCCAGAAGGCCTACCTGGGCCAGAAGCGCTTCTCGATCGAGGGCCTCGACATCCTGGTGCCGATGCTGGACTGGACCATCGAGCAGGCGGGCGCCCGCGGGGTGCGCAAGGTGGCGCTGGGAATGGCGCACCGCGGACGCCTGAACGTTCTCGCCCACATCGTGAACCTCCCCTACGAAACCATCTTCGCCGAGTTCGAAGGCGGGCGGAACGTGGAGGAGACACTCACCCCCGAGGGCGGCACCGGGGACGTGAAGTACCACCACGGCGCGGACGGCGTCTATCAGACCGTCTCCGGACGGCCGGTGGAGGTGAGTCTCGCGCCCAACCCCAGCCATCTCGAGGCCGTGAATCCGGTGATCGAGGGCCGGGCCCGCGCCGACCAGACCAGCCGCAAGGGCAAGGAGCCGCTCCACAATCCGGCGGTGGCGCTCCCGGTGCTGATCCACGGCGACGCAGCCTTCGCGGGCCAGGGCGGCGTGGCCGAGACCTTCAACCTCGCGCGGCTCAAGGGCTACACCACCGGCGGCACCATTCATCTCATCTCGAACAACCAGGTGGGCTTCACCACCGATCCCAGGGACGGCCGCTCCACCGATTATTCGTCCGACCTGGCCAAGGGGTTCGACGTGCCGATCATTCACGTGAACGCGGACGATCCCGAAGCCTGCATCGCGGCGGTCCGGCTCGCCGATCTCTACGTGCAGAAGTTCGCGGCCGACGTGGTGATCGACGTGGTGGGCTACCGCCGCCACGGCCACAACGAGGCCGACGAGCCGGCGTACACCCAGCCCCTGATGTACGAGGTGATCAAGAAGACGCCGACGGTGCGCGCCAAGTACGCGGCGGCGCTGGCGGCAGAGGGCGTGCTGGACGCGGCGAGCGCCGAGCGCGAGCAGGCGGCCGCGATGCAGCGGCTCGGCGAGATCCAGCAGGCGCTGAAGGCGAGTCTCTCCAAGCACGGCCAGGGCGAGGAGCCCCAGCGCATCGTCCGCGGCGAGACGCCGGAACCCGAGACCGCCGTTCCCGCCGAGCTGCTCACTTCACTCAACGACCAGCTGCTCCAGGTTCCGGAGGGGTTCACCGTCAACCCCAAGCTCAAGCGCCAGCTCGAACGCCGCCGGGAGGCGATCGGACCGGCCGGCGGGATGGAATGGGCGCACGCCGAAGCGCTGGCCTTCGCCTCGCTGCTCACCGAGGGCGTGCCCATCCGGCTCACCGGACAGGACTCCGAGCGGGGGACCTTCAGCCAGCGCCACCTGATGCTGCACGACGCGGTGAACGGCGCGCAGTACGCGCCCATCCAGCACGTGCCGGGCGCGCGCGCGCCCTTCGAGCTGCACAACTCGCCGCTCTCGGAGCTGGCGTGTCTCGGCTTCGAGTACGGCTACGCCGCCGCCGCGCCGGAGGCGCTGGTGCTCTGGGAGGCGCAGTTCGGCGACTTCGCGAACGGCGCCGAGGTGATCATCGATCAGTTCATCACCGCGGGCCTCGCCAAGTGGGGCCAGACCTCCCGGCTCACCCTGCTCCTCCCGCACGGCTACGAAGGACAGGGGCCCGAGCACTCGAGCGCGCGGCTCGAGCGTTACCTCTCCCTCGGCGCCGAGGGGAACATCCGGGTGGCGAACTGCACCACGCCGGCGCAGTACTTTCATCTGCTCCGCCGCCAGGCCCGGCACCCGGAGCTGCGGCCCCTGATGGTGATGACGCCGAAGAGCCTGCTCCGGCTTCCCGAGGCGTCGTCGAAATTGGAGGACCTCACCGGCGGCCGGTTCCGTCCGGTGCTGGACGATCCGGCCGCCGCGCCGGCGTCGGTGACGCGGCTGGTGCTCTGCAGCGGGAAGATCTATTACGACCTGCTGAAGGCCCCCGCCCACGCGGCGGCCGCGCACGTGGCGATCGGCCGGGTGGAGCTGCTCTATCCGTTCCCCGCGGCGGAGATCAGGACCTTGCTCGCGCGGTATCCGGGGCTCCGGGACGTGATGTGGGTGCAGGAGGAGCCGCGGAACATGGGCGCGCGGAAGTTCGTGCTGCCCAAGCTGCGCGAGCTGGTGCCGCCCACCGTGTCCATCACCGACGCGTCGCGCCCGGAACGCTCCAGCCCGGCCGAGGGGTATCCCGCCGCGCACAAGTTCGAGCAGGACCGCATTGTGGCGGCGGCGTTGGCGTGACGCGCGGCATCGTCGCCGCGGGACTCGCCGGCGCGATCGCCGCGGCGACAGGAGGACCATTGACGCTCACCCTCAAGAGCCCCGCCTTCGAGAACGGCGCCGCGATTCCCGCCGCCTTCACCTGCGACGGCGCGGACCGCTCGCCCGCCCTGGCCTGGAGCGGCGGCCCGAAAGAAACCAGGAGCTTCGCGCTGATCATGGACGACCCCGACGCGCCGCGCGGCACCTGGGTGCACTGGGTGCTGTACCATCTCCCCGCGACCGTCGCAGGCCTCCCCGAGAACGTCGCGACAACGGCGGAGCTCCCGGCGCTGGGCGGAGCCCGGCAGGGAAACAACAGCTGGCCCAGGATCGGCTACGGCGGGCCCTGCCCGCCTCCGGGGAAGCCGCACCGCTACTTCTTCAAGCTTTACGCGCTGGACGTTGGGCTGGACCTCGCGCCCGGCGCCACCAAGGCCGATCTCGAGCGCGCGATGCAGGGACACGTGCGCGCCTCGGCGGAGCTCTTCGGCACCTACCAGAGGAAGCAATAGCGTGTACGAAGTCCTCACCGTGGTCCGTTACGGCGTGCTCGCGCTCTTCGGCCTCGCGGCCGTGGCGGCCGCGGGCTCCTGGCTCGTGCGGACGCGCCGGATCTCGCCGTTCAGCCCCCTGGGGCGCGCGCTCCGGTGGGCGAGCGATCCGCTCCTCCGGCCGGTGGAGCGGGCGCTGGTGCGGGGCGGCGGCAATCCCGCGCACGCCGCCGGGTGGCTGATCGTGCTCGTCGCCGTGGCGGGGATTCTCCTGATCACCGGCCTCGAGACCGGGACGCGCTGGGCCTTCCAGCTCGAGGACGCGGTGCGATCGGGACCGGTCGCGATTTTCGTGCTGCTGGTCAACGTGGCCTACACCGTGCTCTTCATCGCGTTGATCGCGCGGGTCGTCGGCACCTGGTTCGGGTTGTTCCGCTACGCCCGCTGGATGCGCCTCGCCTACACGCTCACCGACTGGCTGGTGGAGCCGATCCGGCGTCTGCTCCCGCCCACCGGGATGCTGGACTTCTCGCCCCTCGTGGCCTGGCTGGTCCTGATCCTCCTCCGGCTCTTCCTGCTCCGCGTCGTGCTCTAGCACCCGTGGCCGCGATCACCGTGCACGTGGTCCCCCGCGCCCGGGAAACGGCCGTCGCCGGACGGCACGGAGACGCGGTGAAGATCCGGATCGCGGCGGCGCCCTCGGACGGCGCCGCGAACGAGGCGCTGGTCCGGTTCCTCGCCCGCGCCCTCGGCGTCCCGCGCGGCGCGGTGCGGATCGCGGCCGGCGCCGCGGCCCGGCGCAAGCGGGTCGAAGTGGACGGCCTCGACGCCGACGCGGCGGTCCGCCGGCTCCTCGCGGGGACCTGACGCCGGTGCCGCATTTCCGCCCCTCGCTGCCGCAAAACCGCCCTAATCCCCGCACCGGCCCGGCACGAGGTTGTCGCGACCCGTAACGGAGCCCGACCATCCGCTTCCTGCCCCGCACCGTTCAGGCCCTGATACTCGTCACCCGGATCGCGCCCGCCGCGTTCTGGGCCCCCTTCGCGGTCCTCCTCCTGGGGTTGATCGCGCTGGTCGCGTGGCTCTTCGCGCTCTCCACCACCGCGGGCGTCCTCGCGACGCTGGTCGCGCCGTTCTACGGCGTCCCCGCCGCGTACAATCTCGCCGCCGCGTGCTCGCGCGCCCTCCGGCCCCATCCCGCCGTCGTGGCGTCCGCTCCCGCGCCGCCGGCGCCGGGAGGCGGGCACGCGCTCGACCGGTTCCGGCGGATCGGCATCGTCCTCGCGGGGGGCGGCGCCAAGGGCGCCTACCAGGCCGGCGCCCTGCGAGCGATCCACGAGTTCCTCGAAGCCAACGACGCGCTCGGCAAGGTGCGGATGATTTCGGGGACGTCCATCGGCGCCTGGAACGCCGTGTTCTGGCTCGCGGGCCTGGTGCGGCCCGACCCCGGCGGCGAGAGCGGCCACCGGCGGTGGTGGCGCTCGATCAGCGTGAACGGCATCGTCGAGTTCGACACCTGGTGGCCGCTCCACGGCAACCATTTCTGCCGCGCCGACCCCTGGCGCGCCGCGTTCGAGCGCCTCTTCATCACCAACCAGGCGGTCTGGCCCAGGATGGGCGAGCTCTTCCTCACGTCTCCGCCCGGCGGCCCGGTGCATTTCTATTTCACCCGGTCCAACGTGGAGCGGGGCACGCTCGAGTTTTCGACCAATCGCCGCGACCTCGCGCGACTGGCCGTCCCCGGCGCGAGACCCGGGCTCGCGGGCGGGCTGGTGATCGGCGGCGGCAACCTGCTGCAGGCCCTGGCCCAGCTCGAGCAGGCGGTGTTCGCGTCCATGGACATCCCGCCGCTCTTTCCCTACGTCCGGATGGCGGCGGCGCGCGGGGGCGAGGCGCTCTTCGAGGACGGCGGCGTGGTGGACAACCTCCCCCTCTGGTTCGGCACCCAGGTGGAGGAGTGCGACCTGCTGTTCGTGCTTCCCCTGAACGCCACCTACCGGGCGGCGGTGAACCCGTCGTCGATTCTGGCGCGGCTCACCCGCGTGATCGACGTGCGGCAGGGGGTGATCGAGCGGGACGCCTTCAAGTTCGCTTACCTCTATAACGAGCTCGCCGCCCTCCGCGCCGCCGGAGCGGCCGCCGCGCCCGGCGACGCGCTGGGCACCCGGGCGCTCGCGCGGCGGCACCGCCCGGTCTCGATCTTCGCGATCTGCCCCGGCGAGCCCCTCGCCATCAACACCATCGAGTTCTGGAAGGGCGAGGAAGCGGGCGCCGCCTTCGACCTGATGTACGCGGCCACCAAGGACGAGCTGGAGCACCGTTTCGCCGACGCGACGCGCCCCGACTGGATCCGGATGGCCGTGGTGGGCCCCGACGGCAGGCTCGGCTACATCACCGAGTTCTAGGCGGTATATTTCGTCGTCCCCTTCAAACCCAACGGGCCCGACATGAACCCCGCTTTCAACGCCAAGACCGTGCAGAAGTACGTCGGCGTCGCCCAGGGCGATGCCGTGATGACCGTCGAGGGCACGGTCAACAAGACCGGCCTCCTCCTCGCGCTCCTCGTGATCGCGGCCGCGTGGACCTGGACCCTGGCGCTCGGACCCGCCGGTCTCGACGCCGCGATGCCGCTGATGCTGGGCGGCCTCCTGGGCGGCCTCGTGTTCATGCTGGTGACCGTCTTCAAGAAGGAATGGGCGCGGGTCTCCGCCCCGGCGTACGCCGTCTGCGAGGGGCTCTTCATCGGCGGGCTCTCGGCCGCGATGAATACCGACTTCCCGGGGATCGTGCTCCAGGCGGTGGGGCTCACCTTCGGCGTCACCGCCACGATGCTGGTGCTCTATCGCACCGGCGTGATTCAGGTGACCCAGAAGTTCCGCACCATCGTCATCGCCGCGACCGGCGGCATCGCGCTCTACTATGTCGCGGCGATCGTGCTCGGCTTCTTCCACATCACGGCGCCGCTGATCTGGGACACCGGCACCGCCGGCATCCTGCTCAGTCTCTTCGTCATCGTCATCGCCGCGATGAACCTGGCCCTCGACTTCGACCTGATCGAGAAGGGGTCACAGGCCGGGGTGCCCAAGTACTTCGAGTGGTACGCCGCGTTCGGGGTGATCGTGACCCTGGTCTGGCTGTACCTCGAAATCCTGCGGCTCTTGGGGAAGAGAAGGCGGTAGCGAGCGTCGTCGGCTGTCAGCTGTCAGCTCTCGGTGCCAACGGAACGCTGAGGGCCGGCGGCTGATGGCCTCATGGTGTTGCTTGTGCAGCCGAGTGTGACCCGCATCACACCCCTGCCGGTTTGGGGTCACCGGCTTCCTGAACTGCCCTTCATAGCTTCAATGCGACGGTGCCGCGATCACCCACTGGGGGGCGACGCGCGCATCGGCCCACCGTAGCGCCCTAGAGAAGGTAGTCGGGAAGCATGAAACGCTCGCGCCTCGTCCTCGTCGGGGCCCTCGTCTGCTCGCTCGGTCTGTCGCTGAGCTGCGGGGACTCACCCACGGCCGTCACCCCCAAGCCGCAAGGCGACCTGATCGGCAGCCTGCTTCAGGCCACCGGCCTCCTCAAGTGTTCGCCGCTGCCGTACGACTCAACCTCGGCGACCATCAACGGCAGTGGCGGTTGGATCAGCGTCGGTCCCCACACGCTCTACATCCCGCCCGGCGCGCTCTCCCAGCCGACGACGATCACCGCCGTGCTTTCCGGCGCCGGGCAGAAGGTGAACGGCGTGCAGTTCCGGCCTGAGGGACTGGAGTTCAACAAGACGGCGTACCTCACCATGAGCTACGCCAACTGCAACCTCCTGGGCTCGCTCGCGCCGAAGCACATCGCGTACACGACCGACGCGTTCCAGATCCTGTACTACGTGCTGTCGCTCGACAACCTGTTCGCGAGAAAAGTCACCGGGCAGGTCCACCACTTCTCCCAGTACGCGGTGGCCTGGTAGGCGCAGAGGTGTCGCCAGACTCCCCGTCCCTCCGCCCTCGCACGCCGAGTGCCGCCGGCGCGGTGCGCCCCGCCGCGGATCTGCTGCACGAAGCGCGTGCGCGCGAGCGGGCGGGATGCATTCCCGAGGCGATCGAGCGGTACGAGGCCGCCATCGCCGGCGCGGAGCGGACGGGAGAGCGGACGGTGCTGGCGGAGGCCCTGCGCCGCCTCGCCGTGGTCCGGCAGAAGCGTGACGAATCCGATCTGGCGCGGGAGCTGTGCCGCCGCAGTCTCGAGGTCGCCACCGAGGCCGGCAGCGAAGTGCTCGCGGGCGAGTCCCTGAACACCCTGGGCGTGATCGCCCTGCAGACCGGCTCGCTCGAAGACGCCGGCAAACACTTCCTGGCGGCCCTGGAGCGCGGGGGCGAGAGCGGCGAGCTCCGCGCCCGGGTGGAGCAGAACCTGGGCATCGTGGCCAACATCCAGGGTGACGTCGAGGGCGCCCGCGGCCGTTACCAGCGGTCGCTCGAGGCCTATCGGGCGGCCGGCGACGAGCACGGCTGCGCCATCGCCTATCACAACCTGGGAATGGTGAGCGCCGATCAGGGCGAACTGGACGACGCCGACCGGCACTTCGACGAGAGCTACGCCATCGCCCAGCGGTCGGGCGACGTCTACCTGCAGGGCCTCTGCCTCACCAACCACGCCGAGGTCCACATCGCGCGCCAGCGGTACGAGGCCGCTCAGCGCGATGCCGAAGCGGCGCTGGTCATCTTCGACCAGCTGGGCGCCAAGGCCGCGAAGTCCGACGCCTACCGCATGATCGGCGTGGTCTACCGGGACACCAGCCGGACCGCGCTCTCCGAGTCGCGCCTGCGCTCGGCGATGGACCTGGCGAGCGCCGGCGGCGCGGTGCTCTCCGAAGCCGAAGCCGCCCGGGAGCTGGCCCTGCTCTACCAGAGCATGGGGCGGAATCAGGAGGCGCTGACCCTCCTCAATACCGCCCACCGGCTCTTCCGGCGGCTCGATGCCCGGAAGGACCTGGTCCACGTCGGCGGCAAGGTCGCCGAGCTGGAAGCCACCTACCTCGCGGTGGTGCGGGAGTGGGGGCAGTCGATCGAATCCAGCGACAGCTACACCTTCGGTCACTGCGAGCGCGTGGCCGAGCGGGCGGTGGCGGTGGCGCAGGCGCTGGGGCTCGACGATCAGCAGCTGACCACCATCCGCCTCGGCGCCTATCTGCACGACGTGGGCAAGGTCCGGGTGCCGCACGAGATCCTGAACAAGCCGGGGCCCCTCACCCGCGACGAGTTCGAGGTGGTGCAGATGCATCCGGTGTGGGGAATCGAGCTGCTGGCGTCGGTCGAGTTCCCGTGGGACCTGAAGCCGATCATCCGCTGGCACCACGAGAAGTACGACGGGACCGGCTACCCCGACCGGTTGAAGGGCGACGAGATCCCGCTGTCGGCGCAGATCGTGGGGATCGTGGACGTCTACGACGCGCTCACCACCACCCGCTCCTACCGGCCGGCGATGACGCCCCAGGACGCGCTGAAGGAGATCACCCGGGTGCGCGCGTCGTGGTCGGCGCCGGTGTTTGCGGCGTTCCAGGGCTCGCTCGAGGTTTCAGCCGTCAGCCATCAGCCAGCAGTCACGGGGAATTAGCTGACGGCTGATGTCTGAAAGCCGGCGGCTCGACTACCGCCGCCGGATCGACACCGGGCCGTTCGTCGTCACCACCCGCACCGTCGGACCCCCCGAGCCCAGGGTGGTGCTGATGCGCTGGGTCACCCGTCCCTGAATCGTGATCGTGAGCGGGAAGTCCACGTGCATCGGGCCGTTCACGGTCCCGGTCTCGAGCTGGGCGTTGTAACCGGCCGGGATGTCGAGGTCCACCGGCCCGTTCACGGTCGACGCGTCGAGGCTCCCTCCTTGCCAGGTAGTGCCCGAGAGGCGGACGCCGAGCGGACCGTTTTCCGCCCGGGCGTGCACGTCACCGCCCACCCGCGACAGGTCGATGGGGCCGTTCTCGGTGGACACGTCGATCTTGCCCACCACGTCCCGCACTTCGATGGGACCGTTCTGGCTTTCGGCTTGCAGGTCCGACTTCCGGGGCACGTACACCACGAAGGTCACCGACCACGAGGCGCGGCTCCGCGAGGCGGGGCCCTCGGCGTGGATCACGCCGCCCGAGGTCGAGATGGTCACCTGTTTCGCCAGCGCCTGCGCGGCCTCGTCGGAACCGGCCTGCGCCTGGATGTGCGCGTGAATCTCGACCGAGTCGTGGTCCCAGCCGGCGAATTCGACGCCCCCGTTGTCGCCCGGGTTCACCGTGATGAGGTCGCCGGTCGCCCGGCTGCCGGACACCCGGACGTCGCAATAGGTCGCGCGCCAATCGGAGTTGTCGTGCTGGCAGTCGTCGAGGAACTGGGCGTCGACGTCGGAGTAGTCGCGATCGGCACGCTGCGCGTGCAGGCGAGCCGGCAGCGTGAGCGCCGCGGAGCACGCGGTGCAGGCGGCGAGGATGAGCGGGCGGTGGGTGCGCACGGGTGGCCTCCGGGACGGTGTAGGTGCTCGCTGCTTCTCTCTCCGATAGCGCCGGCCGCGGAATGGTTGCACGGCCGTCGGGCGGCCCCCCCGCGCGCCCTTGCGGCCCTCGCGATCCCCCCCGCCATATTCCGGCCCATGCCCGACCCGGCGATCCGAACCCAGGCCCTTCGCAAGGTCTATCCCGCGTCGGGCGGCAAGCGCAAACCCGCCGGCGGGGCGAACGGCGGCGCCATCGTCGCGCTCGACGCGCTCGACCTGGAAGTCGCGGCCGGCGAGTTCTTCGGACTCCTGGGGCCGAACGGGGCCGGCAAGACCACCACCATCGGGATTCTCACCACTCGCGTCCGGCCCACCGGAGGGCGCGCCTGGGTCGCCGGCGCGGACGTGGTGACGGATCAGGTGGGCGTGAAGCAGCGCATCGGCGTGGTGCCCCAGCGTCCCAACGCCGACCGTTCGCTCTCGGTGCTCGAGAACCTGGTCTTTCACGCGGCCTACTTCGGCATTCCCCACGCCGACTCCACCCGCCGCGCGCGGGAGCTGCTGGACGGGCTCGGTCTCGGCGGGCGGGAGAGCGCGAAGGTGGACCAGCTCTCCGGCGGCCAGCAGCAGCGGCTGATGATCGCGCGGGCGCTAATCCACGAACCGCAGGTACTCTTCCTCGACGAGCCGACGGTGGGCCTCGACCCCCAGGCGCGACTGGGACTGTGGGAGATCCTCCGCACCCTCCACGGCGAGGGCCGCACCATCGTGATGACGACGCATTACATGGAGGAGGCCGACCGCCTCTGCCAGCGGCTCGCCATCGTGGATCAGGGCAAGCTGCTCGCGCTCGACACGCCGGCGGGCCTCAAGGCCCGCGCGCCGGGCGGCACGCTGGTGGAGCTGACCCTGGACGGCGACGCCGGGCCGGTGGCGGGGCGGGCGCGGGGCCAACCCGGCGTGCTGCGGGTCGAGGCCCAGCGCGAGGTGCTGCGCGCCTACGCCGAGCGTCCGGGAGAGATCGTGTCGGGCCTGATCCGCGCGGTGGAGGAGTCGGGGCGCGCGGTGCGGAACATTCATCTGTCTCCGCCGTCGCTCGAAACGCTGTTCATCTCGCTGACCGGGCGGAAACTCGAATGACGGCGCCGGCGCGGGTCAAGGCGGGCACGGTGTTCGTGGCGCTGCTCCGGCGCGACCTGCGGGTGGCGCAGCGGGAGCTCCCGTTTTTCCTGCTGCGGACCACGCTCCAGCCGATCCTGTTCATCGTGGTGTTCGGCTACCTGCTCCCCAAAATGAATTTCGTCGGCCGCGACTACGGCGCGGCGCTGCTGCCGGGGATCCTCGCCATCTCGCTCGCGTTCTCCTCGGTGCAGTCGGTGGCGCTTCCGATGGTGGCGGACTTCGGCTGGACCAAGGAAATCGAAGACCGGCTCCTCGCGCCGGTGCCGATCCGGCTGGTCGCGCTCGAGAAAATCGTGGCGGGCGTGATTCAGGGACTGATCGCGGCGGTTTTCGTGCTCCCCATCGCGCGCCTCATCATGGGACCGATTCCGGGACTCACCCTGGTGCACGTCGGCGCCATTCTCACCGTCACCCTGCTCGGCGCGGGCGCGTTCTCGGGGATGGGACTCCTGATGGGCACCGGCATCCAGCCTCAGCAAATCGGGCTGATGTTCAGCGTGATCGTGACGCCGATGATCTTCTTCGGGTGCGCCTACTACCCGTGGCAGGGCCTTTCCGCCGTCCCCGCGCTCAAGTGGGCGGTGCTCGCGAACCCCCTGGTCTACGTCTCCGAGGGGATGCGGGGCGCCCTCACGCCCCAACTCCCCCACATGCCGCTCGGCCTCGTGGTCCTGGCCCTCGCGGTCCTCACGCTCGGGTTCTGGCGCTGGGGCGTCTACACCTTCGAAAAGCGGGCGGTCAGCTAAAGCCCCCGTTCGTGCGTATCTTGGGGACAGGTCGACATATCACGAAACGGAACACGATGACACCGATCGCTCCGCGCCGGGGAACGGGCCGTCGCCCGAGCGGGCTCGCGGCGCCGGTGGCGCTGGCGTGCCTCGCCGCCGGCTGCGCCCTCACGCCCGCGACCCACGGCGCTCCGCCGGCGCCCAACGTGGCGTGGACGCCCCCGCCCAGCGAGGTCCGGCGCCAGGAACAGCCGCCCACGCCGGCGCCGGCGCTCCCCGAGGACATCGCGACCCGGATCGGCGCGCTCAAACTGGGCGACGTGCTGGACATCGCGCTCCGCAACAACACCCAGACCCGCGCGGCGTGGTCCGACGCGCGCGCCGCGGCCGCGAATTACGGGGTGGCGAAAGGGGCCTATCTGCCGCAGGTGACGCTGGACGGCGCGATCACCGGGGTGCAGACGGTGCCCTCGGGCGGGCGCGCCGCGGTGCGGCAGACGTTCTACGGACCGACCGTGAACGCGACCTGGCTCCTGCTCGATTTCGGGAGCCGGGGAGGCTCGGTGGCGGGCGCGCGGGACGCGCTCTTCGCGGCCGACTGGACTCACAACGCGGTGGTGCAGGACGTGGTGCTGAACGTCGCCACCGCCTACTTCTCCTATCTCGACGCCAAGGCGCTCCTCGCGGCCCAGCAGGCGACGGTCGCCGCCGAGCGGTCGAACCTGGCGGCGGCCGAGGGGCGGCACAACGTCGGACTCGCGACCATCGCCGACGTGCTGCAGGCCAGGACCGCGCTCTCCCAGGCCCAGCTCGCGGTGGAAGGGACCGAGGGCGACCTCGCGACCACGCGCGGCTCGCTGGCCTTGTCGATGGGCCTCCCCGCCAACGTGCCCTACGACATCGCGGCGGCCCCGGACACCACGCCTCCGCTGGGCGTGGTGGAAAGCCTGGACTCGCTGATCGCGCGCGCGGTGCGCAGCCGGCCCGACCTCGCGGCCGCCCGCGCCAACGTGGACGCGGCGCGGGCCCGGGTGCGCGCCGCGACGGGAGAGGCCCTCCCGGCGCTCGTCGCCACCGGCACCGGAGGCGAGACCTACTTCAACACCCGTCCGGTGCCGGGGCCCAGTTACAGCCTGGGGCTCTCGGTGCAGGTCCCGATTTTCTTCGGCTTCGCGCACCTCTACGGCATCAAGGCCGCTCAGGCCGAAGCGGACGCGAGCCGGGCGCGGGCGCAGGGTCTGGAACAGCAGGTGATCTTCCAGGTGTTCAACTCCTACTACGGCCTGCGCACCGCGACCCAGCGAGTGCGGACGGCCGAGGATCTGTTCGCCGCGGCGCAGCAGTCGGAACAGGTGGCCGCGGGACGTTATAAGGAAGGCGCGGGAACCGCGCTGGATCTGTTGACGGCCGAGAGCGCGCTCGCCGACGCGCGGGCTCAGCGCATCAACGCCCGGTTTGCGTGGTACATCGCTCTCGCCCAGCTCGCCCACGACGTGGGCGTCCTGGGACTCGACGGCTCGACGCCGTTCGCCCTGCAACCCGACACCACCGGAACGCCTCAGTGACGCTTCGCCGCACCGCACTCGCCGCCGTCGCCTGCAGCGCCCTCGCCTGCTCGCACCAGGGGGCCGGGGGACCCCCGCGGGTCCCGGTCACGGTGGCCCGCGCCGAGCGCCGCCCGGTGCCGTACGACATCGACGCCACCGGCACGGTGGAACCGCGGCAGACGGTGTCGGTCCAGGCGCAGGTGTCGGGCGTGGTGCAGGACGTGCTCTTCCACGAAGGGGATGAAGTGCGCGCGGGCCAGGCGCTCTTCCAGATCGACCCGCGGCCCTACCAGGCGGCGCTGGACCAGGCCAAGGCGAATCTGGCGCGCGACCTGGCGCAGGCGCAGAGCGCGGTCGCCGACGCCGACCGCTATCAGGCCCTGGTGGCGAAGGAGTACGTCACCGCCCAGGACGCCCTGCAGAAGCGCGCCACCGCGGACGCCCTGCTCGCGGCGGTCCGCGCGGATTCCGCCGCGCTCCAGAACGCGGAGCTCAACCTGGGCTGGGCCACGGTCCGGGCGCCGATCACCGGCCGCACCGGCGCGCTGCTGGTGCACACCGGCAACCTGGTCAAGGTCGCCGGAGATCCCCTGGTGACCATCAACCAGATCCGGCCCATTCTGGTGCGCTTCTCGGTGCCGGAGCAGAACCTCGCCGACATCCAGAAGTACCGCGGCGGGGACCTCCCGGTGCTCGCTTTCCCCTCCAAGGACGACAGCGTGGGCGTGCGGGGCCGCCTGTCCTTCGTGGACAACAACGTCGACACCACCACCGGCACCGTGCTCCTCAAGGGACAGTTCGAGAACGCGGACGGGGTGCTCTGGCCCGGCGAATTCGTGAACGTGCGGCTGGAGCTGTACGTGCAGAACGACGCCATCGTGATCCCCGCCCCGGCGGTGGTGACCAGTCAGACCGGCACCACCGTGTTCCTGGTGCACACCGCGGGCAGCGACGCGACGGTCAGCGTCCAGAACGTGACGGTGCAGCGCATGGCGGGATCGCTCGCCGTGATCGCGAGCGGGGTCCAGGTGGGAGACGTGGTGGTGACGGACGGCCAGCTGCGGCTGGTGCCGGGGGCGCACGTCGACATCAAGGCCAGCGGCAACGCGGGCCGCGAAACGCTGGGGGCGCAATGAACATCGCCGAACTCTTCATCCGCCGGCCGGTGATGACCACCCTGGTCATGCTGGGGATCCTGTTCTTCGGGATCGCGGCGTACCGGCTGCTGCCGGTGAGCGATCTCCCCACGGTGGATTACCCGACCATCTCGGTGAACGCGAACCTGGCGGGCGCGTCTCCCGAGACCATGGCCTCCGCGGTGGCCACGCCGCTCGAGAAGCAGTTCTCGACCATCGCGGGCGTGGACCAGATGACGTCGACCTCGAGCCAGGGGAACACCTCGATCACCCTGCAGTTCACGCTGGACAGGAACATCGACGCCGCCGCGCAGGACGTGCAGGCCGCGATCTCGAAGACCCTGAACCAGCTCCCCCAGGGGATCATTCCCCCGTCCTACCAGAAGGTGAATCCGGCGGATTCGCCGATTCTTTATCTCGCC
>DASSQQ010000117.1:0-23332 GCA_035702425.1 Gemmatimonadales bacterium
AAGAAAAAGCCCTACAGCAGAAGTCGCTGCAGAGCTTGATCTTCACTCAGTCGGGACGGCGGGATTTGAACCCGCGACCCCCTGAACCCCATTCAGGTGCGCTACCGGACTGCGCTACGTCCCGTGAACCGGTCCATCCAAGATACTCGCGGGGTCGCGGGGAACCCGCGATCCCCCTGACGCCGACGCTCGTACCCTCTACCCACCTCACCACGCTCGGGCGGACCGAGGCCGCGTAGCGGCCGACGTCAACCCCATTCAGGTGCGCTACCGGACTGCGCTACGTCCCGAGGGCTCGGAAGATAGCCGCGCGCTGTGCTATAGTAAACGAGTCACGGACCCCGAGAGACCGATGCCGCGCACGCCACTCCTCGTCGCCTTCGCCTTCCTTACCGTCCCCCTCGCCGCCCAGGAAATTCCCCTCTCCCAGCACGCCATCGTCTCCCAGCGCATCGGACTCACCACCGTCACCGTCGACTACAACCGGCCGGTGGCGCGGGGACGCAAGCTCTTCGGCGACCTCGTCCCCTGGCGCCGCCGCTGGCACCCCGGCGCCAATCAGGCCACCACCATCACCTTCTCGAAAGACGTGCTGATCGAGGGCCAGCCCCTCCCCGCCGGGAGCTACACCCTCTGGACCATCCCCGACACCGCGAGCTGGGTGATCATCTTCAACAAGGGCCTCCACGGCTGGCACACCGACTACCCGGGCGAGGACAAGGACGCGCTCCGCGTCACGGTCACGCCCGAGCAGGGCGACCACATGGAGACCCTCGCCTACTACTTCCCGGTGGTGGGACCCGACTCAGCGATCATGCGACTGCACTGGGGGACGGTGATCGTCCCGATCCGAATTCACACCAGATAGGCTGTGAGGTGAAGGGGCGAAGCGACGCAGGGCCAGCACGACCCCGTTCGTCCACCCGAACCCGTCCTGCGTGGGATACTCCCCGCCGCCGGCGGGCCGGGAGAGATCCACCACGTCGTACTTCTCCATCACCTTCCCGGTCCCGGCGTAGACCCGCTCCACCTCCGCGAGCCAGCGCTCCCGCGCCGTCCGCGCCAGGTCGGCGCGCCCGTACCGGCGCACGCCCTCGATCGCGAGCCACTGAAGCGGCGGCCAGCCGTTGGGCGCGTCCCACTGCTGGCCGGAGGCGATCAAGGTGGTGACCAGTCCGCCCGGCTTCAGGAAGTCGCGCGCGAGGCGCGCGGCCACCGCCTGCCCCTGCTCCGGCGTCGCCAGCCCGACATAGAGCGGCGCCGCGGCGGCGAGGGTGGGACGGTCGGTCACCCGCTCCCCGGTGCGCCAACGCACGTCGTAAAAAAATCCCGTGGCGGAATCGTACGCCGAGGCCAGGATCGCGCGGCGCCGGGCCTCGGCCGCGCGGGCGTAGCGCTGCGCCTTCTCGCCGTCGCCGGGAAGCCCGCGAAAGGCGAGGAGCGCCGCGATCATCCGCTCCTCCTGATACAGCAGACAGTTCAAGTCCACCGGCGCGAGATCGGTGGTCTCGAGCGTCGTGAGATCCCTGGGGTCCCGCATCCAGCGGCTCGAAAAGTCCCAACCGCTCTCCGCCGTCGCCCGGACGTTGCGGTAGAACGCCTCCCGCCGATCCGGCGGCAGGGCCTGGGCCCGGTCGTAGTCTTCGCGATACGACTCGGGCCGGGGCTCGGCGCGGTCGTCCCAATAACGGTTGAGGATGGATCCGTCGTGGAGCCGCACCGCCCGCCGGTACGCCGAGCCCGGGGGAAGGGTGTCCGCGCCGTCCATCCAGAACGCGTACTCCTTCTCGAGCGGCTCCAGGTACGGGAGCGCGTGCGAGGTGTCGGTCGCCGCCGCGTAAAGCCCCACCATCGCCGCGAAGAACGGCGGCTGGCTCCGGCTCAGGTAATAGGTGCGGTTTCCGTTGGGGATGTGGCCGGTGGTGCGGATCAGGTACGCGAAGTTGTCGAGCATGTCCCGCACCAGATCGAGCCGCCGGCTGGCCACGAGACCCAGCATGGTGAAGTAGGAGTCCCAGTAGTAGACCTCCCGGAAGCGGCCGCCGGGAACGACGTACGGGTGCGGCAGGGGGATGAGCGAGGAGCGCAGTCCCGCGGAGTCCGGCGGCCGGGTGAGAACGGTCCACAGCGCGGTGATGTGCTCTTCCAGGGACTGGCGCCGCCCGGCCCGCGGCGGGAGCGCCGGAGCGCGGGGCAGGGCGAAGTGCTCGTCCACGAACCGCCGCAGGGTGAACCCGCGCCTCCCCCGCTCCGCCCCGTACTCGCGCGCGATCGCGGCCGGCGGCGCGAGGGGCCGGGCGTCCACGAAGGTCTTGGAGTCCGGGAAGACCCCGGCTTCCTCCACGTCGGCGAACAACGCGCCCAGGTCGCGCGAGGGATCGTACGGCGCGGGACCGCGGTGGCACCCCGCCGCGAGCAGGACCGCGGCGGCGATCGCCCAGCGTCTGGGGGTCACCGGGAGGGCACCCGCGCGAGGAGGAACTGCACCGCGAGGTCGGTCAGACTCCAGAGCTGAACGTCGGAGCTCGCGCCATAGCGTTCCGGCACGAGCCGCCCGTTCTCGATCCGGTAGCTCCACAGCTCCTCGTGCCGGAGGCCGGAGCTCGCGGCCGCGTCGTCAAGGCGACGCAGGTCGTGGACGAGCGCGGCGCGGGCGGAATCGTTCGCCAGCCGCCCGATCTCGAGCGCGAGCCCCGCGAGCAGGAGATTCACTTCCCGTCCCCAGATCACGGTGGGCGAGTGATACGCGTCGTGCGCGAAGGTCCGCCAGACCGGGGGCGTCGCGTAGGCGTCGTTCGACACCACCGGCCCCACCCCGTCGATCAGGAGACCCACCGGGTAGCGCCGCACGATGGGATCGAGGAGAGCCGCCGCCCGGCCCGCGTCCAGCGAGTCGAGCAGGAGCCACGACGCGGGGTCGGTGTTGACGATGGGGATCGGACGCCCGGCGGAATCGAGCGAGAGGGCGAAGAACCGCAGGGTGTCCGGAGGAACGGTTCGCGCGACGCTGTCCCAGTACTGCCGCTCCGCGGGCTCGAGGGCGGCGGTCCGGGCCGCGACCCGCGCCGCGACCTCGGCCGGCGGAAGCGTCACCGCGAAATGCCGCTCCGCTCCGCGCCAGACCCCGACGTCCCGCTCCAGGGCCCGCCGGTCGCGGGCGTAGCGGGCGAGCGCGGGATCGCGCAGGGCCGGAGCGAGCGAGTCGAGCGCGCGAGCGTCGAACCCGGCGGCGTGGAGCGCGTCGAGAATCGTTCCGATGGCGGCGAGGGCGTGCGGCACCCAGATGGCGTTGACGTCGAGCGCGAACCGGCCCCCGCCGTACCCCGCCCGGCTGTCGCGCCAGCTGGCCGAGATCCAGGAGCCGTCGGGCGCGCGGGGGAAGCTCACCAGATTGGTGGCGACCGGCGAGCGGGCGTAGGGGCGGGCGGCCCGCGCCACGTGGAGGAGATTCTCGAAGAGTCGCGCGAGCCGGCCATCCGCGAGGAGAAAGTCCCGCTTCCGTCGCGCCGGCACGCGGGGGTCGGCGAGATACTCGGCCGCCACCACCGGAAGCTGAAAGCTGTTGTCGATCATCACGTAGTTCTCGCGCGTGGCATCGAGCCCCGCGAGCTCGGCCCGGGCCCGGGCCAGCGCCCGCTGCCGCGCGGTTTTCCGCGACGCCGGAATGTGGTCGTACTCCGCCATCAAGCGGTTGTATTGCGCCGCGTGCTCCCGGATCGCCTGGCCGCCGAGCGCCTCCTCGTGACTCACTTCGCCCGCGGGGGAGAGCTTGCCGAGGGCGCTCGCGATGACGTGCTCCGGCATGGTGGGCGCCCAGATGGGCCGCATCATGAGCGCGGTCATGAGCATGTCGCGCCCGAAGTAGGTGGCGAAGTTGGGAAGCCCCGCCATCAGCTTCTCGCGGTAGGAGAGCAGCTCCATGCCGCGGATCTCGCGCTCCAGGCGGCGCGCGCGCTCGGGGTGCGCGGTGTCGGCCGCCGCAGCCGCCACGAAGCGCCGGAACTCGTCCGAGAACATCTCGTCCCGGCCCAGGGGCTCGAGCGCCGGCGCGTCGGTGGCCACCCGGACCGTGAAGCGGACCGAATCGCCCGCGAGCGAGCGGATCGAGACCACGGCGCCCGACGTCGTCATCCGGGTCCGGCGCGAGTCACCGGCGAGGGTGAGGCGCAAGTGATGCTTGCCGTCGAAACTCTCCTGGGCGACGTCCACCACCCAGGTGGAGTCGCCGGTGGTGGCGGTCACGACGGGAGCGAGCCGGGACCGGAGCTCCGCGACGCTCCCGGCGCGGAGGAGGGCGAGGTCGCGCCGCCGCTCCGCGGAATCGACGCGCTCGAGATTCCCGATCAGCGCGGTCAGCTCGGGACGGGGAAAGGGATCGGCGTCGAGAGGAAGGGTGTCGTTCAGCGCGTAGGCGAAGTCGCGCTCGACCCGCATCGAGCCGAGGAGAAAGAGGCCGAGCGTGACGGACGGCGGGCCGGCGAGCGCCCAGGCGACGGAGCGACCGGCGATTCCGGCGCCGACCACCGCGCGCGGGGGTCCCCAGGCGAGGGCCGCCGGGTGGCCGCTCGAGTCGCGCGCGGTGAACGCCGCGCTCTCGTCGGCGGCGTCGGCCCAGAGCGCCACCATGCGGCCCCGGGCGTTCAGGTACACCTGCAGCGCGTTGCCCCGGGCGTCGCGGAAGACGCGGGTCGAGTAGCCCTGGTAGGCGGCGGGGTCGTCGAGCCCGGGCTCGGGAAAAACGAGCGTGGCCGCCACGGTGTCAGCCGTGACGGCCACCTGAAGCGCGAGGAGCAGGCCGATCAGAACCGGTAACCCACCGAGACCTGGAACCGCCGCGGCAGGATCGGGCGGGCGAGGAAAATGTTACTGGTGGTGCCGTTCTGCAGGCGCGGGTTCCCTTCTTCGAGACCCAGCGACTGGAAGGCGTTGAGCAGGTCGGCGGACACGGTGATGCTCTGTTTGGGAAGCAGGTATGATACGCCGAGATTGGTGTAGCCGTACGCGGGCAGCGTGTTGCGCTTGCTGGCGGAATCCGGCGTGTCGTTGTAGCGCTGCCCCACCAGGTGCCAGTCGGCGAGCAGCGCGATCCCGCCGGGCGTGGTGTAGGTGGCCGACAGATTGCCGATCACCGCGGGGACGCCGTTGGTGAAGGTGCCGACCGTGGTGAAGGGCGGGCACTTCTGCGCGGGCCGGGCGCCCGTGGAATCGGGACAGCTCGCGAACTCCGCCTTGAGGACCGTCACGCTGCCCATCAGGTTGAGGGCCCGCGTCGGCGACACCCCCGCCTCCGCCTCCAGCCCGAAGGACGCCACGTCAGGCGTCGGCAGACTGACCCACGCCGTCTTCCCGGCGATGGTGACGAGGCCCTGCCCCACCTGGTGCGACAGCTTGGAGTAGAAAATGTTGGCGGCCACGCCGGCGCGATGCTCCGCGTGCTTCACGCCCAGCTCCGCGATCATGGTGCGCCGCGGACCGAAGACGTCCACCTGCTGCTGCGCGGCGGCGTCGATGAACTCGTCCAGGGCGGGCATCTTGTAGGCGCGGCTGAACTGCGCGTACAGGGCCGTCCGGGGGGTGAGCGCGTAATTCAATCCGCCCGACGCCGCCCAATCCCCGATGGTGCGATTGAAATGACGGAACGACCCGTTGCCGAAAGTCTCGTTGTCGTAGGTGGTGGCCGGGTTGTTGTCGAGGTCCACGGTCGAGGTGTTCTCGGCGGTTTGCACGAAAATGTTCCACTCGTAACGGAACCCGAGGTCGGCGCGGAGCCGGTCGGTGAGCTGGAGCGACGCGCCGGCGGTGGGTGAGGCGACCGTGGTTTGCCCCTCGGCGTTCCGGTACAGCGACAGGAAGTTCCGGAATCCGTTCTTGGTGACGAACGTCGTGTTCGCCGCCTGGAACGCGATCAGGTCGAGGAAGTGCGGGTTGTCGCGCACGTCCATCAGGATGTCGGTGAAGTACCAGTGATTCTCCTGGGTGTAGTTCGCGAAGTAGAACCCGAGCGAGTACGAATTGCGGCCGCTTTCCCCGCGCAGCTGCAGCTGGTTCTGAAACGCGGTGATGGGCTTCTCGACGTGCCACTCGCCGGACGGGGCCACCAGGTGATTGGGCGTGTTGAACTGCACCCGGTTGGCCCCGGTGGAATCGAAGACGTTGACGAAGTACAGCTTGGTGGAATCCGCGGTCAGCCCCAGGCTGGAAATGAACGCCGTGTCCGGCACCGCGTTGAAGGGCACGATGGCGTTCCACTCCTGGTGGTCCTGCATCACCTGCGCGCTGTTCTGGAACTTCCAGCCGCCGCCGAGATCGAAGCCCGCGTCGGCGGTGAGCCAGTAGCCCTTGGTCTGCAGTCCGTTATCGAGGGGCAGCTCGAGGCTCCCGGCCGGCGTGGGGACCCGCACGTGATTCCCTTCCGCCGTGTTGAACGATCCGTAATCCGAGAATCCCGGGACGTAGTGCGGGTCGGCGGGATTCTCGAAGGGGAGATCGAGGATGAACTGGTTGTGGTCGTCGATGTACTTGAGCGAGGCCCGGATGTAGCCGTTCGCGAGCTGGTGGGTCACGCTGGCCTTCAACTGCCCGCCGCGGATCCCGGGGAAGCCGGGGTCCCGGATCCCGTGATCGTAGCGATAGAACCCGCCAAAGTTGAAGGTCCAGTCCTCCCCCAGCGGCCCGTTGATGTTGAAGTCGTTGCGCGCCAGTCCGCCGGTGGCGGCGGTGGCCCGGAGGGAGCCGCTCACCTGGGGACCGCCGGTCTTGTTGATCAAGTTGATGATCGCGCCGGGCGTGTTCGATCCGAAGAGCGCCGAGCTCCCGCCCCGCACCACCTCCACGTGGTCGATGTTCTCGTCCATGCGGAAGAGGTTGTCAGCGTTCATGAAGAAGGTGTGCATCGTGGGATAGACCGGGAGCCCGTCCTCGAGAAACATCACGTACTCGACGCCGAGGATGCCGCGCATGGAGTAGTTCTCGTTCACCTCGCCGCCCGAGCTCTCGACCCGGGTGAACCCAGGCACGTAGCGCAGGAATTCGGTGGTGCTGCGCGGCGACGCCTGGGTGATGTCGGCCGCGGTCAGCACCGTGGTGGCGTTGGTGGTCTCGAGGCGGGTCCGCGGGGTCTCGGTACCGGTGACCACGACGGTCTGCAGGTTCAACGGGTCGGACACCAGGGTGAAATCCTTGGTGGTCGTCTGTCCCGCGGTCACGCTGACACTGTCGGTCTGCGCGCGGTACCCGATCAGCCGCACCAGCACGATGGGGCGACCGGCGGGCACGCCGGTGAGGGTGTAGACCCCGCTGGCGTTGGTGACGGCTCCGCTGCCCATCGCGCCCACCAGCACCTGCGCGCTGGCGAGCGGCGTGCCGCGTTCATCGGACACCTTGCCGGTGATGGTGCCGGTCTGGTTCTGCGCGAGGAGGGGAGAAGCGGGGAGGAAGGTTGCGACCAACAGTGCGGCGGCAAGCGCGCCGGCGCGGCGACACCCACCGGACAGACGAGCCATGAGGGTCCTCCGGATCAAGAGGGTACGAGGGGGGAACACGCCGACGCGCCGCAAACCCTGTGCCAATTCGGCACAAGACGCGGGTCAAGCGCCACAACAAGTTGGGTCGGAGGTCCCGCGGCCGATTGTCGCGCACGCGCAGCAATCGCTTCACTCATCCGTCATAGCCGGCGGCCCGCCGGCCGTGGTAGCTTCCGGTCGGCGCCAGCGGTCTCACGCGCCCCGCCCTGGGAGCGATCCGCGACCTTCCGCGAATCGAGGCGTTGCCCAAACGGCCCCCCAGCCGCGGTACCAGTCACCAATGGGAGCCGTGCCGTGACCTCCTCCGCACCCGACCACACCGCCCTCCTCGCCGCCGAGATCCGCGACCTCGCGCGCCGCCGCGGCGCCGCGATTCTGGCCCACAATTACCAGCGGCCCGAAATCCAGGATCTGGCCGACGTGGTGGCCGACTCGCTGGCGATGGCGCGCCGCGCCACCGCGATCGACGCGCGGCTGCTGGTGATCTGCGGCGTCCACTTCATGGCCGAGACCGCGGCGATCGCCAACCCCGGCAAGACGGTGCTCATTCCCGACCCCAACGCCGGCTGTTCGCTCGCCGCCACCATCCAGGCGGCCGACGTCCGGAGCTGGCGCGCCGCGCACCCCGGCGGGTTGGTGGTGGCCTACGTCAACACCGCCGCCGACGTGAAAGCGGAGGCCGACTACTGCTGCACCTCGGGCAACGCGGTGGCGGTGATCCAGTCCCTGCCCCGCAACGTCCCGGTCCTCTTTCTCCCCGACTTCTTCCTCGGCAACTACCTGCGCCGGGTGACCGGCCGGGAGATGGACGTGTGGCTGGGCGAGTGTCACGTGCACGCGGGGCTGACGCCGGAGACGCTCGATCGCCGCCGCGCCGAGTATCCCGACGCGGAGTTCCTGGTGCACCCCGAGTGCGGGTGCGTGACCAGCGCGATGTACTACGCCGAGACCGAGGGGGACGTGGCGGCGGGGCGCACCCGCATCGTCTCCACCGAGCAGATGATGCGGCGCGCCCGGACCTCGGACGCGCGGCGGTTCGTGGTGGCGACCGAGACCGGAGTGCTCCACCGCCTGCGGCGGGAGAATCCGGCGAAGGAATTCGTCGCCGCGGCCGACGGGGCGGAGTGCCGGTACATGAAACTGATCACCCTCGAGAACCTGCGGGACGCCCTCCGGGACCTGAAGTACGAGGTGACGGTCCCCGCGCCCACCGCCGCGCGGGCCCGCCGGGCGATCGAGCGGATGCTCGCGATTGGCTGAGCTCCTGGGCTGGGCCGAGGCCCGGGGCGCCCTGGCGGAGGACGCCGCCCAGGAGGACGTCACCACCCGGCTCCTCGGCGCCGCCGCGCTCCGCCCCGCCGCGCTGCGCTTCATCGCGGAGGATCCTTGCGTGGTGGCGGGGCTCCCGGTGGTGGACGCGACCTTCCGCGCGCTCGATCCCGCGGCCCGGCTCGAGATTCTGGTCGCTGACGGGGCCCGGGTGGAGCGGGGCGCGAGCATCGCCGTGGCGCGCGCGTCGGCGCGCACCCTCCTCGCCGGGGAGCGGGTCGCCCTCAACTTCCTCCAGCGGCTCTCGGGCATCGCCACCCTCACCCGCAGGGTGGTGGACGCCGTGGCGCACACCGGCGCGCGGATCACCCACACCCGGAAGACCACGCCCGGCCTCCGCGCCCTGGAGTGTTACGCGGTGCGCGCCGGAGGGGGCGTGGACAACCGCGCGTCGCTCGCCGACGCGGTGCTCTGGAAGGACAATCACTGGGTGCTGCTCCAGGGCCCGCTCGACCGGGCGCTCGCGGGCGCGCCGCCCGGCGTCCCGGTGATGGTCGAGGTCGAGACCGACGCCCAGCTCGAGGCCGCCCTGCGGGCGGGAGTGACCCACCTCCTGGTGGACAATCAGACGCCGGAGCGGCTCGCGGCCTGGGTCCGGCGCGCGGGGCCCGGCGTCACCATTCAGGCCTCGGGCGGGATTTCCGTGGACAACGCGCGCGCGTACGCGGAGGCGGGCGCCACCCTGATCGCGATCGGCGCGCTCACCCATTCCGCCCCTGCCGCGCCGGTTCGGGGCGAGCTAGAGTAGGAGCCCATGGCCTTCCTCGACACCAACCACCAGCGCGCCGCGCTCCTCATCCTGCTCCTGGGCGCGGCGCTCGCCGTCGCGCTCGCGCCCTACGCGACGGGGCTGGTGGGCATCCCGGTGCTCTACGTGGTGTTCGCGCCGATCCACGCCGCGCTCGCGAAGCGGATTCCGCGCGGGCTCGCCACCACCCTGGTCACCGCGCTCGCGGTCTTCCTCATCACCGTCCCCGGGATCTCGCTCGCGGGATTGATCGTGACCCAGGCCCAGGGGATGGCGGCGGGCGTGGTGCAAAGCCCGCTGCTCGCGCGGCTGGGCACCCTGCACGTCGGCACCTACGACCTCGGGCCGCAGCTCGTCGGCGCCGGTGAAAAGGTGGTCGCCTGGATCGGCTCCTCGCTCTTCGGACTGATCGGGAGCGCGGCGCACCTGGTGCTCAATCTCCTGATCATGATGTTCGGGTTCTACTTCCTCCTGCATTCGCCGGGCGACGTATGGCGCGGGGTCGGCCCCTACGTCCCCTTCTCTCCCGCGAACACCGAGCGCCTGCGGGAGCGCTTCAAGGCCGTCACCACGGCCACCATCATCGGCACCGGGCTCACGGCGGTGATTCAGGGCACGCTGGTGGGTGCGGCGTTCGAGGTACTCGGGCTGCCGAGCGGCCTGTTCTGGGGCGTGATCACCGCGGTGCTCGCGATCCTGCCGGTGGTGGGCTCGGGCCTGGTGTGGGGGCCCGGCGCCATCGCGCTCGCCGCCGGGGGCCGCTGGCCCGCGGCGATCGGGCTCGCGGTGTGGGGAGTGCTGGTGGTGGGGAACGTGGACTACGTGATCCGGCCGATGATCGGGCGCCATTACGCCGGCGTGCACCCGCTGGTGACGCTCCTCGGCGCCCTCGCCGCGGTTCCCTACTTCGGAATCCTGGGGCTCCTCGTGGGACCGCTCGCGCTGTCCTATTTCTTCGAGATCATCAAGATGTACGGAGAAGAATATCTGAGTGGCTAAGAGGCGAAGAGGCGAAGGGGCGAAGAAACAGCTCAGCCCCGTTGCCCCTCAGCCGCTTCGCCTCTTCCAGTAGAGGAACGCGGGGATTCCAACCAGTATCAGCCCGCTCCCGATCATCGCGTTCACCGGATTCGACGCCACCGAGCTCACCACCACGTAGATCGCGCACAGGACGAACAGCGCGGGAACGAGCGGGTATCCGGGCGTGAGGAAGCGGCGGGCCACCGCGGTGCCCGCGCGCCGGTCGCGCGCGCGGTAGATGAAAATCGTGGCGACCGTGGCGCCGAAGAAGATCCAGTCCCCGAAGACCACGTAGTCGAGCAGCTTGCCGTAGGTGCCGGTGAGGGTGAGCACCGCCGACCACGCGCCCATCACCAGGATCGCCGCGCCCGGGGTGCGGTACCGGGGATGCAGGCGCGAAAGCCGCGGGAAGAACACGCCGTCGGCCGCCATCGCCTGCAGCACCCTCGGCGTCACCAGCACCACGAGGTCCAGGAATCCGAACGACGAGACCGCGATCCCGGCGCTGATCAGCACCCGGCCCGCGGGGCCGATCACCCGCTGCATCGCGTCGGCCGCGGGGGCGGTGCTCCAGGCCAGCCCGTCCACACCCAGCACCGTGAGATAGGCGACGTTGGCGAGCAGGTAGACCGCGATCACCGCGAGCACCCCGAAGACCAGGGCGCGCGGGAGATTCACTTCGGGCGCCACGATCTCTTCGGCGACGAAGTTGGTCTGCTGCCAGCCCCCGCACGTGAACAGCACCGGGACGAGCGCCGCGCCGAGGACGATGCCGATCTGGAGCACGGAGGACGGCTGGGGGAGCGCCGGGTGGCGGATGCCCGTCATCGCGGACGCGATCCCGGTGGGGTGCATCGGCAGCAGGATTCCCGCCACGATGAGCGCGGCCAGCGCCGCGAGCTTCAGGATCACGAACACGTTCTGCGTGATCGCGGCCGGGGCGACCCCGACGTAGTTGAGCGCGGTGACCAGGGCGATGGCGGCGATCGCGATCGGCAGCACCGCGCCCGGCGCGAGGCCGAGGAGCGCCGCCGAATAATTGGCGAAAGTGACGGCGACGAAGGCGCAGGCTCCGGTGGACATCACGAGCAGGAGGGCCCAGCCGTAGAGAAACGCGGGGAGGGGGCCCAGCGCGTCGCGCAGGTACACGTACCCGCCGCCCGCCTTCGGACTCCGTTCCCCGAGCTCGGCGAAACAGAAGGCGCCCGCGAGCGCGATGGCGCCGCCCAGCGCCCAGGCCGCGAGCGCGAGGGGCGCGGTACCCACCCGCTGCGCCACCACCGCCGGGCCCACGAAGATTCCCGACCCGATGATGCCGCCGATCACGGCCATGGTGCCGGAGAAGAGGCCGAGCTTGCGGGCGTAGGAGACGGGAGTGGTCATGAGCCTTGGTGGTGAAAAGGGGGATCACCGATCGGGACGAGGAACACTACGCGCCGGAGGGTGAGCCGCTACCCCACGCCGCTCACCCCTTTGAGCCTCCGGATCGCCGCGATCCCGAGCGCCGGCCCGATCGCGAGCGCCGCGAAGGCCCAGCGCCACGACACCGCGTGCACCAGCGGCGGCACCAGTTGAATGCTCGCCATGGTGAGCAGAAACCCGAACGAGGTCTGCAGCGTCAGCGCCGTCCCCACCGCGTGCGCCGGGACCGATCGCGTCACCATGGTGCTGAATTGCGCCGAGTCCGCGATCACGAAGAATCCCCACACCCACGCCACGGCGATCGGCGCCCAGGCGCTCTGACCGAAGAACCCGCCGATCGCGAGCGCGCAGGCCCCGCTCGCCGCCATCGCCCGGATGACGAGCCGCTCGTGGCCGATGCGGTCCGCGACCCACCCGCCCCACACGCATCCCGCGCCGCCCACCGCGATGGCGCCGAAGGCGAGGACGCCCACCGCCTCCGCGGACGGTCCGCCCGGGTGCGCCGAACCCCACGCCGTCCTGCTCGCCACCAGGAACGCGGTGACCCAGGTCCAGAAGCTGTACAGCTCCCACATGTGGCCCAGGTAGCCCGCGGTGGCGAGCCGCCAGCGCCGCTCCCGGAGCACCGCGCCCGCCAGGCGCCAGGAGAAAGGCCGCCGCTCGAACGCGAAGGGACCGTCTTCGTACCCGACCGCCACGAGCAGGGCGCCCAGCACCGCACCCGCCGACACCACCACCACCACCGGCGCCACCCGCGATCCCGCCAGCGCGTGGGCGAGATAGGGCACCGCCTTCCCCACGGTCAGCGCCCCCACGATGGTCCCGATGGCCAGCCCGCGACCCGAGGAGAACCAGGTCGCGATCATCTTCATCGCGGGCGGATAGACGCCCGCCAGAAACATTCCGGTCAGAAACCGCGAGACCAGCGCGGCCGGATACGACGGCGCCACGAGGAGCGCGGCGTTCGCCGCGGCCCCGAGCGCCGCCGAACCCGCGAACAGCCACTTGGACGGAAAGAGATCCGCGAGATTCAGCACCGCGGCGGCCGCGGTGCCCGCCACGAACCCCGCCTGCACCGTGGCGGTGAGCCACCCCGCTTCGCTCGCCGTGAGACTCCAGCGCAGGCGCAGCTCCGGCGCCAGCGCGCTCGCCGCGAACCAGAGCGACATGCCGAGCAGCTCCGCGGCGCCGAGGAGCGCGAGGACGCGCCAGCGGCGGGGATGATCGTCGCGGGGGGCGGCGGGCGTGGTGATGGCCGGGGCTCCGATTCGGGACCGGGAAGATTGCGGCCTCCAGAGGTCCCGCGTAAGACGCTCGCTTGACCGCTCGCCGGGCGCGCTCCACGTTCAGCCCCCTCTTCTCCAGGAACCCGAACGATGCGCACGCCCCTCGCCGGCCTCGCGCTGGCGCTCCTCGCTACCGCCCCGCCGGCCCGCGCCCAGCTCCCCACCATCGCCGCCTACACCCAGGGCTTCGAGAAGCGGGACGGCTACTTCCCGCTCTACTGGGACGCGGCGAAAGCCCGGCTCCTCCTCGAAGTCGACAACCCGGGCGAGGAGTTTCTCTACCTCCCCTCGCTCGCGACCGGGATGGGTGACGTGAATCTCCCGCTCGACCGCGGGACCATCGGGCAGTCGGAGCTCGGCAAGTTCGATCGCCAGGGCAACCAGATCCTCCTGGTCCTCGAGAACCCCCAGTTCCGCGCCGTCACCGACAACGCGGCCCTGCGCCGCTCGGTGGAGGAGTCGTTCCCGACCTCCACCGTCGGGGCCTTCGAGGTGCTGGCGGAGGAGAACGGTCACGTCCTGGTGGACGTCACGCCCTTCGTCATCGGCGACGTGATGCAGGTGCTCGCGGCGCTCCGCAACCAGGGCGGGTACCGGCTCGACAGGGACCGGAGCACCATCTACCAGCCGCACACCAAGGCGTTCCCGCGAAACACCGAGATCGAAGTCTCGCTCACCTTCGCGAGCGACAACCCCGGCCGCCAGGTGGAAGCGCACGCGCCCGACGGGCGGGCGGTGACCCTGCGCGAACACTATTCGTTCGTGAAGCTCCCCGATCCCGGCTTCACGCCCCGCCGCTTTGACCCCCGGCTCGGCATCTTCTCGCTCGCGTTCTTCGACTTCGCGAAACCCCTCGATCAGGATCCGGTCACCCGTTACACCATCCGGCACCGCCTCATCAAGAAGAATCCCGGCGCCGCGCTCTCCGACCCGGTCCAGCCCATCGTGTACTACCTGGACGCCGGAGTCCCCGAGCCCTACCGCTCCGCTTTCCGCGACGGCGCGATGTGGTGGAACAAGGTCTTCGAGGCGGCGGGCTTCAGCAACGCGTTCCAGGTGCGGGACATGCCCCCGGACATGGATCCGATGGACGCGCGCTACAACGTGATCCAGTGGGTGCACCGCGACGAGGCGGGCTACTCGATCGGTCCCGCGTTCGTGGACCCGCGCACCGGCGAAATCATCAAGGCCGCGGTGCGGATGGAGGTGAACCGCTCCTTCACCGATTACAACATCTACGCGGGCACCATTCCCGGCCTCTCCGGCGACGAGCCCGAGGATCCATTCCTCTCCGACCCGAGCCTCTCCGACTGGCTCGCGTCCTTCGACAGCACCGTGACGCCGGAGCAGTTCGCGATGGCGCGGCGCCGCCAGCACGCGGCCCACGAAGTGGGACACACCCTCGGCCTCGCGCACAATTTCACGGCGGCGGCCCAGGGGCGCGCGTCGGTGATGGCCTACCCCGCCCCGCTGATCAAGCTCACCAACGGCCACATCGATCTCTCCGAGGCGTACCGCAACGGGCCGGGCGCCTGGGACTCGCTCGCCCTGCGCTACAACTACACCGAGTTCCCCGCCGGCCAGGAGGAAGCGGGGATCGCGGCGATCGCCCGCGAGGCCCAGGCGAAGGGCATGAAGTTCATCACCAATCCCGACGAGAGCCCCGGCGGCTCCTATCCCGAGGCCACGGTCTGGGTGAACGGCGCCGACGCGGTCGAGGATCTGGCGCGGGTGCAGCAGGTCCGCGACTTCCTGGTGAACCGGTTCGATCAGCGCGCCATTCATCCCGGAGAGCCCCAGGCGCTCCTCGTCCGCCGGTTCACGTCGGTCTACCTCCACCACCTCTTCACCCTGGGCGCCGACGTCAAGGCGATCGGCGGGATGGAGTTCCGCTACGGCGTGCGCGGCGACTCGGCGCCGCCGACCACGCTGATCCCCGCCGCGCGCCAGCGCCGCGCCCTCGACCTCGCGCTCCACGCGATTCAACCGGCCGAGCTGGCGGTGCCGGAGCGGGTGCTCGCGCTGATGGCGCCGACGCCGTTCGGGTACGACCGGGATTCCTGGGCCCTCGAGTCCAAGGCCGCGCCGGCCTTCGATCAGCTCGGCGCCGCGCGGGTGATCGCCTCCCAGGTGGTGGGCGGGATCCTCGATCCCGCGCGCGCCGCCCGGCTCGCCGCGTTCGCGGACCGCGACCCCTCGCTGCCCACGCTCACCGAGGTGATCGGGAAGCTCATCGACCGCACCTGGGGCGCGCCGGCGCCCGCGCAGCACGCGGCGCTCCAGCGGGTGACGGAGCGGGTGGTGGTGGACGAGCTGATCAGGCTGGCGGGCAACGCCGACGCGGTGCCCGAAGCCCGCGCCGCGGCGGAGTGGGGACTGCGGCGGATCCAGCGCCAGCTCGCGGGGCCCGCGTCCCCGAACCCGGAGGCCCAGGCCCAGCGAGCGCTCGCGGCGGCGGACATCGACCGGTTCCTCTCGCGCCGCGACGCGGCAGCGGCCCCGGCGAAGTCACCGGAGGCGCCGCCCTCGACACCCATCGGGCACTGAGGCCGCGAGCGAGCGGCCATCAGCCGTCAGCCGTCAGTTGCCCGCTGGCGCCTGATGGCTGATGGCCGACAGCTCATTTTCCACGTCGCCGCTCGACACCGCGACGGGATAACGGATGCCGCCCGCTTCGCGGGTCGGCACCTTGATGGCGGTGATCTGGCCGTCGCTCGAGACGTCCACCAGCGCGGTGGTCGCCTGGGCGCCGGGCCGCACGTCGATCACCAGCACCCAGGGGCCACCGTCGGGCCAGGAGCGCCGCAGCGCGTACACGCCGTCCTTCGAGGTCCTGGTGAACGCGAGCGGCACGCTCTTCCGCGCCCCGCTCACCACGCCTTCGGCGTGACCCGAGACCGGCAGGTCCGCGGGAACGCCGCGGATGGAGACGTGCACCAGCAGGAAGGCGTCGCGCGCCTCGCTGTCCGCCGGATTGGGCGGAGTCTCGATCGAGATCCACGGAAAACAGGTGGGGCACTTCCCCGCGGGCGTCCGGGCGGGCGCGATGGTGGCGACGCCCGCGAGCGCGAGCGCGGTGAGAGAGAAGAAGCGCATGGCTACCTCCGGCTGAGTGAATGATCGTGACGACCCGGGGATAGGATGCCCGCGGCGGACGGAAGGTTTGAAGTCGACAGTCGAGCGCGGACCGACTGATGACTGACGACCGACAACTATTTTTTCTGCACCCCCCGCAACACCACCCTTCTCCACTCCGCCCGCCGAATCTCCTTCCACCACCGCTCGCTCATCGCGGAGTCGAGCGCCAGGACCCCCGGCTCGGTGACGCCCGCGGGCGGCGGGTCGAAGCGCGCCAGTCGCTCGTAGACCGCGCGCCGGAGCGTGCCGTCCACGCGCGGCAGGAGGTGCCAGAGGGTGATCGCGTCCTCGCGGCGCGCGCTCGCGAGCACGGCGCGGGCCGCGGCGGCGCCGCCGTCCCCGAAATCGAAGGCCAGGAGCGCCCGTCTGAGGGGCTGCGGCGCGTCGTCCACGAACGGGGTGCCGGGGCCCGCGCGGGGCCGGGTGAGCGCGAAGGCGCCCATCGGCACCACCGAGCGGCGGCCCAGCCAGTCGAACTCCACGTAGCCGCCGGTGACGCGGATGAGGCCGCGGCCGAGGGAGTCCACGGTGAGCGTGTAGGCGCATCCCAGGTCCACCGCCGTCCCCGCCGGCGTCTCCACCGAGAAGATCCGGGGCGGAGCGTCCACGTGCGCGGAGATGGTGCCGCGAATCAGGGAGAGCCGATGGTCGTCGGGCCGCGCGGCGACGAGCTGGAGCCGGGTGCCGGGCCGCACGTCCACCTGGCCGATCGCCCCCACGTCGAGGAGCGCGCTCGAGGTGTCGTCGGTCTCGAGCCACTGCCCCACCGCCACGCGGCCGCCCGTCTCCAACGTCGCGGACCCGATCCGCGGCGCGCCCGCCACCCGCTCCACCGTCCACCCGGCCCCCGCCCGGTTTCGCCCGAACGTGAGGAAGAGCGCGACTCCCGCGGCCGCGGCGAGGCCCACCCCCGCCGTCCGCCGCCGCATCACCCGCCGCCGCGCGATCTCCGCCGCGATGGCCCCGGCTCGGTCCCGGGGGGGCGCGATGCCCCGCGGCAACAGGGACGCGCCCCGCAGCAGGTCGCGGAGCCGCTCCAGGTCCCGCGCGCAAGCGGGACATTCCGCGAGGTGGCGCTCCAGCTCCCGCCGCGCCTCGGGCGTGATGCTGCCGTCGGCGTATTCGTTCAGCTCTACTTCCCGCTCCGGGTGTTTCATCGCTCCAATCGCTCCCGCAACAGTCGGCGCGCCCGGAAGAGCTGGGCCTTCGAGGTGCCCGCCGCGATCCCCAGAAGGTTCCCGATTTCCTCGTGGGCGTACCCTTCCACGTCGTGCAGGACGAACACCGCGCGCGCCCCCGCCGGGAGTGCCGCGATCGCCCCCTCCAGGTCCACGCCCGCGCCTTCCCGCGGCGCGTCTCCCGCGCGCTCCAGGCGCTCGGGCTCCCCGGCCGGGAGCACCCGCAGCTCCCGCCGCAGGGACGCGCGCCGCTCCGCCAGCACCACGTTCACCGCCAGGCGGTGGAGCCAGGACGAGAAGGCGCTCTCCCCGCGAAACGTCCGGAGGCGCTCCCAGGCGCGGATGAACACGTCCTGCATTCTCTCTTCCGCCGCGCCGCGGTCTCCGGTGAGCCTGAGGCAGAGCGCGTACACCCGCCCCGCGTGCTCGCGGTACAGCTCCGCGAACGCTCCCTCGTCTCCGGCGCGCGCCCGCTCCACGCTGTCGGTCACGCCGGCGCGCGCGGCGCGGAACGCCACTCCCGGAATCGCTCGGCCCGCGGCGATGGCCACATGTTTACGATGCCGGCCGCGGGTCCCGGGTTTGATGCGGCGCGGTCCGGGAGTGATTAGGATTCCGCATGCCCGCTAAGCTAACTCCCCCCCAACGCCTGCTGATGGGACCGGGCCCCTCGAACGTCGCGCCCCAGGTCTCGGCCGCGCTCGCCGCCCCCATCGTCGGCCACCTCGATCCGTACTTCCTGGGCGTGATGGACGAGACCATGGCGTCGCTGCGCCAGGTCTTCCGCACCGCCAACCACCACACCATCCCGATGTCCGGCACCGGCAGCGCCGGCCTCGAGACCATCATGGCCAACCTGCTCGAGCCCGGGGACGAGGCGGTGGTCCTGGTGATCGGCTACTTCGGCCAGCGCCTGGCCGAGATGGCGCGGCGCGCCGGCGCGAAGGTCCGCACCCTCGAGGCCCCGCTCGGCGACGTCGTGCCGCCCGACCGCCTCGACGCCGAGCTCGCGACGCATCCCGCGAAGCTGGTCGCCTTCGTGCACGCGGAAACCTCGACCGGCGCCTGCCAGCCCCTCGCGGAGACCGCGGCGGCCGCGCGCCGGCACGGGGCCCTGGTCGCGGTGGATTGCGTGACCTCGCTCGGCGGCATCGACGTGAACGTGGACGGCTGGGGGGTGGACGCGGCGGGATCGTGCTCGCAGAAGTGCCTCGGCGCGCCGCCCGGACTCGGGCCCGTGACCTTCAGCCCCCGCGCGATGGACGCGGTCGCGCAGCGCAAGGCGAAGCCCACCACCTGGTACCTAGACCTGGCGCTCCTCTTTCAGTACTGGGGCGAAGCCGGCGGGGCGAAGGAGCGCGCCTTCCATCACACCGCGCCGATCTCCGCCATTTACGGCTTCCGCGAAGCCCTGCGGCTCGTCTTAGAGGAAGGACTCGAGGCGCGCTGGGCGCGGCACCGCGCCGCGCATCAGCGCTTCGCGGCGGGCCTCGAGCGGCTGGGGCTCACCCTGTTCACCCCCGCGGCGCACCGGCTCCCTCAGCTCAACCTGGTGAACGTCCCCGCGGGCGTGGACGACGCCGGCGTGCGGCGGAAGCTCCTCGACCGGGGGATCGAGATCTCGGGCGGCTTCGGACCGCTCAAGGGCAAGACCTGGCGCATCGGCCTGATGGGCGTCAACGCGAACCCGGAACCGGTGGACCGGTTGCTGGGAGCGCTGGGGGAGGTGGTGAAGGAAATGCGTGGTGCGTCGTAGGCGCGTGGGTCTCCCGCGCACCACGGACCACGCACCACGCCTTACAGTCTGTTCGGCGGCGTCATCGGCGTCGCCACCGCGGCCTGCTCCGGCTCCGGCGTGAAGTCCTCGCCCGGATTGATGAAGAGGTCCTTCTCGAACTTGTACTGCTTGTCGTAGAGCTGGCGGTAACGGCCGTTCCTGGCGAGCAGCTCGGCGTGGTTCCCCCGCTCCACGATCTGCCCGCCTTCCATCACCAGGATCTGATCCGCGCTCCGGATGGTCGAGAGCCGGTGGGCGATCACGAACGTGGTCCGCCCGTGCCGGAGCGTCTTCAGGCCGTCCTGGATCTTGGCCTCGCTCTCCGAGTCGAGCGACGAGGTGGCTTCGTCGAGGATCAGAATCCGCGGGTCGGCGAGGATCGCGCGCGCGATCGACACCCGCTGCCGCTCGCCGCCCGACAGCTTCACTCCCCGCTCCCCCACCACCGTGTCGTACTTCTGCTCGAACTTCTGGATGAACTCGTCGCAGTGCGCGATCTTGGCCACCCGGATCACTTCCTCCCGCGTGGCGTGGGGCCGCGCGAACGCGATGTTCTCCGCGATGGTGCCGTCGAAGAGGAAATTGTCCTGCAGCACCACGCCCAGCTGGGTGCGGTAGTCGGCGAGCCGGACCGTGCCCAGATCCCGGCCGTCCACCGTCACCCGCCCCGACTGGGGCCGGTTGAAGGCCAGCACCAGGCCGATCAGGGTGCTCTTGCCGGCGCCGCTCGAACCCACCAGCGCCGTGGTCGAGCCGGCCGGCGCGCTGAACGAGACGTCCTTGAGCACCGGGACGCCGGGGTTGTACTCGAAGTTGACGTGCTGGAACTCCACGTCGCCCGTCAGCTCCCCGGTGGGCGAGCGGGTGGCGTCCTCCTGATCCTCGGTGGTCATCCGCCGGATCTCGCGGATCCGGTCGAGCCCCGCGAACGCCTCGCTGATCTGGGTGCCGATGGCCGCGATGTTGATCAGCGGCAGGGCCACGAGGCCGATGAAGATGCCGTACTGGAAGAAGGCGCCCAGGGTCATGGTGCCGTTGATGATCGCGTGGCCGCCGACCAGGATCATCAGGATGCCGATCACGCCCACGATCACCGACGCGAAGGCCCCCACCGCCGACACCCCGGACATCGTGGTCGCGATGTTGCGGAACAGCTTGTGGGCCCCGCGGGTGAAGACCAGCTTCTCGCTCTTCTCGGCCCGGTACGCCTTGACGATCCGGATCCCGCCCAGGGTCTCGGCGAGGCGGCCGGTGACGTCGGCGTTGATCTTGCCGCGCTCCCGGAAGAGCGGCCGCAGCTTGCTGAACGCCAGCGCCATCCCGCCGCCGAACATCCCCAGGGCGAGAATCGCGATCGCGGTGAGCCGCCAGTTGATCCAGAAGAGCACGATCAGGGCGACGAGGCCGGTCATCAGCCCGCCCGCCAGCTGGACCAGACCGGTGCCCACCAGGTTCCGGATGCCCTCGGCGTCGGTCATGATCCGGGAGATCAGGATGCCGCTCTTGGTGGAGTCGAAGAAGTTGATGGGCAGGCGCAGCACGTAGGCCTGCACCCGCATCCGCATCTCGGTGATGGCGCGCTGGGCCGCGACGCCCAGGATCTGGGAGAGCCCGTAGGACGTCACCGCCTGCACCAAGGTCGCGATCCCGGCCGCGATCGCGAGCGGCACCAGCAGCTCCGGATGGCGCTGGTTGATGACGTGGTCGATCAGCCACTTGGAGGAGCCGGGGAGCACGAACCCCGCGGCCCGGTTGACGAACATCAGGACGAAGCCCAGCAGCAGGCGGCTGCGGTGCTCGTAGACCAGCGCGCGCGCTTCCTGCCACGCGCCCGCGGTGATGCTCTTCTTCTTTTTGGCGGCCGGGTCTTCGCTCACGGGCCCATCCCGTCGTACGTTGGTAGTCGTACGTTGCAACAGTCTCGACAACCTAACGGGTTCCCCGTCCCTTTAGGAGGGCCGATGAAGCGCTCCACCCTGTACACCATCGCCGTCATCCTCGCCCTCGCGGCGCTGTTCGTGTTCCTCGCCACCCGTCAGGCCCGGGCCGAGTGCCAGGTCTGCGTGGCGTTCCACGGGCGCACCAATTGCGCCACCGCCCGCGGGGCGACCACCCAGGCGGCACAGCAGGGCGCGCAGACCACGGCGTGCGGACCGCTGGTCCAGGGGATGGATGAGACCATCGCCTGCGGCAACACCGAACCGGCGGCGGTGCGATGCAAGACCTGAACGGTGTCAAGAGGCGGACGATGGGTCTCGAGACGATTCGCTGCTCGACGCCTTTCCCCGCCGCGGTTAGGTTTTCCCGATGTCCGAATTCGCCGTCCCTCGCGCCGCGGTGCCGGCCCGTCTGCTGTTGACCGAAGGCGAGTCGCGGCCGGGCCACGTGTTCGTGATGGAGCGGGTGCCCCAGCGGGTGGGGCCGGAAACGCCGCTCGAGATGCTGAACCGGGAAGAAGGGTTCTTCGCCTTCCGGCCCACCGTGGGCGACGTGCTCTTCATCGCCAAGGCCAACACCGTGGCGCTGGAGGTGGACGTGAGCGCCATGGGGGGCGACGCGGAGCGCCTCTCCGCCGCGCGCACCGCCAGCCTCGAGGTCGTCCTCACCGGCGGCGCCTCGCTCACCGGCTGGGCCCGCTTCGAGCTTCCGGCGCAGCACTCGCGCCTCCTCGACTACCTGAACGCCACCCGGGAGCCCTTTTTCGCCGTGTCGACTGATTCCGCCACCCATCTCGTGAACCGGGCGCACGTCCTCTACGCGCGGCCGGTGGACTGACCGTGCCCGCGCGCCTCGATCCCTTCATCGATCTGCTCCTCAAGTCCGGGGGCGACGAGATCCAGCTGCTTCCCGACGAGCCGGTGCTGCTGCTCAAGGACGGCGGCGCGCCCCAGCGGCTCTCCAAGCAGCCGCTCACCGACAAGCACGTGTACGCCCTGCTCACCGAGGTCGCGCCCCCCGAAGCCGCGAACCGGATGGACCTGGGCCAGGAGACGCACTTCGAGTACGCCGCCGACCGCGGGCTGGTCCAGGTGAGCGTACACGCCTCGGGCGGCAGGCTGTCGGCCACCATCGCACGCGCCGGCGCCGCCGCGCCCTCGGCGCCCGCCGCCCCGCCGGCGCCCGCCGCGCCGTCCCCGGCCGCCACCGCCGCGGCCCGGTTCTCGGCCCAGACCCGCAAACCGCGGCTCTCGGTGGTGGTCGCGCCGCCGCCCGACGCCGCGACCACCGCGGCACCGAGCGCGCTCCCGGCCGAATTCGCCGACGCGCGGTATCAGGCGGGCGAGCGGGCGCTCGGCGCCCTCCTCCGCCGCCTGGTGGACACCCAATCGTCCGACCTGCACCTCCGCGTGGGCGAGCCGCCGGTGTTCCGGACCCACGGCGAGATGGTCCGCCAGGACGACCCCCCGGTGTCGGACGATCAACTCGACGTGATGATCCTGTCCATCATGCCGGACCGGAACCGCCAGGAGTGGCGGGAAACGGGCGACACCGACTTCGCCTACGAGATCGCCGGAGTGGCACGCTTCCGGGTGAACGCGGCGCGGGACCGCAAGGGATCGGTCGCGGTGTTCCGGGTGATTCCGGCGAAGGTGGTCACCGTGGAGGAGATGGGCATCACGAAGGAAGTGCAGCAGCTTTGCTATCTCACCAAGGGGCTGGTGCTGGTGACGGGGCCCACCGGCTCCGGAAAGTCCACCACCCTGTGCGCGATGATCGACTGGATCAACAAGAACCGGACCGATCACATCATCACCATCGAAGACCCGGTCGAGTTCGTGCATCCGAACCTCAAGTGCCTCGTGAACCAGCGCGAGGTGGGGCTCAACACGAAGAGCTTCAAGAACGCGCTCCGCGCGGCGCTGCGCGAGGATCCGGACATCGTCCTCGTCGGCGAGATGCGCGATCTGGAG
>DASSQQ010000118.1:0-15002 GCA_035702425.1 Gemmatimonadales bacterium
CGTGTTCCAGTTGAAGCGCAGCTTGCCCTCGTTGTAGCCCGCGAGGGGCTGGATGCCGCGGGTCTCGTGGGTCTTGCGGTTCACCCGGCCGATGGAGCCGCCCTGCGCCTCGGCGTAGAGGTAGTCGGGGTCCGTGGGATCGGGCCACATCCAGAAGCCGTCGCCCCCGTACATGTTCTCCCACTGGTGGCTGGTGATCCCGCCGGGATACGCCGACGTGCCCACCCAGGAGCTGTTGTCCTGCAGGCCGCCGTACACGTGGTACGGCATATCCATGTCCACCTGCACGTGATAGAACTGCGAGATGGGGAGGTTGTCGGCCTTCCACCAGTGACTGCCGGCGTCGTAGGAGTACCAGAGGCCGCCGTCGTCACCCACGATCAGGTGATCGGTGGCGTCGGGATCCACCCACACGTCGTGAAAGTCGCCGTGCGCGCCGCCCGAGATGTCGGAGAAACTCATCCCGCCGTCGTTGGAGACGATGAACCCGCCGTCGGGCTTGTAGACGCGGTTCTCGTTTTTCGGATCGACGATCAGGTTGGCGAAGTAGAACGGCCGCCAGATCATGCTCTGGCTGCGGTCTTCCATCTTCCAGGTCTTGCCGGCGTCGTCGGAGCGGTAGAGCGCGTTGAGGGGCGGCACCGCTTCGATGAAGGCGTACACCACGTCGGGCTTGGAGGGCGCCGCCGCGACCGCCACCCGGCCCCAGGGCTTGGGCGGCAGGCCGGTGCTCGCGGCGCTCAGGTCGGTCCAGGTGGCGCCGCCGTCGGTGGTCTTGAAGAGGGCGGACGCCGAGGGCGCGGTCGGGCCGTCGCCGCCGGAGCGGAAGGTCCAGCCCTTGCGGCGGAAGTCCCACATGCCGGCGTAAAGGGTGCCGGGATGGGCGGAATCCATCGTGAGCAGGGAGCACCCGGTGGAGAGGTTCGCGCCCTTCAGGATCTGGGTCCAGGTCTTGCCGCCGTCGGTGGTTTTGTACACGCCGCGATCGGGACTGTCCGACCAGAGCGCGCCGGGCACGCAGACGTAGACGGTGTTGGTGGCGTTCGGGTCGATCAGGATCTTGACGATGTGCTCGGAGGTCTTGAGGCCGACGTTGGTCCAGTTCTCGCCGCCGTCGGTGGACTTGTAGACGCCGTCGCCGATGGAGACGCTGTTGCGCATCCAGGACTCGCCGGTGCCGACCCAGATCACTTTCGGGTTCCTGGGGTCCACGGTGATGGCGCCGATGGACTGTACCGGCTCCTTGTCGAAGACCGGTTTGAAGGTGGTGCCGCCGTTGGTGGACTTCCACACCCCGCCGGACGCGGCGCCGACGTACACCGTGAGCCGGCCCTCCTCGTGCACGGCGGTGACGGCGGCGACCCGGCCGCTCATCGCGGCCGAGCCGATGTTGCGCGCGCCCAGGCCGGAGATGGTTTCGGAGTCGACCTTCACGGCCGGCTGCTGCGCGGCGGCGAGGGCGGGGATCACGGCGAGCCCGAAGGCCCGGGCCGCGGAGCGAAGGATCGTCGTCATGGCTCGTCGTCCTTTGGGTCAGTGCGTCACGGGACGCGCGAAGCGGGCGTCGTCCAGGGGCACGTTGGCTTCGATCTTGGTGAAGGTGATCTTGCCGCCCTCGGGGGCGCCCTGCTGGCGGGTCTCGACCGAGAAGGGCAGGTACCAGCCGTTGACCTGCTTGTAGTCGCCCAGGATCACGGTGTAGTTCACTTCGGCGCCGCGGATCATGCGGGTGATGTCTTCCTGGATGGGGACGCAGTAGTCGGTGTCCAGGTAGTAGATGTGGCGGTCGCCGTTGGGGATGGTGACCTTGACCTTGTAGACGTCGGTGCCGTCCACCTGGTCCATCCCGACGAACTCGACCTTGTTGCCTTTCTGCTGGTAGTTGACGAGGTCGCCGTCGAAATCGGCGTCCTCGAGGATGCCGTGCAGCTCTTCCTCGCCGAGCGACTCGGGGTCCTTCTTGCCGCCGAAGGGCGAGATCTTCCAGCCGCTCTTGCCGTCGTAGGCGTTGATGCCGGTCATGCCCTGGAGCGAGAACTCCTCGCGCACTTCGTTGGGGCGCTTGTTCTCCTGCACCACCGCCGCCTCGAAGCCGCCTCCGCCGGTGAACTTGCCGGTGCGGCGCAGGGTGGTGACAGCCTGGATCTTGGCCATCCCGCCGGTGGACGCGAGGTACCTGGCGATGAGGCTGTCGACGGACTGGGCGGCGAGCGGCGTGGCGCCGAGGCCGAGGCCCAGAGTGATCTGGACGATTCTCCGCATGGCTTTCTCCCGATGGAGCGTGCGTGGCGGCAGGACGGGGGAAAGGTACGGCGCATTCAGGCCGCGTCCAGTCGCGCCTATGGCGCGCGGGCCGGGCGCGGTTATCATCGGGGGGGCGGCGCGGGAGTCTCCGACCTGGAGGGGGCATGGCAAAGAAGAAGATCCTGCTGGTGGACGACGAGGTCATCATCACCCGGACCCTCAAGGTCTACCTCGACGGCACCGGCAGCTACGAGGTGCGGGCCGAGAACGACCCCACGAAGGCGTTGAAGGCGGCCCGGGACTTCAAGCCCGACCTGATTCTGCTCGACGTGGTGATGCCGGACCTGGAAGGTGGCCAGGTGGCCGAGCAGATCCGGGGCGACGAGGCGCTCAAGGCCACGCCCATCATTTTTCTCACGTCGCTCGTTCAGCGGGAGGAAGTGCGGCAGTCGGGGGGCCACATCGGAGGGTTCCCGTTCCTCGCCAAGCCGATCGATCCCGCGCTGGTGATCGAGGTGATCGAGAGCGTCCTCGGCTGACGCTCGGGCAGACGCGGCGGGAGGGATCTACGCCGCCGGGGTCAGCGCACCGAGGGCCTCCTCGACCTGCCTGAATTCCTCCTCCACCAGCGCCAGCAGTTTCTCCGCCTCACTCACGTCCCCGGCGTTCATCGCCACTTCGCCTTGCCGGCAGAGCGCGCTCATTCGCCGGGCCCCGACCATCGCGCACGAGGTGCGCAGTGAGTGGTAGGTGCGGTGGAGCGTCACCCGGTCTCCCGTCGCCAGCGCCACGCGCGCCTTTTCCAGCGCCGGCCGGGTGGTATCGAGATAAAGCGCGATGGTGTCGGTGACCATCTCCGGTTTCCCCGGCGCGAACTTCTCGAGCTCGGCCAGCGCGGCGGGATCGAAGGTCGGTTCGACGGGCGGAGTCTCGGCCGGGGGCGTCGCCGGAGCGGGCGCCGGGGGCGCCGGGGGCGCCGGGGCCTCCGCGGCGGCGGGTGCCGGCGCGGCGGCGATCCGGGCGGGCGGCAGCCAGCGCCGCAGCGCGGCGGCGAGCTGGGGCGGCCGCAGCGGCTTGGTGAGATAATCATCCATCCCCGCCGCGAGGCAGCGCTCCCGCTCGCCCGCCAGCGCTTCCGCCGTCAGCGCGAGAATGGGCGTCCGGTGCCGACCTTCCGTCTCCCGGGTGCGCAGCGCGGCGGTGGCGGCGTAGCCATCCATCACCGGCATCTGGCAATCCATCAGGATGACGTCGAAGGCGGTGCGCGCCGCGGCGTCGAGCGCCAGCTGGCCGTTGCCGACGACTTCGATCTGGCAGTCGTAGCGCTCCAGCATCGAACGGATCACGTGCTGATTGACGAGGTTGTCGTCCACCACCAGCACCCGCGCCTCCGGCGCGTGGAGCTCGGGGGGCGTGCCGCCGTCCGGCGCATCGGCCGGCGGCTCGCCGGCGGCGCCGCCGTGCACCAGTCCCCGCAGGGCGGTCTCGAGCGCCCGCTTCCGGACCGGCTTGGTGAGGAACGCGTTCACCCCGGCGCTCTTCGCGGTCGCCGCGTCGCCGGGGCCGCCCAGCGACGTGAGCAGCAGCAGGCGCATCCGCGACACCGTCGGCAGGGCGCGAAGCGCGCGGGCGAGATCCACGCCGTTCATCCCGGGCAGTTTGTAGTCCAGGAGGGCGAGGTCGAAGGGCTCGCCCCGCTCGACCGCTTCCAGCGATTCCTGGATCGCCTGGCCGCCATTGGGCACCGCCCGCGCTTCCACGCCCCATCCCTGGAGATGTGACAGGAGGACTTCGCGGTTGGTGGCGGTGTCGTCCACGATGAGCGCGCGCACTCCCGCGAGCGGCCGCTCGGCCGACGCCACCGCGGGCGCCCCGGCGGCCTGACGCTCGAGCTCCACCTCCACCCAGAAGGTCGTGCCCTGTCCGGTGACGCTGTCGAGCCCGACGTCGCCGTGCATCAGTCCCGACAGCTGCTTCACGATCGCGAGGCCGAGTCCCGTCCCCCCGTAGCGCCGGGTGGTGGAGGCGTCCGCCTGCGTGAACGCGGTGAACAGACGGGCCTGCACCTCGGGGGGAATCCCGATCCCCGTGTCCCACACCTCGAGCCGCAGCCGCGCCCTCTCGCCCGCGGCGCCCGCGAGCTTCACCCGCACGCCCACCTCACCCGCTTCGGTGAACTTGACGGCGTTGCCGAGCAGGTTGAGGAGAATCTGGCGGATGCGGCCGGCGTCACCGATCAGCGCGGTGGGCACGTCCTCGGCGATCGCGGACACCAGCTCGAGGCCCTTGGCCTGCGCGCGCTGGAAGAGCAGGTCGCACACTTCTTCGACCGTTTCGCGCAGGTCGAAGGGCGCCGACTCGAGCTCCAGCCGGCCGGCCTCGACCTTGGAGAAGTCGAGGATGTCGTTGATGATGTCCAGCAGCGCCTCCGCGGACGCGCGCACCGTGTCGGCGAAGCGCCGCTGCTCCGCGCTCAGGGAGGTGGCGAGCAGGAGATCGGTCATCCCCAGCACGCCGTTCATCGGCGTCCGGATCTCGTGACTCATGCTGGCGAGGAACTGCGACTTGGTCTGGCTCGCCTCCTGGGCCTGCCGGGTCTTTTCCTCGAGGGCGCGGGTGCGCTCCTCGACCTTGCCCTCGAGCACCCGGTGCGATTCCTCCAGCGCCGCCCGGGACTCGTGCAAGCGGGTCGCCATCCGCTGGAAGGACTGGGAGAGCAGACTGAGCTCGGGCCCGCCGTCCGCGTCCACCACCACGTCGAACCGGCCCTCGGCCACGTCGCCGGTGGCCGCCACCAGCTGCGCGACCGGCGCCGTCAGGCGCCGGGCCACCAGGGCCGTCGCGGCGTAGCCGAGCACGATGAGGAGCACCGTCACCAGCGCCGCCTGGAGCAGGAACCGCCGGATCTGCGCGGCCACCTGCGCGCTCGAGAGCCCGATCTGCACCAGACCGACCCGCTCGGCCGGGCCCGCCTGGGACAGCACGTCGTCGCCGAGCAGGGTGGGGCCCGCGTCCGCGGTGCCGCCCACCGCGGCGACGACGTCCACCATGTCCGACCCGCCCCCCACCCGGATCGCCGACGGGGACGCGAGGGCGGCGGGGACCGCGCGCACCGGCGGGACCGAGTCTCCGGCCGTGAACGGGACCGCGAGGATGGTGGCCCCGGCGCGATCCACGAACCGCACGTACGCCACCTCGGAATCGGCCCGCAGGCTGGCCACGACGGTGGCGAGGTCGGCCGCGTTGCGGGTGTAGACCCCGAACTCGGCGTTGCGCGCCACGATGGACGCGAGGACCCGGCCCTTGTCGATCAAGCGCGCCCGGCTCTCCCGCGTCACCGTGGCGATGCCGAAGCCCAGCAGGCCGCAGGTGGTGAGGAGTACGGCGGAGAGCGTCAGCAGCTGAATGCGGCTCCTGAGGCCCAGCCGGGAGAGGAAGGCGCGCATGCTAGTTCACCACGTCCGCCGCGGCGCGCACCACGGCGTCGGGCAGGGGGAAGCCGAGCTCGCTCGCGGTCCGGCGGTTCAGCGTGTAGAGCACCCGCCGCGGGCGCGCCGGCGCCAGGGCGGCCGGGGACTCCCCCCCGAGGATGCGCGCGGCGAAGTCGGCGCATTGCGCGCCGACGTCCTCGTAGTCTCGATCGAGCGCGTACAGCGCGCCCGCCCGCACCCAGGCGGCGGACTGTCCCACGAAGGGGATCCGGTTCCGCAGCGAGAACAGCAGCAGGGAACGCGCCGTCTCCGGGTTGTAGACCACCGGATCGTTCAGGCTCCAGAGGACGTCGGCGCGGTTGGTGAGCTGGGCCAGCGCGTCGGGCAGATCCTCCGGGCCGCCGACCCGGATCGCGACCACCGTGAACGCGTCGCCGCCGGCCGCGGCGATGCGGCGCGCGGCGGCCACCCGCTGGCTCCCGTCGTCGCCGTGGTAGAGGACGCCGATGCGGCGGCTGTCGGGCAGGAGGCGGCGCAGCCAGTCCAGCTCCACCTCCACCGGATACTCGAGGTAGACGCCGGTGGCGTTCGGGGCGCCGCGCAACTCCCCCGGGTTCAGGATCATTCCGGCGACGATGGGAACGTCGCGCACCCGGGCGATCAGCTCCCGCGTGGCCAGCGTGCCGAGGGTGACGACCAGCGCGGCGGGCGTCCCGCCGCCGCGGATGGTCTGGACCGCCTGCGCGACGCGCGCCGTGTCGCCCTGGAGGGCCACCACCTCGACCGCGGCGCTCGGCGCGCTCGCGAGGAGCGCCCGGCGGAGACCGGTGAGTGCCTGCTGATAGGGAGCGGCGTCGGCGCTCAGCACCACCACCACCCGCTGCGCCGGGCCGATCGGCCGCGCCGCCGCGGTGAGCAGGAGGAGGGCGGTCGCGATGCGGCGCACTAGAAGTGGGCCCCCAGGCTGAGCCGCAGGTTGCGGCGGTTCTGCGGGATCACGGACACCACCTGATCGCTCCCCGCGGGATCGCCGTAGCGCGCGTCGAACACGTTGTAGACCCCGGCGCTCGCGGTGAGATGCGCGGTCAGGGTGCCGACCAGCGTCAGGTCGGAGACGGTGCTGCTGCCCACGCTCGCGCCGGTGACGGTCCGCTGGGTCCCCACGTACCGCCCCGCGAGCGAGGCCCGCAGCCGATCGCCCGCCACCGGGACGGAGACGTGCGCGGTGGCCAGGTAGTGCGGGGCGGCGGGCAGGTCCGCCCGGGTGCCCGGATCGGTCACCTGTTGCGCGGTGAAGCTCACGCCGACCTCGCTGCCGCCGGGGAAGCGCGCGTCCGCTTCCAGCTCCAATCCCTCCGACTGGGCGCGGCCGAGGTTGCGATAGACCAGCAGGGAATCGGTGGAGTCCTGAACCTGGGTGACGAGGTCGTTCAAGTGCAGGACGAACGCGGTCGCGGTGAAGCGCAGGTCCCGGAGCGGCTCGCTCTCGAAGACCGCTTCGTAGCTCTCCAGGCGCTCCGGCTTGAGGCCGGTCGGCGTCTTCATGCTCAGGCCGCCATCCTGGTAATCGAGCTCGTAGGCGTTGGGAGCGCGGAAGGCGCGCCCGTAGAGGAGCTTGAAGGTGGCGGCCGAGGACGCGTCGTACACCACGGCGATTCGCGGATTGGTGGTGCCGCCGAAGGTGTCGTAGTGGTCGTGCCGGAGGCCGGCGGTGATCCGCAGCGCGGGGCCGAGCCGCCATTCGTCCTGCGCGAACAGCGCCCAGATCTCCCCCTGCCGGTGGGAGCGGAAGATCACGGTGCCGGAATCGAGGTTATCGTCGCCCTGGTCCTGCTTGGTGTTGAACTGGGTGGCGACCCCGACGACGAAGCGGTGGCGGTCGGCCACCGGATGCACGTACTGGCCTTCGAACGCCCAGGACCGCGACAGGCCGTAGTCGGCGGTGAGGCCGGTGGAATAGGGATAGCGGCCGCGATAGGTGTAGGCGTCGTAGGAGACGGTGGCCTCGACGCTCGAGAGCGTGGCGAACCCGTGCTGGTAGCGCAGCAGGCCGAAGCTGAACGCGTCCACCGTCTGCGCCCGCGGATCGTTGAACGTGGTCTGGAAGGAGCCGGTGGGGATCTGCTTCTCGCGCCAGCTGCGCCCGGCTTGCAGGGTCCAGTCGCCCGCGACGACCTTCCCGAACTCGCGGTCGTAGCGCTCGCCGTCCGCGCCCACCGCGGTGCCCAGCCCGGGGAACGAGAGATCCTGGCCCGTGCTCCGGTACGCGCTGGCGAAGCCCATCAGCTCCACGCCGTTTCCGAGGCGGCCGCCGGCGGCGAAGTTGCCGCGGCGGGTGCCATAACTCGCGGTCGAGGCCGACGCGTCCACCCCCTGCACCCAGCGGGGCTGGCGGGTCACGATGTTCACCACCGCGAACAGCGCGCTCGCGCCGTACAGCGACGAACCGGGTCCCCGCACGATCTCGATCCGCTCCACCATCCGCAGATCGATCAGGCCGTCGGGGCCGATCGGCGCCGACTCGAAGACGCTCTCGTTGATGCGGTGGCCGTCCACCAGCAGCAGCACCCGGCTGTTGTAATCCCCCGGCACCGCGAACCCGCGCACGCCCACGTAGCTGTAGTTGCGGTCGTCGTTGACCACGAAGCCCCGCACGTGCTCGAGCGCCTCGGCCAAGGTCCGGTAGCCGTAGCGCTGGATCTCCTCGGCCGTGATGATGGTGATGGACGACGGCGCGTCGCGCGTGTCCTGGTCGTAACGGGAGGCGCCGGTGACGCGCGAGAGGTCCTGGAAAAGGGCCGTCTCGTCCTGGGGGACCCCCTGCGCGGCGGCCGCCCGGCCGGCGACGCTCGCGAGCATCCAGAGCGCCGCTGCCAAGAAACGCGACGGCGTACGAATCGTCGACGCCCCGCTGGTGGGACCGTGCCTGGCCATGCGTGTCGTTCCTCGGGTTCGGGAGAACTGTGCTGTCGTCGCCGAAGGGAGGTGCAACTCGCGGTCCAGAAGGGCCCGCCAACGCTAAAGAATGCTTACGATGCGGGTGAGGCTTTCTTCACGCCGCCGGCGGAAACTCCGGGCCGGCGGCGGACGTGCGGGTGGACGTCTTGATCAGCCGCTGTCCCCGCTCGCCGATGGTGAGGGTGGCGTCGTCGCGGTCGCGCTCCGAGCGGTAGACCGCCGCGATCGCGCTTCCCGAGCCCGCGAGCCGGGCCCAGAGGGGTCCGGTCCCCGCCACGCGTTCAAAGAGAGTTTTCAGCTCCGGACGTTTTCCGAAGACCGGCAGCTCGAAATCGTTGCCGCCGAGCCGGCCCACCGAGCCCCAGGTGGCGAAGGCGTCCGCGTCCAGGACCACGGGCCCGCGGGGCGCGGGCTGCTGGTGGAATTCGTCCCACCAGCGGTAGGCGTCGGCGGTGGCGATCGCGAGGGGAGGGACCGCGATCAGCGCCGGCGCCGCGGGCAGGGGATCGAGCCGGAAGAGCCGCTCGCCCCGTCCCCAGCCGAGGGCCGCCGCCGCTCCCGACGCGAAGAACGAGACGTCGGCGCCGAGCCGCGAGCCCAGCTGCAGCAGCTCGTGGCGGGGGACGGCGTTGCCGGCGAGCGCGTTCACGGCGTGGAGCGCGGCCGCCGCGTCGCTCGACCCGCCGCCCAGCCCCGCGCGGACCGGGATCCGCTTCTCGAGCTCGATCTTCACGCCGAACTTGTTGCCGGTGGCGGCGAGGACCGCGCGCGCCGCGCGCACCGCGAGGTTTTCGTCCGCGGGTCCCGTGTCGTCGCCCTCGACCTCGATCGCCACGCCCGAGGCGGCGCGGGTGACCGCCAGCTCGTCCGCGAGATCGAGCAGCGCGAACGCGGTCTCGAGCTGATGGTAGCCGGCGTGATCCCGCGCCAGGATCCGCAGGAAGAGATTGATCTTGGCGTGCGCCGAGACCCGGAGGCTGTCCGGCGCCGTCACGCGACCGGCTCCGGCGTGCGCCGCAGGTCGGAGAGGCGCAGGTGGACCTTGGAGAGCGAGTGCAGGCCCAGGAAGACGATCGGGAGAAATCCCGAGATGTGATAGGCGAAGGCGTACGCCAGGGCGAGACTCCCCGTGATTCCGTAGAACTCGAGGGTGACTTTGGTGGCGAGCTCGAAGACCCCGAAAAATCCCGGGGACGACGGAATCGCGACCCCGAACCCGATGATTCCCTGCAGCAGGAGCGCTCCTTCGGCCGGCACCGCGAGCCCGAAGGCCCGGAAGCAGAGCGCGAAGGACGCCGCGTTCACGAGCCACACCACGAGCGACCAGAACCCGAGCTCGGCGAGCCGCCGCGGGCTCTTCAGGACGGTGAGCCCCGCCACTATCCCCTCTGCGATTCCGGAGACCCGGTCCGCGATCCGCGCCGGCAGCACCGCGCGCGCCGCGCGCTCGAAGAGCCGGAGCCAGGGCGCGGGATGGAGCACCACGATCAGCGCCAGCACCAGCACCGCGCCGAACCCCGCCGCGGCGCCCGCGGTGAGATGGCCGACCGAGGTGCCGTTCACCGTGGCGTGCGCGGGGAAGGAGGGCGCGAGGATCGCGACCGCCATCAGCGCCAGCATCACCAGCGCGTCCACCACCCGCTCCACGCCGATCGAGGCCAGCGCGGTCGAGAAGCGCACCGGCATCTCGCGGCTGGCGACGTAGGCGCGCGCCACCTCGCCCGCGCGCGCGGGGAGAAGGTTGTTCGCCATGAAGCCGATGGAGACCGCGCGCCAGAGCGGTCCCAGGGCGTAGGCGCGTCCGGCCTCGTCGCGAAGGATCACGCGCCAGCGGAAGGTGCGGAGCGGGAAGGTGAGGGTGGCGAGCGCCGCCGCCCCTATTAAGAGGAAGGGGTCCGCCTGGCGGATCCCCGCCCAGATGGACGCGAGCGGAACGCCGCGGAGCGCCCAGGCGAGGAAGAGCCCCGTGACGAGGAGCCCCACCACCCAGGTCCAGGAGGCGCGGCGCTTAGGGGCCGGGCTCGAGGGCGAGGCCAACGAGATCGCAGACTTCGTCGACGAGCGCGCGGAGCCGTTCGCCCGAGGCGGTGCGCGCTTCCGCTCTGAGCTCCTGCGCGCGCTCCTGGGCCCGCTGGCCGCGGTAGAGCAGCGTCCGCACGTCCACGATCGGCAGTTCGGCCGCGACCGGCGATGCGGGGTGCGTGGCGCCCGGTGCGGACGGGACGGCCGGCGCCGCGGGCCGCGCGGTGTCGAGCGAGGGCGCCGGCGGCGGCACCGCCGTGGCGCGGGTCAGCAGCTCGTCGAGCGAGGCCGGCCCGATTCCCGCCGCCACCAGGCGATCGTAGGTGGCCCAGGAGCCGGAGAGATCCGCCGATTCAGACGCGACGGGAGGGGAAGCGACGGGCGACGGCGCCGGCGCGAGAGACTCGATCGGCACCACCGGCGCGGCCGCGGCAGCGGCCGTCGCCGCGGGGCGCGCGATCGCCCGCACCGCCTGGGTGATGCCCGCGAGCTGGCTCGCGAGACCGTTCTCGTCCTCGGTGGACGAACGCGCCAGGAGATCCCCGGCCCGGCGCAGCTCCGCCGCGAAGGCCTTGGGCTCCCGCGCCGCCACTCCCGAGGTCACGGCGTCCCGCGCCGCCGCCGCGAAGGTCGCCACCTGCTCGGCCAGCGCGCCGCCCCCCACGTCCGCCAGCGCCCGGAAGGTCCCGGCCAGCGCGTGGGCGCGCAGCTCGCGCTGCGTGGGAGAGGGCGCGCGCTCCAGGGAGTCCGCCGCCTGCCGCAGGTGCTCGCCGTGGCTCACCAGCTCGAGGCGGCCCAGCGTCGCCGGCCGAGCGGCCGCGGTGCCCTGCTGGACGATGTGCGGACCGGTGTCGCTGTAGTAGAGCGCCGCGATGGGGACCACGTCGCCGTCGGTTTGAAAGACCGAGATCACGAGCTGGGCGAACCGCCGGAACTCCGCGCCCTCGGGATCGGGGCGGCCCCGCTCGGCCACCTCCCGCGCCGCCTGCGCCACCCCCGCGGCCGCCGCGTCGAAGAGATCGGGCACGCCCGCCGGGGGCGCACCCTTGAGATGCGCGATCTCGCCGATCAGGCGCTCCACCCCTTCCAGGAGATCGGGCAGGGGAGGGAGATCGTTCAGCGCCGCGAGGCCGCGGAGCGGCTGCAGCGCGCGCAACACCTGCTGCAGGGGATCGTGCGCGATGGGATTGGCGCGCAGGGCCTTGGCGGTCCGGTCCAGGGTACTCGCGATGGCCGCGCCCTCGCGCGCGACGAACGCCCGCGCGCCGGCGTCCAGTCCCGTCGCTTCCGCCGCGCGCAGCGCGCCCGAGGGACGCCCGGTGGTCTGCTCCAGCTGGGCCCCCAGCGCCTCGGCCTTCGCGGTGTCCGCGTCGGTCCACGACGACGCGCGGCGCACGAAGATCTTCAGGTCGTCCACCGCGCGCAGCGCGAGCTGTTGGGTCCCCTGGTCCCAGGGGCGGCGCCCGTCCTTGAGGGCGCGCGCCAGCGCTTCGAGGCCCGACGCCGCGCGCGCGATCGCCTGCTGACTCGCCATCAGCGCGCTGCCGCGCAGCGCGCGGGAGAGCCGGACGAAGTCGTCCAGCGCCGGCGCCGCGCCGCCCTGCGGCTGGAGCACCGCGTCCAGACGCTCCAGATACTCCCCCGCCTCGAGGGCGAAGAAGTCGGACATGCCGAGGGGTGGATTTGGTCCGGTCATGGGGGTCTAACTTAAGCCATCAGCGCTCAGCCGTCAGCCTTCAGTGGTTTGCTGACGGCTGATGGCTGAGGGCTGACGGCCTCATCAATGAGTTTCCTCATCTTACGTACCGCCTCTTCCAGCCCCCAGAACACCGCGTTGGACACGATGCTGTGCCCGATGTTCAGCTCCTCGATCTCCGGAATCCGCGCGATGGGCTGGACGTTCTGGTAGGTCAGGCCGTGGCCGGCGTGGACGGCGAGCCCCCCCGACCGGGCGTGGCGCGCGGCGGCGCGGACCGCTTCTAGCGCGCGATCGCCGGTCTTCCAGGTGTGGGCGTAGCGTCCGGTGTGGAGCTACACCGCGGCCACCCCCATCGCGGCGGCGCGATCGATCGCCTTGCGGTCGGGATCGATGAAGAGACTCACCCGGATCCCCGTCTCGGCGAGCGCCTTCGCGGCGTCCGCGATCCGGCCCGTGGGCCGCGCGGGGAGCGCGAGGCCGCCTTCGGTGGTGATCTCGCGCCGGCGCTCGGGCACGAGCGTCGCCTGAAAGGGGCGGACCCGGCGCGCGATCCGCACGATCTCGGGGTGGGCGCCGAGCTCCAGGTTGAGGACCGTGCGCACCAAGCCGGCGAGGGCGCGGACGTCCGCGTCCTGGATGTGGCGCCGGTCCTCGCGGAGGTGGACGGTGATGCCGTCGGCGCCGGCGGACTCGGCGGCGCGAGCCGCCGCGAGCGGGTCGGGCTCGTCGGTCTTGCGCGCTTCGCGCAGGGTCGCGACGTGATCGATGTTGACGTAGAGGCGCATGTCTTCTTACCTTCGATTCATTCTACCGCCAAGGTACGCGCCCGTGTCACGACGCTTCGCGTTGACGCTCTCCCTCGCCGTACTCGGCGCCGCCTGCGGAGGCAATCCCAAACCCGGCGCGCCGGGCCCGCAGACGCCGGGAGACGCGGTCTCCAGGTTCATGACCGCGGTGCTCGCCAAAGACGTGGACCGCCTGGGCACCCTCTGGGGCACCGAGCGCGGCCCCGCGTCGGAGTGGATGGATCCCAAGCAGCTGCACGAACGGGTCACCGTCATTCAGAAATATCTCACCGCGCCGGGGTACCGCCTGGTCGAGGGTCCGCTGCTCGTTCCCGGAGAGCCGGCGCTCAAGCGCTATCGGGTCGAGCTGCAGCGCCAGGACTGCAACCGGGTGGTGCCGATCGACGTGATTCAAACGCGGCGCGGCGACTGGCTGGTGACCGACGTGCACTTGGAGTCGGCCGGCACGCCGGGGTCGCCGTGCTCGCGGGGAACCTCGCCGTAAGGGCGCGCGTTCATAACTCGGTCAGCTCGAGCAGAATCCCGGCCGTCGCTTTCGGGTGCACGAACGCGATGCGCCGGCCGTGGGCTCCGGTCCGCGGCGCCTCGTCGATGAGCCGGTAGCCTCGGGCGCGGCACGCCGCGAGCGCGGCATCGAGATCGGGGACGCGAAAACAGATGTGGTGGATGCCGGCGCCCTTCCGGGCCAGGAATTTCGCCACCGGACTGTCGGGATCTCGGGGCTCGAGCAGCTCGAGGTCCACGTCGCCGAGGGTGAGGCTCACGATGGAGGCGCCGTCCGCCGATTCCGGCGGGCCGGGCGTGAGGCCCAGGACGTCGCGGTAGAAGGCCAGCGCCTCCGCGATGCTGGGCACGGCGACGCCGATGTGGGCGACCCGGGAACGGGAATCGGGCATAGGGAAACCAACTTAACGACGCGACTTCAAGGAGTGGAAGGATATGGCGGACAATCACCCGATGGCGGTCACCGACACCAACTTCGAGCAGGAAGTGGAACGGCACCAGGGGCTCGCGGTGGTGGATTTCTGGGCCACCTGGTGCGGGCCCTGTCAGATGGTGGCGCCGATCATGGAAGACATCGCCGGGGCCTACCCCGGCAAGGTCAAAGTGACCAAGATGGACGTGGACGCCAATCAGCGGACCGCCATGCGCTTCAACGTCCGGTCGATTCCGACTATTCTATTCTTCAAGGACGGTAAGCCCGTGGACACCCTGGTCGGCGCCTATCCGAAACCCGTCTTCGAGCAGAAGATCAAGCAGCACCTCGGATAACCCGCCGGCCTCGAACGGAGGCTAGAGTGCGCGCGAGCACCGCTCGCCTGATGAACTCGCCGGTGAGACTTGCGGAACTCGCGTTTCCGCAGGTCAACCGGCTGATTCACCGCACCCGGCTCGCGTTCATCCACCTGGACAACCTGCTCGCGTTCGCCAAACGCGACCGGGACGGCCGGGTGGACGGCTATCTCGCCTGTTACCTCCCCGACGAATGTCTCCTGGTCTTCCTCCGCAAAGGGGAAGCGGTCAACGCCGCGTCGCTGCACAGCTCGGGGCGGCAGGTGGTGACCATCGCCGAGGCCCTGCGCCGGATGCGCGCCGAGGTGGAGCGGGGCGAGATCTCCTACTGCGCCGCGCCGATGGAGCAGCTGGCGTGGATGTATCAGTCCTGCGCCGTGCCCACCCAGACCCGGTTCGTCGATCCCAACCAGCCCGACGCGTTTTTCCCCGCCCTCGCCACCGAAAAGGTCACCGGCGTGCTGGAGCTGATCTCCAACGGGCGCGTCTCCTACCTCCGCTTCGCGGACGGCCGCTACGCCGGCGGCTACTTCTGCGACAAGCCGGACG
>DASSQQ010000119.1:0-4581 GCA_035702425.1 Gemmatimonadales bacterium
CGCGATCTCGCCGCCGCCTACTCCGGGCCCGCCGTGGACCTCTGCGTCGGATTCTACGAAGTCTTCCAGAATCATCTTTTCAACTCCTGCCTCTACGTCACCCTGGGCGGGAAGAAGCCCGAGGTGCGGCACGTGCACCGCAAGGTGTTCCTGCCCACCTACGGCGTGTTCGACGAGGAGCGCTTCGTGGATCGCGGCCAGGACGGCGTGCGCGCCTTCGAAACCGCCTGGGGCGGACGCGCCGCGATCCTGATCTGCGAAGACGCCTGGCATTCGCTCGCCGCCACCATCGCGGCGCTGGACGGCGCGCAGCTGATCATCGTGCCCTCGGCGTCTCCCGCCCGCGGATCCGCGGTGGACGAGGACGGGGCGCATCTCCCGGAGAGCATGGTGCGCTGGGAGCGGGTGGTGCGCGGAATCGCGGAGGAGCACGGCGTCTTCGTGGCGCTCGCGAACCTGGTGGGCTTCGAGGGCGGGAAGGGCTTCCCCGGCGCCTCGGCCATCATCGATCCCTCGGGGAGACTTCTGGTGCGCGGTCCCCTCTTCGATGAAGCGCTGGTGACCGCCGAGATCGACTTCTCCCAGATCACCCAGGTGCGTGCCGACTCGCCCCTGCTCTCCGACCTGCAGAGCGCGGTACCGACCTTGATACGGGGATTGGGGAAAGGGGATTCGGGAAACGGAAAGACGCGTCCGAGCGTGAAGTTCGACGCGCCGACGGACAGCGGCACGCGGCCGCGCCAATCCCCGATCCCGAATCCCCATTCTCCCCCCCACGTCTTCCGCCCCGCCGCGGGCGATGAGGATCCGCTGCGGCTCGACTGCGCCCTCGCCCGGAAGTGGCTGGTCGCCTTCCTGAAGGACGAGGTGGTCCGCCGCCGCGGGTTCCAGAAGGGGATCGTCGGCATCTCGGGCGGCGTGGACTCCGCGCTCACCGCCTTCCTCGCCGCCGAAGCGCTCGGCAAGGGGAACGTGATCGGCGTGCGGATGCCCTACCGCACCTCCAGTCCCGAGAGCCTCTCCCACGCCCAGCTGGTGATCGACCGGCTCGGCATCGAGTCGGTGACGGTGGACATCACCGCGGCCGTGGACGGCTATCTCCAGGAGAGCCCCGACGCCGACCCCACCCGCCGCGGCAACGTGATGGCCCGGGAGCGGATGATCGTGCTCTTCGATCTCTCCGCGAAACACCGCGCGCTGCCGCTCGGCACCGGCAACAAGTCGGAGCGGCTCCTCGGCTACTTCACCTGGCACGCCGACGATTCCCCGCCCGTCAATCCGCTGGGCGATCTCTTCAAGACCCAGGTCTGGGCCCTGGCCCGCCAAGTCGGCGTCCCCGAGGTGATTCTCGACAAACCCGCCACCCCGGACCTCGTTCCGGGCCAGACCACCGAAGGCGATTACGGCTTCTCTTACGAACGGGCCGATCCCATCCTCTATTACCTGATCCGCGGCGTCACCCCCGCCGCCATCGTGGCCCGGGGCTTCGGCGCGGAGGAAGTGGAAGCGGTGAGAAAGCGGCTCGACTCGACACACTGGAAACGGCGGCTCCCCACCGTCGCGGTGCTCTCCCAGACCGCGATCGGCGAATTCTATCTGCGACCGGTTGACTACTGAGCGGGCCCACGCCCGCCGGAAAGGTGTCTCCATGATCCGCCGCAGTGCCCTCGGCGTTCTCCTCGCCGTGCCCCTCGCCCTGCCGCTCCCCGCGCAGGCGCGCCCCCACGGCCGGACCCGCACCTATTTCGTCGCGGCCGACACCGTGACCTGGGACTTCACGCCCTCGGGATCGAATCAGATCTCGGGCCAGGCCTTCGACTCGGTGGAGAAGCCGTTCGTCGAGGCGGGCAAGTGGCACATCGGTCACCAGGCGCTGAAGGCGATCTATCGCGAGTACACGGACTCGAGCTTCACGACGCTGAAGCCCCGGCCCGCCGCGATGCAGTACCTCGGCATCTTGGGCCCGCTGCTCCGCGCCGAGGTGGGCGACACCATCAAGGTGATCTTCCGGAACAATCTCGCGTTCCCGGCGACGATGCATCCCCACGGCGTGTTCTACGCCAAGGCGTCCGAAGGCGCGCCGTACGCCGCCGGCCCCGGGGAGCGGGACCTGACGGGCAACGGCGTGCCGCCCGGCGGCACCGTGACCTACGTCTGGCCGGTGCCCGAGCGCGCGGGCCCCGGGCCCGGCGACGGCAGCTCGGTGATGTGGATGTATCACTCCCACGTGCGGGAGGAGCAGGACATCTCGACCGGCTTGATGGGTCCCATCATCGTCACCGCGCGGGGGATGGCGCGCGCCGACGGCAGTCCCAAGGACGTGGACCGCGAGTTCGTGGTCGCCTTCGACGAAATCGACGAGAACGCCTCGCGCTACGCCGTGACCAACGTCCATCGCTACGCGGGACAGCCGGACAGCACGCCGTTCACGGTGCTCTTCGGCGTGCCGTCGGTGGGCGGCCCGGAGACGCCGTTCAACTTCAAGGAGACGATGAACGGATATCTCTACGGCAACGGCCCGATGCCGGAGATGAGGGTCGGCGACCGGGTGCGCTGGTACCTGATGGCGGGGACGGGGTTCGAGATCCATTCGCCGCACTGGCACGGGAACACGGTCGAGATCTCCCGGATGCGCACCGACGTCACCGCCCTCCTGCCGATGGGCATGGTGGTGGCGGACATGGTGCCCGACAACGCGGGGATCTGGCTCTTCCACTGCCACAACTCGCCGCACCTGCGGATGGGGATGCAGACGCGCTACGAGGTGCGTCCCGCGGGCGCGCCCTGAAAGGCGGAGACACTCGTCACATGCAGTCACGCCATCCGCGCGAATCCGAAACCATCATGTCCGAGCTGATGATGCCGCAGCACGCGAACATCATGGGCAACGTCTTCGGCGGGGTGATTCTGTCGCTGGTGGACCGGGTGGCGGCGGTCGCCGCCATCCGGCACTCGAACCACGCCTGCGTGACCGTGTCCGTGGACAAGGTGGACTTCAAGGAGCCGATCCACGTGGGCGAGCTGATCACCGCCTACGCCCGGGTGAACTTCGCCGGGAAGACGTCCATGGAAGTGGGGGTGAAGATCATCGCCGAGAACGTGCTGACCGGGAATCGCCGCCACACCAATTCCTGTTACGTGACCTACGTGGCGCTCGACGATCACGGCGTGCCGGTCGAGGTGCCGCCGATCGCTCCCGAAACCCCGGACGAGAAGCGCCGCTACGAGCGGGCCGCGAAGCGCCGCGCCAACCGGGTGATGGAGCGGAGGTACGACCAGGGGAAGGGGGAGTAGGCAGTCCCCCATGAGAGTGGTGCTGGTCCTCTCCGGAGGCGGTGCCAAGGCGCTGGCCGCGGTCGGCGCCTTTCGCGCGCTGGCGGACCGGGGGCTCGCGCCGGCGCGCATCATCGGCACCTCGATGGGGGCGCTGGTCGGGGCGGCGCTCGCCGCCGGTCAGTCTCCGGACCAGGTGCTCGCGGCGGGGCGGACCCTCACCCGCAAGGCGGTGGCGCCGACCAGTCCGGCGGCGCTCCTCGCCGGGGTCTTCGCCTCGAGCTTCCTCAAGGCCGACGGGCTCCGCCGCGCCATCGCGCGCATGGTGCCGGTCACCCGATTCGCGGATCTCGCCACTCCCCTGACCGTCACCGCGACCGACCGCGAGTCCGGCGAGCTCGCGCTCTTCGGCGCGGACGGGCGGGACGCGCCGCTCCCCGACGCGCTTTACGCTTCCTGCGCGCTTCCGCTCTACTATCCCCCCGGTGAAATCGGCGGACGGCAATACCTGGACGGCGGCCTGCGGGCGGTGCTCCCCATCGGGGTGGCGCGCCGGGTGCCCGCCGATCTCGTGGTGGCGATCAACGTGGGCCCGGGGTTCGACGAGACCCTGGTGCCGGGACAGCGCTCGCGGGTCCCGGGGCTGCTCCGGGCGCACGGCGAGGCGGAGCGGATCATGATGGCGGCGCAGGCGGAGCGGGAGATCGCCGCGTGGCCCGCGGACGCGGCCCCGCTGCTCGTGATTCGGGCCGTGGCCGAGCGGGAGGCGACCTTCGCGCTGGACCAGGTGGACCGGTACGTGCGGCAGGGTTACGAGAGAACCAAAGACGCGATAGAATCGACTCTCGGGCGCTGAGTCACGCGGCAGGCCGGCAAGCGGGGTGAGCGTGCGGGCATCGGAAGCGATGATCACGGATCCGGTGGTGGCGGCGGCCGGGGCGACGAGCTCCGAGGTCGCGGCGCTGATGCGCGCGAAGAACATCTCCGTGGTGCCGGTGGTGGACAATCCCAAGGACCGCCGCTACCTGGGCACCATCTCCGACCGCGACATCGTCACCCGCTGCGTGGCGATGGGCGACGACCCCAGCCGCTGTCCGGTGCAGGACCACCTCCGCTCCGATACCGCCGTGGTGACGCCCGAGACCGAGCTCAAGGGCTACCGCCTCGAGGCCCGGCTCGATCCCGCGGACCATCACGTCCGGGCGACGATCGTGGTGCTGGACGCCGCCCGCCGGGTGGTGGGGTTCATTCCGCACCCGGAAGAAGTGGCGGGCATCGTGGTCGGGTAAGGCGGGGAGTGGGACTCCC
>DASSQQ010000120.1:0-24122 GCA_035702425.1 Gemmatimonadales bacterium
AAGACGGTCCGGGAGGCGGGCTACAACTGCGGCAAGGCCACCGTGGCCTTCGGCGTCGTGGACCTGCACTACGCGCCGAGTGTCGCGCCCCTCGAGCGGGAGCTCTCGCGGGTGGCGGGGGTGATCCGCGTGGTCGCCAATCAGGCCACCGAGATCGTCACCGTGGATTACGTCCCCGGCGGCACCACCGCGGACGAGCTGGAGAAGGCGGTGACCCGCGCCGGTTTCGAGGTGTCCACGCCCATCGCCGCCGAGGACCCGCTGGAGCGGGAGCGCCTGGCGCGGGCGCAGGAGGTGCGGACCCTCACCTGGAAATTCGCGCTGGCCGCGAGCGTCGGGGTCTTCGCGATGCTCGCCTCGATGCTCTTGATGGCGCAGCGCCCCGCCGGGGACATGGGAACCTTCAAGCAGTACGATCTCCTGGGCCGGCTGCTGATGCCGCTGGCGGTGAAGCTGCGGGACGCCATCGCCGCGAAGTACATCATCGATCTCGAGTGGCTCAAGATCGCGCTCGCCGCGATCACGCTCCCCGTGGTGGTGTGGTCGGGAGGACAGTTCTACCGCGGCACCTGGAACGCCTTCCGGCACCGCAGCGCGGACATGAACACCCTGATCGGCGTGGGGACCGGCGTCGCCTTCCTCTATTCCGTCGTCACCACGGCGATTCCGGGCGTCTTCGTGCGCGCCGGGCTCCCGCCCGACGTCTATTACGAAGCCGTTTCCGCCATCATCGCGCTGGTGCTTCTGGGCCGGCTCCTCGAGGCCCGCGCCAAGGGGCGCACCTCCGAGGCCATCCGGCGCCTCGCCGCCCTCCAGCCCAAGCAGGCGCACGTGCTCCGCAACGGCCAGGAGATGGACGTCGCGGCGGAGACCGTGATCGTCGGCGACCTGGTGGTGGTCAAACCGGGGGAGAAGATCCCGGTGGACGGGGTGGTGACCGAGGGCGCCTCCGCGGTGGACGAATCCATGCTCACCGGCGAGCCCCTGCCGGTGGCGAAGAAACTCGGCGACGAAGTCTTCGGGGCCACGCTCAATACCACGGGGAGCATCACCTTCAGCGCCACCCGGGTGGGCAAGGAAACCGCGCTGGGCCAGATCGTGAAGCTGGTGGAAGACGCGCAGGCCACCAAGGCGTCCATTCAGCGGCTCGCCGACCGCGTGGCGGCGGTCTTCGTTCCCATCGTGCTCTCGATCGCCATCGCGGCCTTCGTGTTCTGGTTCGATCTCGGGCCGGAGCAGTCGGCGCTGATCTTCGCGACCGTGGCGCTGGTCACGGTGCTGATCATCGCCTGTCCCTGCGCGCTCGGCCTCGCCACGCCGACCGCGATTCTGGTGGGCACGGGCCGCGCGGCGGAGCAGGGCATCCTCATCAAGGGCGGCGAAGCGCTGGAGCGGCTCGCCAAGGTCCGGATGGTGCTCCTCGACAAGACCGGCACCATCACGGAAGGGAAGCCGACCGTCACCCACATCGTCACCGCCAAGAAGCCGGACGGCACCGCCATCGCGGCGGCCGAGGTGCTCAAGTGGGCGGCGTCGGTGGAGCAGAAGTCCGAGCATCCGCTGGCGGCGGCGATCGTGAACGCCGGCAAGGAAAAGCAGGTGCCGGTGCTGGTGGTGGAGAAGTTCGCCGCGATGGAAGGCCGGGGCGTCCGGGGCACGGTGGACCGCCGGATCATCGAGGTGATCTCGCCCCGTCACGCGCGGGAGCGCTCGCTCGAGTTCGGCACGCTGGGGGGCGACGCGGACCGCCTCGCCGCCCAGGGCCGCACCCCGGTGGTGGTGGTGGTGAACAACACCGTGCACGCGGTGATCGCGATCTCCGATCCGGTGAAGCCGACGTCCAAGGACGCCATCGCGGCGTTGAAGAAGCTCGGCCTCCGGGTGGTGATGGTGTCGGGCGACTCGAAGAAGGGCGCCGAGGCGGTGGCGAAGGAGGTCGGCATCACCGAGGTGGTGCCCGAGGTCCTCCCGTCGCAGAAGGCGGAGCTGGTGCGGAAGTATCAGGAAGAAGGAAAGGGCGTGGCGATGGTGGGAGACGGGATCAACGACGCGCCCGCCCTCGCCCAGGCCGACGTGGGCATGGCGATCGGCACCGGCACCGACATCGCGATGGAGGCCTCCGACGTCACGCTGATCCGCGGGGACCTCCGCGCGGCGGTCACGGCGATCGAGCTGTCGAGGAAGACGATGTCGACGATCCGCTGGAATCTGATGTGGGCGTTCGGCTACAACGTGGTGCTGATTCCGGTGGCGGCGGGCGCCGCGTATCCGTTCACCGGGTGGCTCCTGTCTCCGGTGCTCGCGAGCGCGGCGATGGCGTGGTCGTCGCTGTCGGTGGTGCTCAACAGCCTGAGACTGCGGCGCTTCAAACCGGGATGGGCGACATGAAATACTTCCACCGTACCACGGTGCCGCCGGCGCGCGTGCTCGACGCGGCGCGGGCGTTTTTCGGCCAGCACCTCTCGCCGGCGGAAGAGACGCCGCTCCGCCGCGCCTTCGCGGGGGCCCTGGGCAAGGTCCAGGTCTCGGCCCGGGCCGAGGGCGGGCACTACACGTTCATCGAGGTCGCGAGCGATCAGGTGGGGGAGTCGGAGCTGGACAAGCTGGCGAAACGGTTCCTGGCCGAGGTGCACCGCGAGGCCGAGCCGACGCACGAGGTCAGAGGGGCGTACTGAGGCGCTAGCCGCCGAGCTTCGCCCCGTACCCGGCCTTCTCCACCGCCGCGATCAGCTGTCCCGCCGTCACCGCGTCGTCGTTGAAATCCACGTCCGCTTCGCCCGCCGCCAGGTCCACCACCGCGGTGTACACGCCCGAGTTTCCCTTCAGGGCCTTCTCGACTTTCGCCTGACAGTGGCTGCACGTCATTCCGCTCACACGGAGCTTGAGAGTCGCCATTTCGTCCTCCATCCTCGCCCGCCGCTTGATTTGGGCGCCGCTGCACGCGAAGTTTCACGCCCACTACAATTTAGACGATGATCTCCGGCGCCGCTCCCCCATCCGCGAAGCAGTCACCGCCGTCCCCGGCGGACCTGACGCGCGCTCAGCTCCTCGAGATCTACCGCTACCTCCGCCTCACCCGGACCCTGGAAGAACGCCTCACCGCGCTCTACCGCCAGTCCAAGGTGATCGGCGGGCTCTTCCGCTCGCTGGGCCAGGAGGGGGAATCGGTCGGCTCGGCGTACGCGCTGGAACGCGGTCTTCACAAGGACTTCCTCTCACCACTCATCCGCAATCTGGGCTCGATGCTGGTGATGGGCGCCCAGCCGGTGCAGATCCTCCGCCAGTACATGGCCAAGGCCGACTCGCCGACCCACGGACGGGAGCTGAACGTGCATTTCGGCGATCTCGAGCGCGGCTACCTGGGCCAGATCTCCCATCTGGGCGACATGATCCCGGTGATGGCGGGGATCGCGCTCACCTTCAAGATGCGCCGCGAGCCGCGGGTCGCCCTGGTCTACATCGGGGACGGCGGCACCTCGACCGGCGCCTTCCACGAGGGACTGAACTTCGCCGCGGTCCAGCGAGTGCCCCTGGTGGTGATCGGGGAATACAACCACTACGCGTACTCCACGCCGTCCGCCAAACAGTTCGCCGTCCACCATCTCGCCGAGAAAGCGCAGGGGTACGGAATTCCCGCGGCCACCGTGGACGGCAACGACGTGCTCGCGGTGTACGAAGCGACCAAGTACGCGGTGACCCGCGCGCGGCAGGGGAAGGGCGTCCATTTCATCGAGGTGAAGACCTATCGCCGCAAGGGTCACGCCGAGCACGACGATCAGTCGTATCAAGCCAAGGATGAGATCGAGCGCTGGGCGAAAGAGAACGATCCGGTGGACCGCTACGTCGCGCGGCTCACCGAGAACGAGTGGGCCACCGCTGACGAGCTGGCCGCGATCGACGCCGAGGTGAAGACCGGTGTGGACGAAGCGACGGACGCCTGCGTGAACGAGCCCCTGCCCGCGGGAGACTCGGCGCTTGCCGGCGTGTACGCCGAGCCCGCGTCGGCCGAACGGCTCTGGTTCCGGAGCGTCTGATGCCGGAGATCACCTACCTCGAAGCGATTCGCCAGGGGCTCTGGGAGGAGATGGAGCGCGACGAGCGCGTCTTCATCCTGGGCGAGGACGTGGGACTCTACGGCGGCGCCTTCAAGGTGACGGACGGTTTCGTGAAGAAGTTTGGCGAGCAACGGGTGATCGATACGCCGATCTCCGAGGCCGCGATCGTCGGCGCCGCGGCGGGCGCCGCCCACATGGGGATGCGCCCGGTGGCGGAGATGCAGTTCATCGACTTCATCTCCTGCGCCTACGACATGCTCACCAACTACGTCGCCACCGCGCGCTACCGCGCCGGACTCCCCACGCCCATCGTGGTGCGCGGTCCCTGCGGCGGCTACGTGCGGGGCGGGCCTTTCCACTCTCAGAACCCGGAAGCCGCGTTCTTCCACACCCCGGGCTTGAAGATCGTCGCGCCCGCCACGGTGCGGGACGCCAAAGGACTCATCAAGAGCGCGATCCGCGACGAAGACCCGGTGCTCTACCTGGAGCACAAGTGGCTCTACCGGCGTATCAAGGACCAGCTCCCCGAGAACGAGGAAATCCTGACGCCCATCGGGGAAGCGCGGGTGGCCCGGGAGGGGCGCGACCTCTCCATTCTCACCTACGGCGCGACGCTCTGGAAATGCCTCGAAGCGGCGGACCAGCTGGAGAAGGCCGACGGAGTCCGGGTGGAAGTGGTGGATCTCCGCACCCTGCTCCCGCTGGACGACGCGGCCATCATGACCACGGTGAAGAAGACCAACAAGGTGCTGATCGTCCACGAAGACACCCGCACCGGCGGGCTCGCGGGCGAGATCGCGGCGCGGATCAACGAGCAGGCCTTCGAGTGGCTCGACGGGCCCATCATGCGGGTGACGGCGCACGACGTGCCGCTCCCCTACGCGCCGACGCTCGAAGACTTCGTGCTGCCGCAGACGGAGGATGTGACGAAAGCCGCCAGGTGGTTGCTGGCTTACTGAGCCATCGGCCATCAGCGTTCAGCAGTTGCTGACGGCTGAAGGCTGACGGCCGACGGCTACAGACTTCTGAGGGAACCATGGCTCGCATTGATGTCCTCATGCCCCAAATGGGCGAATCGATCGCGGAAGGCACGCTCTCCAAGTGGCTCAAGAAGGTGGGCGACGAGGTGAAGCGCGACGAGCCGCTCTTCGAGATTTCGACCGACAAGGTGGACGCCGAGATTCCGGCGCCCTCGGCGGGTACCCTGGTCGAGATCAAGGTGCAGGAGGGGCAGACCGTTCCGGTCCAGACCCTGGTCGCGGTGCTGGACACCGAGAAGGGCGCCGCGGTTTCCGGCGCTAACCCCGCGGCGGCGCCCCGGGGTCAGCCCGCGCCGGCGCCGGCGCCCGCGCCCGCACCCGCTCCCGCGCCTGCCGCGCGCCCCGCGGCGCCCCCGCCACCCCCTCCGGCTCCGGCGCCGAGCCCCGCTGCGTCGTTCCGTCCGGCGGTCGCGGCGGGGAAGGGTGACGGCGGGGCGGAAACCGCCGAGGAGCGTCTGCGTCGCAAATCCACGCCCCTCGTCCGGAAGATCGCGGCCGAGCACCGGCTCGACATCTCGACCCTGCCCGGCACCGGGTTCGCGGGCCGGGTGACGAAGCAGGACATCCTGGGCTACATCGAGCGGGGGGTGCCGGCCGCGTCTCCCGCTTCCCGGCTCCCGTCTCCCGCGTCCGTCGAGCATCCCGCCGCCGAGCCCTGGCCCGGGGACCGGGTCGAGCCCTGGTCCAAGATCCGCAAGATCACCGCGGACCACATGATCCTGTCGCGCCGGGTCTCGGCCCACGTGGCGAGCTTCTTCGAGATCGACTACAGCCGGGTGGCGGAGATCCGCCGGAAGCACAAGGCGTCGTTCGCGGAGCGGGGCGTCAACCTCACGTACCTCGCGTTCATCGCCAAGGCCTGCGCCGAGAACCTGAAGAAGCATCCGGTGGTGAACGCCGCGGTGGCGGGGGACGCGACCATTTACCGCCGCGACGTCAACGTCGGCATCGCCGTCGCCCTCGACTGGGGCCTGATCGTGCCCGTCATCAGGCACGCCGACGAGCTCTCGCTGATGGGCATCGCGCGCGCGATCAACGATCTGGGCGAGCGAGCCCGCACCAAGAAGCTTTCGCCCGACGACATCCAGCGCGGCACCTTCACCATCACCAACCCCGGCGGCTTCGGCCCCTACGCCGGCATTCCGATCATCAACCAGCCCCAGGTGGCGATCCTGGGCGTGGGCGCGATCGAGAAGCGCCCCAAGGTCATCACCCAGCCCGACGGCTCGGACGCGATCGCGATCCGGACCATGGGGATGCTCACCATGTCGTACGACCATCGCATCGTGGACGGCGCCGACGCGGACCGGTTCCTGGCCGACGTCAAAGCGATGCTCCAGGACTTCCCCGAAGGGGCGATCTGACCATGCCCCGACACCTGACCGCCTCGCGCGTGCGCGTTTCCAAGACCAACGAGCCCGACTACCTCGCCGCCCTCCGCGAGCTGGCGCAGTTCGCCGAGGCGCGCGGCGGGCGCATCTGGGTGTACCGCAACGCCAAGGATCCCCAGCTCTTCATCGAGTTCACCGAGAGCGCCACCGAGATGTCCCACCGGGCGCAGGCCTCGCGCCTGCCCGAGGAGACCAAGCTCGAGAAGAAGCTGCAAGGACTCGCGACCTACGCCCCCGACGCCTGGGAGCTCTGGACCGAAGTCGGGCTCGCGGCCGGAGCGGAGGCGTAAGTGGCGGGCGGGGGGAAGGGCACGGTGGTGGTGGACGGCGCGACCTGGGAGGTCGCGCCGTCGGGGCACGTGACGGTCTACGGCCGCGACCAGTTCGGCATCGTCTTCCAGCACGGCGCCGGCCCGTCGCGGCGGCGGCGTTTCACCCGGTTCGCTCCGGTCGGCAGCCGGAGTCCCGACGCGGCGCTGGCGGAGCTCTCCGAGCGCGACCTGCTCGAGCTGTTCCGCCAATCGCAGCCCGCCTGGACGGCTCCGGAGGCCGCGTACGACGTACGTTGACCTGCACTGCCATTCCACGGCGTCCGACGGGGAGTACGAGCCCGGCGAGGTAGCGCGCCGGGCCTGCGCGGCCGGGCTGGCGGCGATCGCCCTCACCGACCACGACACCACGGCGGGCGTCCCCGCCGCCGCCGAAGAGGGAGCGCGACTCGGCCTGCGCGTGGTCTGCGGGTGCGAGTTCAGCGTCAAGGCGCCCTGGGGCGAGATGCACGTACTGGGCTATTTTCTCGAGCCCGGCCACCCGCGCCTGATCGAGTTCCTGGCGCGGACGCGCGAGGCACGCCGCCAGCGCGGCGAGCGGATGGTGGAGAAGCTGCGGGCGATGGGCGTCGGCATCACGTCCGAGGACCTGGCGCGCGAGGCCGGCGACGGCGCGGTGGGGCGGCCCCACGTGGCCCGCGCGCTGGTGCGGGGCGGGGTGACCGCCGACCTCAACGAAGCCTTCTCGCGCTTCCTCGGCCGCGGCAAGGCGGCCTACGTCGAGAAGCCGCTGCCGAAGCTCGCGGAGGTCACGGCGCTCGCGCACGGCGTGGGCGGCGTCGCGGTCGCGGCGCATCTCTCCGAGCACGGGACGCCGGGGCAGATCCGGCAGTTCAAGGCCGACGGCCTGGACGGCCTCGAGGTGCGGCATCCCAGTCACTCCGCCGCCACCGAGGCGCGGCTGAGCCGCATCGCCGAGGAGCTGGGGCTCGCGGTGAGCGGCGGGTCGGACTGGCACGGCGACACCGAGCTCGGTAACAATCACGCGCCGCTGGGCGGGCTCGCCGTGCCCGTCGAGTGGCTCGACACCCTGGAACGGCGGCGGGAGACCAAGGCATGAGCGAGCTCCTCGACATCGGCGGCCGGGCGCCGCGGTTTTCCGCGCCCGCGTCCGACGGCAAGACCTACGATCTCGCCGACCTGCTCCAGGCCGGCCACGTGGCCCTGATCTTCTATCCCGGCAACAACACCCCCGGCTGAAACCGCCAACTCTCCGCCGTGCGCGATGAGATGACGAAGTTCCAGCGGGCCGGCATGCGGCCCTTCGGCGTGAACCCCGCCTCGGTCGAGGCGCACCTCAAGTACGTGGACCTGTTCCGCTTCCCGTTCCCGCTCCTTTCGGACGGCGACCGCGCCGTCTCGCGCGCCTACCACGCGCTGAAGGACGACGACAAGGGGATCCTCCGCACCGTCTACGTGATCCGGAAGGACGGGACCATCGCCTTCGCCCAGCGCGGCGCGCCGGCGGTGGACGAGATCGTCCAAGCGGTCGGCTGACGATGCCGGCGTCCTTCGCGGGGAAGGTGGCGCTCGTCACCGGCGCGGGGCGCGCGGGACAGATCGGACCGGCGGTAGCGCGGGGCCTGGGCTCGGCCGGCGCCAAGGTGGTGATCGCCGCGCGCGACGCGCGCGAACTCGAGGCCCGCGCCGCCGAGCTCGCGAGCGCGGGAATCACCGTCGCCGTCGCCGCGGGCGATCTCGCGACCCCCGAAGGCGCCCGCGCCGCGGTGCGGGTCGCCACGGAGCGCTTCGGCCGGCTCGACGTGCTGGTGAACGTCGCGGGCGGGCTCCTGAATTACGGGCCCGTCACTGACGTCGCCCTCGACGCCTTCGACCGCGAATTCTCCGCCAACGCCCGGACCGTTTTCCTCGTCACCCAGGCGGCGATCCCCGCGCTCCGGGCCGCGGGCGGAGCGGTCGTCAACTTCGCCTCCATCGCCGTGTCCCGGCCGCAGGCCCGGATGGTCTCCTACACGGCGGCGAAGGCCGCGGTGGCCGGAATGACCCAGGCCTTCGCGAAAGAGCTCACCCGGGACGGGATCCGCGTCAACGCGGTCGCGCCTTCGCTCGCGCGCACCGCGCAGAACCTCGCCGACCTGAAGGACGACCCCAAGGCGAAGTGGGTGGAGCTCGCGGACATCGTGAACGCCGTGCTCTTTCTCGCGGGAGAAGAGTCCCGCGGCATCACCGGCCGCGTGGTCCCCCTCACCGGACAGGATCTCTAGGATGGACCTCGCCGGCCGGGCGGCGCTCGTGACCGGCGCGGGACGCCGCATCGGCCGCGCCATCGCCGTGGGCCTCGCCAAGGCCGGTTGCGACGTCGCCCTGCACTTTCACGGCTCGGAAGAGGGGGCGAACGACGCCGCCGCGGAAATCCGGGCCATCGGTCGCCGCGCGGCCCTGCTCCCCGCCGATCTCGTGGATCCCGTCGCGGCGCGCGGACTCGCCGACCGCGCCATCGCGGCCCTGGGCCGGCTCGACGTCCTCGTGAACTCCGCCGCGGTCATGGTCCGCCAGCCGGTCGAGGACGTGACCCCGGCGAGCTGGGATCAGACCCTCCACCTCAACCTGCGGGCGCCTTTTTTCGTCGCGCAGGGCGCGATTCCCGCGCTCCGGCGCGCCGGAGGCAAGATCGTGAACATCGCGGACGTGGCGGGGCTCGAACCCTGGCCCGCCTACCTGCCGCACAACGTGAGCAAGGCCGGCGTGGTGATGCTCACCAAGGGCCTGGCGCGCGCGCTCGCCCCCGACGTGGCGGTGAACGCCGTCGCGCCCGGGCCGGTGCTCCTCCCCGAAGCATGGGACGAGGCGACGCGGAAGCATTTCGCCGAGAGCACGCCCCTGGGCCGCCTCGGCACCCCGGACGACGTGGTCGGCGCGGTGCTCTATCTCCTCGCCGGAAGCGACTACGTCACCGGCACCGTCCTGGTCGTGGACGGAGGACGCCTGATCCGGTGACCGGCGCCGCGCGGATGCGGGACGTGATCGTGGTGGGCGGGGGGTGCTACGGCACCTTCTACGCCACCCAGCTCGCCAAGGCGAAGGAGAAAGGGAAGGCGGACTTCCGCGCCGTGATCGTGGTGGACCGGAACGAGCGATCGCCGGCCCTCCTCGCCCTCGGCGAAGCGCCCGACCGCCGCTTCGTCGCGAGCGAGTGGACGGTTTTCTTCGACCACTACCTGGGTCACGCCCAGCCGGCGCCGGAAGACGCGCCGCGCGACTACATCGTGCCCTCGCCCCACATGCCGCATCTGATGTTCGAGTGGGTGCTGCGTCGCGCGCGCTCCCGGTGGGGGAAGCGGCGGGTCGAGGTGACCCCGGTCCCGGGGACCCTGGCCACGCCCTACGATCGCGCCGCGGACGACCGCACCCGTTACGTCTCCTTCGCCGACTGGATCTGTCCCACCCACTGCGTGGAGCCCGCGCTCTGTCCCGCGATCGGCGCGCCCCGCACCTGGGAAATGAGCGAGGCGGTGTCCGGGCTCGCCCAGCGCCTCCGCGCCGGTGGGAGGCCGGTGGCGGGGCCCGCGCTCTTCATCTGTAAGCATCACGTGTTCGGGGTGGGGACCTTCGCGGTGGACGACGTGCTCGCGGGCGACAGGCTGGTGGAGCGGGCAGGCGCCCCGGGGACGGCCGCCGAAGTATTGATCGGAACCATTTCTTCCTGTCACGGCGCGCTGAACCTTCTCGCCATCGGGCCCGCTGACGGCTGACGGCTGATGGCTGACCGCTCCCTGTCTCCCGCCGACCGCCGCCGCTTCCTCGAGCACGCGCGGGAGCTGTTCAATACCGGCGAGTACTGGCTGGCGCACGAGGCCCTGGAAACCGTCTGGCGTTCTATTATTAGGGAGGATGAAGCCCGGGTCTTTCAGGGGTTCATCCAGGCCGCCGCCGCGCTGCTGCACCGCGCCCGGGGCAACCGTCACGGCGTGATCGTAGTGGGCGCCGGGGCGCTGGAGAAGCTCGCGGGGCCGCCGCTCCCCGTGGTCGAATACGAAATGGTCGCGTTTCGCGCGCAGCTCGCGCGCGCCCTGGCGGGGGAGGGGGATCCTCCGCGATTGGAATTCAGAACCGATGCCTGACCCCAAGACGTACGACGTCATCATCGTGGGCGCCGGGCCCGCCGGCCTCTGCGCCGCGATGTACGCGGGCCGCGGAATGCTCCGCGCGCTCACCATCGAGCGCGGCGTGCCCGGGGGCGAGCTCCTGAACACCGATCTGATCGAGGACTATCCCGGCTTCGAGAGCATCAAGGGCTTCGACCTGGCGCAGAAGATGTCCGCCCACGCCGCCAAGTTCGGGGCCGAGGTGGTCACCGATACCGTGGACAAGATCGAGAAGGGCCAGGACGGGTGGTTCACGGTCCGCACCCACCGGGACCAGGTCTACCGCGCCCCGGCGGTCATCATGACCGCGGGCGGCACGCCGGTGAAGCTCGGCGTCCCCGGAGAAAAGGAACACGCCGGGAAGGGCGTGTCTTACTGCGCGGTCTGCGACGGCGCCTTCTTCAAGAACGAGGTGCTGGCGGTGGTGGGCGGCGGGGACGCGGCGGTCGAGGAAGCGGACTACCTCACCCGCTACGCGTCCAGGGTGTACGTCGTGCACCGGCGCCACGAGCTCCGCGCCTCGAAGATCCTCCAGGAGCGGGCCTTCGCCAACCCCAAGATCGAGATGGTGTGGAACAAGAAGGTGCTGGAGATCGCGGGGAACGAGAAAGGCGCCACCCATCTCGAGCTCGAAGACACGGTGAGCGGCGCCCGCTCCCAGCTGCCGGTGGGCGGCGTGTTCATCTTCATCGGCTTCAAGCCCAACACCGAGCTGGTCGCCGGGCACCCCAAGCACGACGCCGCCGGCTACTTCGTCACCGACGAAAAGATGATGACCTCCATTCCGGGCCTCTTCGCCGCGGGTGACGTGCGCAGCCAGGTGACGCGCCAGATCACTACCGCCGTGGGGGACGCGACCACCGCGGCGATCGCGGTCGAGAAATACCTGGCGGCGATGCGCGAGAAGGACCAGCCGGCGTCGGGGCGGAAGGTCGCGGCCCGGTGAAGGTCGTCGCCATCCCGAACGGGGCGTTCGTGGAGAACACGTTCCTCGTGGTGGACGAGGCGGCCCGCGAGTGCGCGGTGGTGGATCCCGGACAGGAGGCGGGGCTCATCCTCCACAAGATCGACGCCGCCGGCGCCACGCCCCGGGCCATCTGGCTCACCCACGCCCATCTCGACCACGTGATGGGTGTGGCGCGGATCCGCGAGGCGACGGGCGCCCCCGTCTACCTGCATCCCGCGGACCGCCCGCTCTACGACGCGCTCCCCGGCCAGGCCGAAGCGTTCGGCCTCGCGGCCGAGTCCGCCCCCCCGCCGGACCGCGCCTACGGGCACGGGGACCGGGTGGGCGTCGGGAATCTCGCGTTCGCGGTCCGCCACGCCCCCGGCCATTCGCCGGGAAGCGTCTGCCTCGTGGGAGAGGGCGTGGCCTTCGTGGGCGACGTGGTGTTTCAGGGCTCCATCGGACGCACCGATCTGCCCGGCGGAGACTTCGACACCCTGCTCGCGTCCATCGAGCGCGAGTTGCTCTCGCTGCCCGATTCCACCATTCTGTACAGCGGACATGGACCCGAAACCACCGTCGGACGCGAGCGCCGCGCCAATCCCTTCCTCACCGGCGCGCACCGCTCCGCCTAAGCCTCGGCCCACCTGTCTCCGCTGCGGGGCGGAAGTGCGTCCCAAGCCGTGGGGGTGCAAGAACCCGTGCGCCAATTGCGGGTTCACCTATCCGCTCGGCGACTGCTCCGACTGAGTGCTCGGGGTCGCGAACCACCTCATCGCCCTGTCGCTCCTCGCGCTGGACACCCTGGTCCGCGCGTGGCGCATCCAGCTCGCCACCTGGACCGCGGGCGGCAAACTCCGCTTTCGTGACGCGTTCCAGCTCAACCTCTACGGCGAAGCCGCGTCCGCCCTCACTCCCAATCGCCTGGGCGGCGAGCCGGCGCGGTTCCTGGGACTCGCCGAGGCGAGGCTCCGGCCCGTCACCGGCATCGTCGCCATCGGGGTCGAGGTCGCGGCGGAGTGGCCGGTGTTCGGCCTGGTGGCGCTGGTGCTCTTCATCCATTACGTCCCCGACTGGCAGTTCGCCGCCCGGGCCTGGCTCAAACACCACCGGGCGGGGGAGCTGGTGTTCGTGGAAGTGGTGGCCCTGCTGGTCCTCGCCATCATCTACCTGCTCCAGCGCATGACCCGCTCCGGCATGATCCGCCATCGGGTGCGGCGGCAATGGCGCGTCGCGTGGGCCCACGTGCGCCGCGCGCCGGGCTGGGTGCTGGTCGCGGGCGCCGTGTTGACGGCGGTGAGCTTCGCGTCCCGGGCGCTGATCCTCGCCGCGCTGGCGTGGGGGAACGCCACCGACGCGCCGGTGGCGACTACGTTCTTCGGCGCGCTCGCGCTGCTGCAGGCCCAGCTCATCGTGCCCCTGCCGTCCGGCGGCGGCGGGGTGGAGGTCGCGTTTCTTTCCGGGTTCGCGGGAGACTTCGGCACTCACCAGGCCTGGATGCTCGTGATCTGGCGCTTCTACACCACCTTTCTCCTCACCGCCATCGGTACCTACGCCCTGGTGCGGAGCATCGGTATCCGCGCCGCCGCCGAGCTCTTCAAGATCGGATGGATCGGGCGCGGCAAGCGGGAGGCCGAGTGACGCCTCCCCGGATTCCGCCCCTTCCTGCGGAGGATGCGGCGCCAGAGCTGCGGCCCGTCTTCGACGGGTTCGTGAAAGAGCGGGGCAAGGTCCCCAACATGTTCCGGACCATGGCCCTCCTGCCTCAGCACACCGCGACCGTGGCGGCGCACTTCCGGACGGTGATGGGACAGGGAACGGTGCCGGGCCTCCTGAAGGAGCTGCTCTGGGTCCGGATCTCGCACCGCAACGGCTGCCGCTACTGACTGGCCTCCCACACCGCCTTGGCAAGGCGGCAGGGAGCGTCGGACGAGCTGGTGGAGGCCCTGCAGGATCGGGGCGGGCCGGGGCCCGTCGCGGCGCTCGATCCGGGGTGGCAGGCCGCCCTCGAGTACGCGGACGCGATGTTCCAGGCCGGCCACGAGGTTTCGGACCAGCTCTACCGGCGGCTCGCCGCGGCCTGGAGGCCGGCGGAAGTGGTCGAGATCACGATGGTGATCGGCCTGACCCTCTACTTCAACAGCTTCGTGGACGCGCTGCGGGTGGAACCGACCAGGTGAACGCGGAACGCGGAAGCCGGAACGCGGAGCGGCGACGGAGGCCGCCGCCGTTCCGAGTTCCCCGTTCCGCGTTCCACGTTAGATTGTAGCATGTCCACCCGCCTCGAACGCGATCCCCTGGGCGAGCTGGAGGTTCCCGCCGACGCCCTGTACGGCGTCCAGACCGAGCGCGCCCGCCGCAACTTCCCGATCTCGCACCTCGCGCCGCTTCCCGCCTTCGTGGACGCGGTGATTGCCATCAAGAAAGCCGCCGCGCTGACCCACAAGGAGACGGGGCGCTTGGAGCCCCGGCTCGCCGACGCCATCGTCAAGGCTGCGGACGAGGTCCTCGCGGGACAGCATCGGGATCAGTTCGTCGTGGATCCGTATCAGGCCGGCGCCGGCACCTCCCACAACATGAACTGCAACGAGGTGCTCGCGAACCGCGCCAATGAAATCCTGGGCGGGAAGCGCGGCGAGTACCGGCCCATCCATCCCAACGATCACGTCAACATGGCGCAGTCCACCAACGACGTGATCCCCACCTCGATCCGCCTCGGCGCGCTCTCCCTGCTCCCCGCGCTCCTCGCCGCCCTGGACCGGCTGGCGAAGGCGTTCGAGAAGAAGGGCCGGGACTTCGACGCCATCCTCAAGTCGGGCCGCACCCATCTCCAGGACGCCACGCCGATCCGCCTGGGTCAGGAGTTCGCGGCCTACGGGCACACCGTGGCGCGGAACCGGAAGCGCATCCACGACGCGGCGGAGTACCTGAAGGAGCTGGGAATCGGCGGGACGGCGGTCGGCACCGGGCTGAACGCCGAGCCCGAGTACGCGAAGCGGGTGGTGGGTCACCTGAAGGCGATGACCGGGATCGATCTCCGCGCCGGCGGCGATCTGGTGCAGCTGATGCAGTCCATGGGCGACCCGGCCGCGCTCTCCGCGGCGCTCCGCACCTACGCGGTGGACCTGGCGAAGGTGGCGAGCGACATCCGGCTCCTCGCGTCCGGCCCGCGCACCGGCGTGGCGGAAATCCTGCTGCCCGCGGTCCAGCCCGGCTCCTCGATCATGCCGGGGAAGGTGAACCCCTCCATCGCCGAGATGGTGAACATGGTCTGTTACCAGGTGATCGGAAACGACGTCACCATCGCGACGGCCGCCGAGGCCGGTCAGCTGGAGCTGAACGTGATGATGCCGGTGATCGCCCACAATCTGTTCTCGGAAATGCAGCTCCTCACCAGCGCCAGCGCGGTCTTCGCGGAGCGGTGCGTGGAGGGCATCGAAGCCGACGCGGCGCAGTGCGCGCACTGGCTGGACCGCAGTCCCGCGCTGGTCACCGCGCTCGCGCCCAAGATCGGGTACGCGGAGGCGGCGAAGCTCGCCAAGGAAGCGGTCGCGAAAAACGTGACGGTGCGGCAGCTGGTGATCGAGAAGGGCCTGTTGCAGGGGAAGGAGCTGGACGCAGTGCTGGACCTCCGGGCGATGACCGAGCCCGGAGTGCCCGGGGAGCGCAAGTAGCCCGGAAGAACCCGATGGCCGTGGACACACTCTTTCCTGGAGGAGCGCGATGAACTGGATCCTCGCTGGACTGATTGCCGGTGTGGCGGCGTGGCTCGCGGACTGGGTGCTCTGGAGCAAGGTGTTCATGAAAGGGATGGACGCGTTCGTGACGCCCATGTCCCCGGAGGAGATGAAGAAGTTCATGGGCCCGGCGATGGTGAAATCGGCCGCGCTGGCGCTGCTCTACGGTCTGATCTTCGCGGTGGTCTACGAAAAGCTGAAAGCCTCGCTCTGGGTCCAGCCCGGCGGCTGGCTCGCCGGCATGGAATTGGCCACCATCCTGTGGCTCCCCATCGCCCTGCAGACCCTCGGCGCGGGCGTCTGGTACATGAAAACCCGCACCCTGCAGATGGCGACCTTCTGGGCGTGGCTGATCCGGATGAACGTGGCCGGGATCGTCGCGGGCATTCTGTTGAAGTAACGCCACACGTTCCAGAGTGGAGGCCGGGTGACGGCGCTCACCGACCCGGTCTCCGCTTTCTGGTAGTGCTTCGCCATGAGATACGCTTCCGCGATTGTGACGGCGCTCACGCTCCTCGTTGGCGGGACCGCGAGCGCCCAGCGCCAGTTCCGCGTCGGGCCCACCGTCTCCAGCATCTCCATCACTCTGGGCGGCGCGACCCACAGCTACGCGTCGTACGGCGGCTCCATGGCCCTCATCACCGGAGACGACGGCGAGATCGGCCTCTCCCTCCAGCGCTACGACAACCTCTCGAGCGACGCCTGCGTCCGCCGGCTCACCTTCGCGAGTCTCGACTCCTACTACTATCCGGTGGGGCCGGGCGGCATCGCGCCCTTCGCCTCGAGCGAGGTGGGGCTGGCGCGGGTCACCCAATCGAACGCGCCCCTGGGCTGCGGCGGAATTCTCGGCAACACGGTGGACACCACCTACCAGCTGGGACTCGCCTTCGGCTTCGGACTCCGCATCAACGCCGGCAAAGCCGCGGTGGGGACTCTCGAGGGCCGCTTCTTCGAGGTGCCGAACAGCGAGATCCAGGGCCTCGAGGCGCGGGCCAACGTGGCCGTCGCCCTGGGCGCGCTGCACACCGGCAAGCTGCTGCAGGGCACCATCGGCCCCGTGGTCTCGGTGCTGATTCCCGCCGGCGGACCGATGCGCGCGCGGGGCCCGCTCGCGGGCGTCCGCTTCCTCCGCGACACCAAGGGGAAGAGCGCGGTCGGCCTGCAGATCGAATACGTGCCGCTCAAGGTGACCGAGAACTGCTCCTCCAACTGCTCGCCGGAAGGGATTCTCTTCGCGCCCGATTACGAAGCGTCGCTCTTTCCGCAGTGGGGACGCTTCTACGGATCGATCGGCCTGCTGCTGCTCGGCATCACCTCCGAGGGCTCCGATCGCGGTGTGGCGCAGGGCGCGCACGGCGGGATCGGCGTGGACATCTTCTCGGGCTCGCTGATGGTGAACCTGGACTCGCGGTTGCTCTGGTTCCAGCGCAACTCGGGCGAGAGCGTGTTCGCGGTGCAGATCGGCGCGAGTCTCCTGCCCAAGCTGGTGCACGCGGGCGCGCGCTAGAATCGGCCCGCGTCGCCGCGCGGCGCCCATTGAATCCGCCCGCGGCCCCATCCATATTCGGCCCATGCGCGTCACTACCTGGGCCGAATACGGACTCATCGTCTCCATACACCTGGCGCGGCGCGCGGGGCAGGGCCCCGTCGCCGCCCGCCAGCTCGCCGAATCCGAGCGCCTCCCGCACGATTACGTCGAGCAGATCCTGCTCCGGCTCCGCCGCGCGGGCCTGGTCGAGTCGGTGCGCGGCGTCCGCGGCGGATACCTCCTGGGCCGGGCGCCCGAGGCGGTGACCGTCCGGGACGTGATGCAGGCGTCGGAGCGCGTGATCTTCGAGGTCAACTGCGATCGCCATCCGGTGAACGAGGAGCGCTGCGCCCCCGGCTCCTCCTGCACCATCCGGCCGGTCTGGCGCCTCCTCGAACGCCGCATCAACGAAGTGCTGGACGGCGTTTCCCTCGCCGACCTCCTCGCCGGCGAGCCGCGCCTGTACCAGATCGCCGGAGCGTCGAGCGGGAACTAGCGGGCCGGCGCCCGCGTTGGCTCCGGAAACGACCGTGACCATGCCCACTCCCGACCTGACCCAGGAAGAGCTCCTGCGCTACGCGCGCCACCTCGCGCTGCCGCACGTGGGGATCGAGGGCCAGAAAAAGCTCAAGTCCGCGCGTATTCTCCTGGTCGGCGCCGGGGGCCTCGGATCGCCGGCCGCGCTCTACCTCGCCGCCGCCGGGGTCGGCACCATCGGCGTCGTGGACGCCGACCTGGTCGATCGCACCAACCTCCAGCGGCAGGTGCTGCACGGCACCGCCGGCCTCGGCCACCGGAAGACCGATTCCGCGGTGGAGCGGCTCCACGACCTGAATCCCGACGTGGCGGTCGAGACTTTCCCGGTCCGCCTCTCCTCCGCCAACGCCCTCGAAATTCTGAAGGCCTGGGACGTGGTGCTGGACGGGTCCGACAACTTTCCCACCCGCTACCTCGTCAACGACGCCTGCGTCTTCCTGGGCAAGCCCAACGTCTACGGCGCCATCTTCCGGTTCGAGGGTCAGGCCGCCGTCTTCGACGCCCACCGCGGGCCCTGCTACCGCTGCCTCTACGCCGATCCGCCGCCCCCCGACCTGGTGCCCTCCTGCGCGGAAGGCGGCGTGCTGGGCGTCCTTCCCGGAATCATCGGGTCCATCCAGGCCCTCGAGGCGCTCAAGCTCGTCCTCGGCGTCGGCGATCCGCTGATCGGCCGGCTCCTGCTCTTCGACGCGCTGCAGCTCTCGTTCCGGGAACTCGCCCTCGAGAAGGACCCCGCCTGTCCGGTGTGCGGCAAGAATCCGTCGGTGCGCCAGCTGATCGATTACGAGGCCTTCTGCGGCGTGCCCACCGGCGGTCCTCCCGAGGCCGAAGAGGTGTCGGTGCGGGCCTTCGCGGCGGAGCGCTCGAGCAATCCGCGGATTCTGGTGCTCGACGTGCGGGAGCCCTTCGAGCACGCCATCGCGCCGTTCCCCGGCGCCCGAACGCTCCCCCTGGGTCAGCTCCCGGCGCGGCTCGCCGAGCTCGATCCCAAAGCCGAGATCGTCGCGGTCTGCCATCACGGACAGCGCTCGCTCACCGCCGCGCGGCTGCTTCGCGGCGCCGGGTTCGCGCACGCGCGCAGCCTCGCCGGCGGCATCGACGCCTGGGCGCGGGAGGTGGATGGGAACGTGCCGAGGTACTAGAGGCGCCGGAAAAACCGAAGGATGGAACGCAGATGTGCAAGAAAGCCCGGCTCGTCCAGAGCCGGGCTTCCTGTTGCATCCCTTTCCGTCGTTGCGTCCTCTTTCGTCGTTCATGCCGAAGGGGGGACTCGAACCCCCACGGGCTTGCGCCCACTGGCTCCTGAAGCCAGCGCGTCTACCAATTCCACCACTTCGGCGAATGGGGAACGGCGAATATAGACGGCGGTATAACTGCAAGTCAACTATTGGCTTGACCGTGATGCGCGCGCTCTCTATCTTGGCCCAACGCCTTGGACAAAGTTTCCATCGCCCGGAATCCGCGGGCGCGACATGACTACCACCTCCTCGAAACCTGGGAGGCGGGTCTCGTGCTTAGCGGCACCGAGGTCAAGTCGCTCCGCGACGGCAAGGCGTCCCTGGGTGAGGCGTACGCGCACGTGCGCAACGCCGAAGTCTGGCTCGAGGGCATGAGCGTCTCGCCCTACGGGCCGGGGAGCTACAACAACCCGCCCACCACCCGCTCCCGCAAGCTGCTCCTCCACAAGCGTGAAATCCGGAAACTGATCGGCGGCACCACCCAGAAGGGGCTCACCCTGATTCCGCTCGAGCTCTACTTCAAGGACGGGGTGGCCAAGGTCGCGATCGCGCTCGCCAAGGCGAAGAAACAGCACGACAAGCGCGAGGAGCTGAAGCGCCGCGCCGTGGAGCGCGAGGTGTCGCGCGAGTTCCGGGGGCGCCGCGGATGATCGCCCTCCTCGTCCTGCGTCTCCTTGCCCCGGTCCAGTCGCCGCGCCCGCTCCCCGGGATCGTGATCATCGCGACCCCCGCCGGGGAAACGAGCGTCCCGGTCTCGGATCAGCGGGGAAGTCCGGCGCTCGCGGCGTCGCTCCTCGCCATTCCGATGCATCTCTCGGCGGTCATCTCCGGCGCGCGGGCCGAGGTGACCCTCGCCGGGACCCGGTTCGTCTTCGAGCTGGGCGCGCCCTTCGCCCGCGCCGGCGACGTGCTCTGCTCCCTCGTGGACGCGCCCTACCTCGCGGAGGATACGCTGTACCTCCCGCTCGCCTGGATCGCGGAATGCGTGCCCCGGGTGCTCGGCGCGCGCTATTCGTGGGACGCGGACGCGGCGCGCCTCCTCGATCGCGGGCCCCCGGCCGCGGTGACGGCGGCGCCGCCCGCTCCGGTCGCGACGCCGGTGGTGGTCGCCCCGCCCGCGGGCTCCCGCCCCAACCCGATGACGGGACTCCGCCTCCCCCACACGGTGGTGATCGATCCCGGGCACGGGGGCAACGACCCCGGGAACCCCGGGAAGTTTTTCCCCGGCTCCCTCACCGAGAAGGACATCACCCTCGCGATTTCCCGCCTGCTCCGGGCCGAGCTGCTGCGGCGGGGCATCACGGCCACGCTGACCCGCGCCGGCGACACGCTCATCGCGCTCTCGGACCGCGGCTCCTACTGCCACGACGCCTGCGATCTCTTCGTGAGCGTGCACGTGAACTCGATGCCGTCCGGCCGCGCCGGCGAGCGCGCCAGCGGCGTCGAGACCTACTTCCTCTCCGATGCCAAGACCGAAGACGCGCGCCGCGTGGCCGCGATGGAAAACGACGCCATCCGCTTCGAGGCCTCGGCCCCGGGAAACCGGAGCGACTTGGGCTTCATCATCAAGGATCTCCAGCAGAACGAGTACATCCGCGAATCCGCGCGGCTGGCGGAGCTGGTCCAGGAGAAGGTCGCGGCGGTGCACCCCGGTGAGGACCGCGGCGTCCAGCAGGCGGGGTTCATGGTGCTCACCACCGCGCGCCGCCCGGCGATTCTGGTCGAGACCGGATTCGCCACCAACCGCAAGGACGCCGCCTTTCTCGCCTCCAGCCTGGGCCAGCACCAGATCGCGGCGGCGATCGCCGACGGGGTCGTCGCCTACCTCCGCGAGTTCGAGCGCAAGCTCGCCGTGGCCGGTCCCGCGCAATGAGACTCCGCGTCCTGACCCTCCCGCTCCTCGCGTCTCTCGCCGGGTGCGTGTACTACAACGGCATGTGGGCCGCCGACCAGTTCGCCGGCCAGGCGCGCCACGCCGAGGCGGACGGTCAGGATCTCACCGCCCAGGCCGACTGGGCGCAGGCCGCCGTGAAGGCGGAATCGGTCGCCGCCCGTCACCCCCGGAGCCGCTGGGCGCAGCCCGCCCTGACCCTGGCGGGCGAGGGGCTCGGGAAAACCGGTTCCTGCGACCGCGCCGCGGAGCTGCTGGCGCGGGTGCTCGCGGTGACGACCGACTCGTCGCTTCGGGAGCGCGCCGACCTCACCCTGGCCGACTGCGCGCTGCAGATCGGGCATCCCGCGGACGCCATCACCGCGGCCGAGGGCGTGATGCGCTCGCGGGACGCGACCCGGCGCTCGCGCGCCGCCGAGATCGTGGGGCGCGCCCGCGTGGCGACCGGTGACCTGGACGGCGGCGTGGCGGCCTTCGCCGCCTCCGATCAGCCCGACGCCGCGCCGGAGCGCGCGCGGGCGCTGCTCGCGCTGGGCCAGGTCGGGCCGGCGCTCGCCGTCGCTGACTCCCTGCGCGCGCGGCGGGTGGACGAACGGCAGTGGACCGCGCTGGTGGGCGACATCGCGTCGCTGGTGGGAGAGGATTCGGCGGCCGCCCTGATCGACCGGCTCCAGCTCCATTCCCACGTGCCCCCGGGAGCGCTGGCGCGGCTCCTGCTCGCGGACGGCGACCGCCGCTTCGCCGCCGGCCAGGCCGCGCTCGCGGCCGAGCGGTACACCGCGGTGACGGTGCTGGTGCCGGACTCGGTGGAAGCGGGGCGCGCCCGGGTGCGGGGCGTCAAGTCCCGGGCGGCCCAGACCCGCACCCCCGGCGAGGCCTTGCCGCTGGAAGTGGAGATCGAGCACCTGCAGTCGGCGAGCCTGGTCGGCGACGCGTCTCCGGAAGCGAACGCGCTGAAGAAACTGCTCCTCGCCGTCGGGTCGGAACAACAGTCCGCGGAGGAGCGGTTTCGCACCGCGGAAGTGGTGCGCGATTCGCTGGGCGCGACGGCGCTCGCCGGAGCGCTCTTTCTGGAGGTGGCCGCGGCGTACCCCACCTCGCTCTTCGCCCCCAAGGCGCTGATCGCCGCGCTCCCGCTCCTTCCCGACAGCCGGGACTCGCTGGTCGCCGCGCTCGACGCCGGATACTCCACCTCGCCTTACACCCTGGCGCTGCGCGGCCAGGAGAGTCCCGCGTTCGGAGCGCTGGAGGATTCGCTCGGCGCCGTGCTCGGCGTGACGCTGCGACCCCCCACGTCCTTCGTGGGCTCACCGGTCGCGCCCCCGGTACCAGGCCCCCGCGGCCCCAGCCTCGAGGGTGAGGCGCCCGCTCCTGCCACCGCGCCCCGGGCGCGTCCCCGACCTCCGGCGCGGGTGCGGCCGCAGGACCGCCCGTGACGGCGGTCCGTTTCCTGGGCGTCGAATTCCAGAATCCGGTTCTCCTGGCCGCGGGCGTCGCGGGGTTCGGACGCGAGGTGGCGAGGGTGGTCGATCTCGATTCGCTGGGCGGCATCGTCACCAAGGCGGTGACCCCGGAGCCGCGGCGCGGCCACCCCGGACCCCGGGTCGCGGAATTCCGCGGCGGCATGCTGAACGCCGTGGGCCTCGCGAATCCGGGTCTCGACCGGGTCCGCGCCGAGGAGTTGCCGTGGCTCGCGCGCCATCTCTCCCGTGCTCGGGTTCTGGTGAACGTCGCGGGGGCGACGACCGACGATTACGTGCGGGTGATCGAGCGCCTCACGGGGGAATCGGCGATCGTCGCCTTCGAAGTGAACGCCTCCTGCCCCAACACCAGTGCCGGAGGACTCGAGTTCGGGGCCACACCGGAGGGCCTGGAGGCGCTCGTCTCCCGCTGCCGCCGCGTTTCCACCAAGCCCCTCGTCGTCAAGCTCTCGCCGGTCCTCGCCGACATCGCGGGCATGGCCGGCGTCGCGAAAGCCGCGGGGGCTGACGCCGTGTCGCTCGTCAACACCATGCCCGGCGCGCTGGCGGGGAGGCTCGGCAACGGGTTCGGCGGGGTCAGCGGCCCCGCGCTTCTTCCCATCGGCGTGCTCGCGACCCGCAGGGTGACCGAGAAGGTCCAACTCCCGGTGATCGGCGTGGGCGGGGTTCGAAGCGGGCGCGACGCGCGGGAGTACCTGGACGCGGGCGCGAGTCTGGTGGCCGTGGGCACCGCGGCGCTCGCGGACCCGAGAGCCCCGGAGCGCATCGCGCGCGAGCTCGCCCGTGGCTGAGATCATCGTCGCCTTCGACCTGCCGAGCGGGAAGGAAGCGCTCGCCCTCGCCGCGAAGCTCCCCGGGCTCCGCTGGGCGAAGATCGGGCCGGTGCTCTACGTGCGCGAAGGCCCGGCGCTGGTCCGTGAATTCCAGGCGCGCGGGGTCCGCGTGTTCCTGGACTTGAAGTGGCACGACATTCCGAACACAGTGGCGGGCGCGGTGAGCGCGGCGCGGGATCTCGGCGTCTCCCTCGCCACCGTGCACTCGCTGGGGGGCCACGCGATGCTGGCGGCGGCGGTCCAGGCGGCGGGAGGCGCGGTGCCGCTCCTGGGCGTCACCGTCCTCACGTCGCACGACGCGAGCGATTTCAGCCAGGTTCTGGGACGGGGGGTGCCGGACCTGGGGTTCGAGGCGGAACGTCTGGCCCGGACGGCGGTGCAGGCGGGGTGCCGGGGGGTCGTGGCCTCGGGGGACGAGGCCGGTCTGCTGCGAGGGGCGCTGGGTCCCGAGCCCTGGATCGTGGTGCCCGGGATCAGGCCCGAGGGCTCGGGGTCGGACGACCAGCGGAGGGCCGTGACGGCCGGGGACGCCATCGCGCGGGGGGCGACGCACCTCGTGGTGGGCCGTCCGGTGACGCAGGCCAAGGACCCGGTCCGCGTGTTCCAGACGCTGATGGAGGAAACCGCCTAATCCCGCCCCTTGCGGTAACTTACGGGCCCCGCTAGTATGCACGGCTCAACCGGAAAATTTTTCCAGGCGAGGGCCCGTTGAAGGTTCGTACCAGCGTCAAACCCATCTGCGAACACTGCAAGGTGGTCAAGCGGCGCGGCGTCATTCGTGTGATCTGCAAGCGCAACCCCAAGCACAAGCAGCGGCAGGGGTAGCGCCATGGCACGCATCGCAGGGGTGGACCTGCCGCGCGACAAGAAGATTCAGTACGCGCTCCCGTACATCTACGGCGTGGGCCCGAGCAACGCCAAGAAGATTCTCGCCGAGACCGGCGTGAGTCCGGACGCGCGGGTGCGCGATCTGCGCGACGCGGAAGTGGCGCGGCTCCGCCAGGTGATCG
>DASSQQ010000121.1:0-9649 GCA_035702425.1 Gemmatimonadales bacterium
CACCGATTTGCCGAAGAGCGTGTTCTCGAGCGCCAGCACCTCGAAATGGGCGCCGGTGGCCGCGGCGAGATCCGAAATGACCTGCGGCATCAGCGGTCCCATCGCCTTGCCGGTGACGATCCCCACCCGCTTGCCCGCAAGCGCCTGGAGGCGATCCCCGGCCGCGGCGATCCGAGCCTGGAGATAGCGCACCGCGCCCACCCCGTTCTCGCGCTGGTCGAAGTCCCCATACCACGCGGCCGGCGGCAGCTCCTCACCGGCCTGGAGGTACAGATCGTCGGCGCCATAACACCAGGGAAATCCCCGCTCCGCCACCGCGCGCGCGGCAAAGTTCCCGACGGTGGCGAGCGCCGCGCGGCACTCGGCGGGCGTGGGCTCGCGCACCAGCGAATGCTTGCTGAATTCGGTGAGCGCAACCGGGACTACCGAGACCGACAACACCGATTCGCCGAGACCCCAAAGCTCGCGCAGGCTCCGCTCCAGCTGAGGCCCGTCGTTCACTCCCGGAACGAGAACCACCTGGGTGTGGAACCGAATCCCCCGCTCCGCGAACCAGCCCAGCTCCTCGAGAATGTCCTCGGCCTCGGGATTGCGAAGGAGCCAGCGGCGGACCACGGGGTCGGTCGCGTGCACCGAGACGTAGAGCGGGGAGAGCCGGTACTCGACGATCCGGTCCCGATCCCAGGGCTTGAGGTTGGTCAGGGTGGCGAAGTTGCCGTAGCGAAACGAGAGGCGGTAATCGTCGTCGCGGATGTAGAGGGGGGCACGGAGCCCCGAGGGGTTGCCGTCCACGAAGCAGAAGTCACAGTGATTGGCACAACGGCGGATGCGAGGGGGCTCGAGGGTGACCCCCATGGGGAGGCCTTCGGGACGCTCGATGTCGAACTCGATCTCTTCGCCCCGAGGAGTGCGGGCGTGGAGCAAGAACCGGTCGTCCGCCGTCAGGAACTCCCAATCGAGGAAGTCCTCCAGCGCGCGCCCGTTGATCTCGAGGAGCTCCGCTCCCGGCTCAAGGCCGAGCTCCGCGCCGAGCGAATCCGGCGCCACCGCCTGCACGCGCACTCCCACCCGGCCCTCTTGGCTTAAAGGACTTTCTCATGCCGGGCGTCTCAACCTCAACGCCGGCAGAAACTTCCAAGTGGGGTAATATCGCTCAGGGCGAGCGGTAACGCCAGCCGGCGGCGCTGGTTCCGGTGAGGTGAACCTGGAAGACCGTGCTGGCGCCGGGCTGGATGGCCGCGACGTCGACCCCCTGGGAGCCTTGGGCGGCCCCGTGAGCGTCCAGCAGCTCGAAGGTGAGGTGGAGGGGGCGCGAGGGCGACTGCCGCGCGTTGGTGGCGAGCCCGGAGATGGTGTACCCGGCGCTGTCGGGGACGAAGGTCGACACGGTGATGTCGAGCGCGACCCCTGAATCCGCGAGGGCTCCGTACTTCGCGGCGGAGTCGCGGCGCCCGCGGAGATCGTAGGCCGAAGCGAGCGCCCGCAGCGAGCCCCGGTTCATCGGATCGAGCGCCACGAGTCGCAGAGCGGTGGGCAGGGCGTTGGCGCTGTCGCGCAGGCCGACGTAAGCGCTGGCCAGCGAATAGAGGGCGTCCCGATCGTACGGGCGCCTGGGGAGGCCCAGGGCGAGCGCGCGGGCGCCCAGCCTCGGGTTGCCGCCGTTCACCAGCCGCTCTCCCGCGCCGACGAGCGCCTCGGGGTCGCTCGCCTCAGCGCGATCGAAGGTCGAGTCGAGCACCGCTTCCCCACCCTTGGGGTCGCCGAGCTGGGTGTAGAGGGCCCCGAGGTTCATCGCGACGTCGATCGCGTCGGGGTAGGAGGCGAGGTACGACCGCTGGGCCGCGATGGCTCCGGCCGCCGCGGCGAGCGCGGCGGCGCTGTCGGCCGCCGCCGTGGCGGCGAAACCCGCCACGCCCGCGCGGTCCCGCTCCAGGGCTTCGGCCCGGCCGGCGGAGTCGTGACTGAACTGGCGTTGATCGGCGGGCGCGAGCCGCGCCCCCCGCGCCCGCCGTCCCGCGGCCGAGGCCTGCATCCGCGCCAGAACTCCGGAGTCCGCTGTCACCAGGCGCTGCACCGAATCGCGACTGGCGCGGGTGCGGCGCCACTGGGCGAGGGCGGGACTCGACTGGGCGCTGGACGCGAGGGTCCGCGCCATCCCGACGAGGGCTTCCTTCTTGTCCCTGGCGTAGGTGGTGTCGTTGCCGGCGACCTGCACCGCGCGCTGGGTGTAGGCGTTCGCCGAGTCCCCCTGCCCCTGGGAGGCGAAGAACCGGCCGAGGTTGAACAGCGCCCGCGGGTTCTGCGGATCGACCCGCGCGGCCAGCCGCAAGTAGATCACCGCCGAATCGCCCTTGCCGTCCTGCCAGCTCCGCAGGCCATCGCCCATCACGTCTCCGCCAAGCCGGGCGCGATAACTCTCGATATCCGCGGCGCACTGAGGGGCGAGCGCCTGGGCGCGGGCAAAGGCGGTATCGGCGCCTGCGGGGTCCCTGGACTCGACGTAGTAGCGGCCGAGGTAATACCAGGCCCCCGGGTTCTTGTCCTGCTTGTCGCCCACGATGGCGCGGGTGAGGACGTCCTGGGCCTGCCGCAGGAGGTGGTCGCGCTGCGCGGGCTGTTCGGTGGCGATCTTGAGGTCCACCACGCCGGTCGAGACCCGAAACTGTCCCGGGGTGATGGTGCACGGAGGCTTGGGCTCCACCCAGGTCTGCTGGGCCCGGGCGGGCAGCACGGGTGCAAGGAGCAACGGCAGCGCGAGGCTCCGACGGGTGAGCATTCGCATGGCTTTGAATCTTGCCTTCCCCGTGCCGGTGTCAATGCGCCAAGAACGTGGCGCGGGCGCGACTCTTGCGCGTCAGGTCCACCCTTATAGTCATGCATCAGGGTACGTTGTAGCATGCCGCTCATGAACGAGCCACCGCTTCGGGTGTTGCTGCTCGAGGACCAGCTGTCGGACGCGGAGCTGATCGCCCGCGCGCTGGCGCAGGGCGCGCCCGGCTGCGTCACCCAGCGGGTGGACAATCCGGCGGCCTTCACGCGGGCGCTGCGGGATTTTGTTCCCCACGTGGTACTCTCCGACCACGCGGTCCCCGACTTCGACGCGGTCGCCGCGCTCCGCGCCATCCGGAACACGCGTCCGGCCACCCCGCTGATCATAGTCAGCGGCGCCTTCGACCAGGCGCTCGCGGTGCGCGCGCTCAAGGCCGGCGCGGACGACTACCTGATCAAGGACGACCTGTCGCGACTCCCCGCCGCGATCGAAGCCGCGCTCTCCACCCGCAAACTCCTCACGCGCCTGACGCCGCGACAACACGAAGTCCTCCAGCTTCTGGCCGAGGGCGTGCCCACCCGCGGGATCGCCGGTCGCTTGAAACTGTCGGTGAAGACGGTGGAGACGCACCGGGCGGCCATCATGAAGCGCCTCGGAATCCGCGACATTCCAGGCCTGGTGCGGTACGCGGTGCGGGTGGGACTGGTCGCACCCTAGCAATCAGCGGTACCGCGAGGTACGCTGACCGGTCAGGGTTCTCCTGATAGTGTACCGGAGGCGTTCGGGGTCTCTTCTCGCCGTATCGAGGTGGTTGTGCCGAACACCCGCTCCCCCGCTTCTCCGACCGTCCGCGCGTGAGCCCTCGAGCGCGCCCGCGCCGCCCCGCGCCCGCCAAACGCAAACGCACCGGCTCACTGCCGGAACACTTCGCGGAACTCTTCGACGCGGTGCCCGACGGAATCGTCCTGGTGGACGCCGCGGGCCGCATCGCGCACGCCAACCGGCACGCCGCCCTGCTCTTTGGCTACCCCCGGGAGCAGCTCGAAAAGCTGACCGTCGACGCGCTGGTGCCGGAGCGGCTCCGGCCGGCGCACGCGGGACATCGCGGGAAGTACGCGGCGGCGCCCCGCGCCCGCCCCATGGGCAGCGGCCTCGAGCTCTCGGGCCGCCGGCGGGACGGCACCGAATTCCCGGTCGAAATCAGTCTCAGCCCCCTGACGCTGGACGACGGGGGGCGGGTGACGATCGCGGCCATCCGCGACGTCACCGAGCGCAAGCGCACCGCCGAACGCAGCCATTCCGCCGACCGGCTGCAATCATTGTCGGCCGCCGTGGAGCAGAGCCCGGCGGTGGTGTTCATCACCAATCCCGATGGCGTGATCGAGTACGTCAACCGGCGGTTCACCGAGGTCACCGGTTACACGCCGGCCGAGGCGATCGGCCGGAACCCGCGCCTGCTCCAGTCCGGCCTCACGCCGCTCAGCACCTACCGCGCGATGTGGGGAACGATTCTGAGCGGCCGGGAATGGCGGGCGGAGATTCAGAACCGCCGCAAGAACGGCGAGCTGTACTGGGACCAGGCGTCCATCGCGCCGATTCGCGACGGCACCGGAGCGATCACGCACTTCGTGGCGGTGCAGCACGACGTCACCGAGCGCAAACGGGCCGAGGTTGAGATCCGGGAGCTGAACCAGGACCTGGAGCGGCGGGTGGAGGAGCGGACCCGCGAGCTCGCCATCGTGAACGAAGAGCTGGAAGGCTTCACCTACTCGGTGTCCCACGATCTGCGGGCGCCGCTCCGCCAGGTGAACGGCTTCGCGGAGATTCTGGGTCAGGACCTGGCGGCGAAGCTCGACCCCGAAAGCCGGCACCACCTGGAGCGGATCCAGCACGGCGCCCGCCACATGACCCGGCTGGTGGACGACCTGCTCAAGCTGGCGCGCATCGGGCGGCAGCCCCTCGGACGCGAGTCCACGCCGTTGCGGCCGCTCGTCGACTCCGTGATCCGCGATCTCCCCGTGGAATCCGGGCGGCGGGTGGAATGGCGCATCGCGGAGCTCCCCACCGTCGAGTGCGACCCGGGCCTGATGCAGGCGACGCTCACCAACCTCCTCGGCAACGCCGTCAAGTACACGCGCGGCCGGGATCCCGCGGTCATCGAAGTGGGTTCGCTCGCGCGCAATGGCCGGTCCGGGATCTACGTCAAGGACAACGGCGTAGGCTTCGACATGCGGTACGCCGACAAGCTCTTCGGTGTGTTCCAGCGCCTCCACCGCGACGAGGATTTCGAGGGGAGCGGCGTGGGCCTGGCGACGGTGCAGCGGATCGTCCACAAGCACGGCGGGGAGATCTGGGCCGAGGCGACGCCCGGCCAGGGGGCGACGTTCTCGTTCACCGTGGGCGCCGGGACTTGAGCGCCAAGGCCCGGGCCACCGAAGAGCGAAGGCCGCTCCGGGCGCTGCTGCTCGAGCATCACCAGCCGGACGCGGAGCTGGTCGGGCGTGCGCTCGAAAAAGGAGGGTTCGCCCCCACCGTCACGCTCGCGTCCACGCAGGCCGACTTCACGCGGCTCCTCGCCGGCCCGCCCTGCGACGTGATTCTCGCCGACTACCGGCTCCCGCAGTGGACCGCCATGGACGCGCTGGCGCTGCTCAAGACCACGGGCCGCGACATTCCGTTCATCATCGTCACCGGCACCCTCGGCGAGGAGCGGGCGGTCGAGTGCCTGAAGGAAGGCGCGGCCGACTACGTCACCAAGGAGCATCTCGAGCGGCTCCCCGCGGCGGTGCACCGCGCCCTGGAGGACCGGCGGCTGCGCTCCGAGCGGACCCAGGCCGTGGCGGAGCTTCGGGAACGGGAGGAACGGTTCCGCCAGGTGGTCGAGAACATTCAGGAGTCGTTCTTCATCCTCGACCTGGTGGCCGGCCGCACGGTCTACATCTCCCCCGCCTACGAGCGGCTCTGGGGGCGGAGCTGCCAGAGCATGTACGATGACCCCAGATCCTTCCTGGAGCCGATCTTCCCGGAAGACCGCGTGATGCTCGAGGCGGCGATCGCCAAGACGGCCCGGGGAGAGCCCCGCCCGTCAGTGGAGTTCCGGGTCCGCCACCCTGACGGCAGCGTGCGCTGGCTGACCAGCCACGCGGTCCCGATCCGGGACGAACAGGGTCGCGTCTGCCGCCTCGTGGGCGCCGCCCGGGACATCACCGACCGCAAGGCCGCGGAGGCCGCCCTGGAGGCGAGCGAGAGCGGCCGCCGGACCACGGAGATCCAGCTCGATCACGTCTTGGTCTCTTCGGGAGCGATGCTCTCGGTGACCGAATTCGGGCCGGCCGAGGCACGGGCGGTATGGGTGAGCCCCAACGTCCATCGAATCCTCGGCTACACGGTGGTCGAAGCCCTGACCCCCGGGTGGTGGATGGAGCGGTTGCACCCCGAGGACCGGGAGCGGGTGCTCGAATCCGTCCCCGCCCTCCTTTCCACCGGCTCCCGCTACCTCGAGTACCGGTTCCGGCACAAGAACGGGACGTGGCGCTGGCTGCGCGACGACTCCCGCGTTCTCGCCACCACGGGGCGAACGACCCAGGTCGTCCACGCGTTTCAGGACGTCACCGACCTGAAGCAGCTGGAGGACCAGTACCGGCAATCGCAGAAGATGGAGGCGGTGGGCCGCCTGGCGGGCGGGGTCGCGCACGACTTCAACAACCTCTTGACCGCCATCACCGGGTACGCCGACCTGCTCCTCGAGGACCTCCCCGCCGGCGGGCCTCACCGGGCCGACGTGCGCGAAATCAGGGCGGCGGCGAGCCGGGCCACGGACCTGACCCGCCAGCTCCTCGCCTTCAGCCGCCAGCAGGTGCTCCAGCCCAAGGTGCTGGACCTGAATGCCGTGGTGAGGGACGCCCAGTCCCTGCTGCAACGCGTGATCGGAGAGGACGTGCGGCTCGAAATCCACCTCACCCCCGAGCCGGGACGGGTGAAGGCCGACCCGGGCCAGCTGGAGCAGGTCATCATCAATCTCGCGGTGAACGCGCGGGACGCGATGCCCAAAGGCGGACGTCTCACCATCGGCACGGACATCGTGCGTCTCGACGAGGCCTTCGCGCGCACTCACCACCTCGCGGTCCAGGGGCCGCACGTGATGCTCGCGGTGACCGATACCGGGACCGGGATCCCGCTCGAGCTCCAGGCGCACATCTTCGAGTCTTTCTTCACCACCAAGGAAAGGGGGAAAGGCACGGGGCTGGGGCTGGCGACGGTCTACGGGATCGTGAAGCAGAGCGGCGGGGCGATCTGGGTCTACAGCGAGCCCGGCAAGGGCGCGACCTTCAAGGTTTACCTGCCCCAGGTCGAAGAGTTGGCGGAGCTGTTGGACGCGGCGCGCCACCCGGCGACACCGCCGCCCGCGGGCACCGAGACCATCCTCCTCGCCGAGGACGATCCGGCGGTCCGCGCCATCGCGCGGGAGATCCTGGACCGCGCCGGCTACACGGTGCTGCTGGCTCCGTCAGGCCAGCAGGCGCTGGATGCGGCGAAGCAGTTCCCCGGCGAGATCCATCTCCTGATGACGGACGTCGTGATGCCGGGGATGAGCGGGAGACAGCTGGCGGAGGCGCTCCTCGCGGTGCGGCCCGGCGTGCGAGCGCTGTTCACGTCCGGGTACACCGATGACGTGGTGCTGCGCCACGGGGTGCTGGAGGAGGGGGTGCCGTACCTGCAGAAGCCGTTCACCGCGGACGCGCTCGCGCGCAAGGTGCGCGAGGTGCTGGATGGAAAACGCTAGAGCGGGCGACCGGATTCGAACCGGCGACGTCCAGCTTGGGAAGCTGGCATTCTACCCCTGAATTACGCCCGCGGGATGGAGCGGAATGTGGGAGGACACTCCGCCCCTGTCAACGTTAACCGGTCGGTCAACCCTTGTGGTAGCGCCAGCCGACGATCCCGGCGCCGATGGTGTGCACCTCGAGTCGCGCGTTGCCGTCGGCAGGCACCGCCGGCAGGTCGTAGTCCTGGCTCGAGACCACCGCGCCCTTCACGTCCAGGAACTCGAAGACCAGCTTGCCCGGCGCGCTCGGCGCCTTGCCGCGATTGGACACCACGCCGGTCACCGCCGCGCCCTGATCATCGCTCGAGAATCCCGACACGGTGACGTCGAGACTCATCGAGTCCGCCACCTTCAGGTAATACAGCGTCGAGTCGGGCTTCCCCTTGAGCTGCCACGCCGCCGCCTGGAGCCGGATGCTGTTCCGGTTCAGCGGGTCCACGGCCAGGAGCCGCTGGACCATGGTCATCAGGTGGGCCGTGTCCTCGAGCACGTAATAGGTGTTGGCGAGGTTGTAGATCCCGTCGCGGTAGTAGGGGTTCTTGGCGAGCCCGGCCTCGAAGGCCTGCGCCGCGAGGCGGTACTGTGACGCCGTCGCGGTGTGGTAGTCGGCCATGGTCTTCGAGGTCACCGCGTCGCAGCGCTGTCTGACCTTGAGCAGGGTCAGGGTGCGGTCCTTGCGCGCGTCGGCGCGGCACGACTGCCCCAGCGCCGAGGTATCGGGTGGGGACTGGACCGACTGGAAGATTGCCGCTCCCGCCTGGAAGAGGTCGAGCGCCTGCGCCGAGTCGGCGTGGGTCAGGACTTGCTGGTACATGGCGTTGGAGCTGTCCTTCATCCCCAGCGCCTGGAAGGCGGTGGCGAGGCCCACCGTGCCCTGCATGTCGCCCGGGACCTGGGCGAGGTAGCGATGATAGGCGGCGACCGCCTCGGGCCAGCGCTTGGCGTTGGTGTACACGACGCCGGTGTTGAAGAGCGCGGTGCGGCGGTCCTTGGCGTACTTGGCATCGCTGACCTGGTCGAACTCCATCTGGTAGTACTTGACCGCCGAATCCACCGCGGTGCGGTCCAGGATCGAGTCCCGCGTGGCCCGGGCCCGCATCACGCTGTCGCACTGCGCCGCGGTGCGCTTGGCGGCGCAGGTGCTGCGCAGCGCGGCCGTATCGGCCGGGGCGCTGCCCCAGTTGGCGTAGATGCCGGCCAGCCCCGACAGACCCTGGGGCTCGTTGCGGTAGACGGCATTGGCCCGGGTGAAGGTCGCGATCGCCGAGTCCTGATCGTTGGCGTTGAGCGCGCTCACGCCGGCGTTGATGAGCGGCACCCAGAGCACGCGCCGCCAGACCGCGATGTCGTCGTGGCACTTGGGCGCGAGAACCTCGGCCCGGGCGAATGCGCTGTCGGCGCCCACCGCGTCGTTGAGCTTCACGTAGTAGCGGCCGAGGTAGTACCACGCCGCGGGGTTCTTGGTCTGGCCCCCGGTGGTGAGCGCCTCCAGCAGGTTCTTCCTGGCGTCGTTCATATCCTTCTGCTCCTGATCCGCGAACCTCGTCTTGTACGCGTTCTGGAGATACAGAAGGGCGCCGTTGATGCGGAAGTCGCCGGGGCTGATCCCGCAACGCTGCTCCACCCAGCTCGTGACCTGGCCCGAGAGGGTCGACGGCACGGCGCTCACGGCGAGCAACGCCACGATACGGACGGCACGGTTCAAGCTCATCCTCGCTCCTTGGATTTGGCGACTAGGCTTTCCGCGTCCCGGGCTGCCGCCCGGGCCACGTCGAGGGGCGGCCGCCCCAAACGCGCGGCGGCCGCCAGCACGTCGTCATACTCGGGTTTGACCCGGACACCGTCGCTCTGTTCCAGCACCTTCACCCGCACCGCTACGTCCGGTGAGAGCTGCACCGTCACCTGACGGCGCTCCAGCGTGGCCCGCTCGGCGGACCAGCGGCGCACGCCCGCGGTCGTGCTGTGACGGAACAACGCCGCCGTTACGGGGTCGACCTCTCCCTCCGGCGCGACCACTTCCACCCGGAATCCGGGTCGCCCCTTCTTCATCTGCA
>DASSQQ010000122.1:0-2163 GCA_035702425.1 Gemmatimonadales bacterium
GGCTCGCGCCATCTCGTCGAGGCGCTCCCGCGCGACGCTTTTGACGGACCCATCGGCCGGGGGCCGGGCCAGCGAATAGAGATGCACCGCGGCCGGATCGGCGCGGCCCGCCGCCGGGAGCCAGGCCGCGAGGGCGGCGTCGCTCGAGCCGTCCCAGTCCCTCCCCCGCGCCACCATCGCCTGCAGGGTCACCGGCGCGATCGCGCGATACGCGTCGGCGAGCGCGCCGGCGTCGTAGCCGCTCCCGTTCACCCGCTCCGCCGGTCCCAGGTCGAGCTTCATCATCCGCCGGTCGAGACGGAGCAGCGCCGCGCGCGTCGCGGCGCTCCCGATCGCGGCCACCCCGTTCGAGAGAATCGCGACCGGCGTCCGCGGCGCGAGCTCGTCCCGCGCCGCGAGCACCCGGTCCACCACCACCGGGAAGCGCGGGTGGAGCGTGGGCTCGCCGTTGCCGGAAAAGGTGATCGCGTCCGGCGGCGCGGCGAGATTCTGGAGCGCGCGCCGCAGCGAGTGCGCGATCTCGTCCGGCGACGGCCAGCGCGCCGCCGGGGCGCGCGGAGTGCGGAAGCCGCACTCGCAGTAGGGGCAGTCGAAGTCGCAGAGCTTGGAGCGCGCGGGGAGCAGATTCAGACCGAGACTCCGGCCCAGGCGGCGGGAGCGCACCGGTCCCCGCACGCTGGTGTTCCACAAGAACCCCCCGTCCGAGCGCGGGGTTGCGTCGGCCATCCCGCAAAGTACGTTCTGGCACCCCGGGAACGAAGAGGCTGAATGAACGGCGTGGCGCGTGGTGGGTGGGGCCTGCTGGCCCTCGCGGCGATCGCCTGCTCCGTGCCGCGGGAGCGGCTCGGCGATCCCCAGCGGGAAGTGGAGGCGATGCTGGCCCGCTCCGCGGCCAGCTGGAACCGGGGCGACCTCGCCGCCTTCATGAGCGATTACGCGCAGGACTCGCTCACCAGCTACGTGTCCGGCGGGCACGTGCAGTACGGCTGGCAGAAGCTGTACGACCGCTACCAGGCCGCGTACTTCGCACCCGGAAAATCCCGCGACTCCCTCACCTTCGACGAAGTGCACGTGCGGTCCCTCACCACCGATCTGGCGCTCTGCACCGCGCGGTTCGCGCTCCACCGGGGCGACGAGGTGGTCGCGAGCGGGCCCTTCACCCTGGTGCTCGAGAAGCGCGGGGACCGCTGGCAGATCCTGCACGACCACACCTCACAGGACCCGAGGCCATGAGCAGCCGGACTCTCACCGCCTGTTGCGCGCTCCTCCTCGCGGCCGCGGGCTGCAAGCCGCCGGGCCAGGGCGTCATCGCCCTGGAAGGCGCCACCCTGATCGACGGATCGGGCGGGCCTCCGGTCACCGACGCCCTGCTGCTCATCAAGGACGGCCACCTCGAGGCGGTGGCCCGGGTGAACGAAGTGCCGGTGCCGCGGGGCGCCCAGCGCATCAGTCTCATCGGCAAGACCATCATTCCCGGCCTGATCGACGCGCACGCGCACGCCGAGCGCTGGGCGATGCCGCGCTACCTCGCGTGGGGCGTCACCACCATCCGCGACCTGGGCGGGAGCGAGAGCGACACCCTGTACGCTCTCAAGAACGACGTGAACCTGGGCGCGGTGCTCGGGCCCCGGATGTTCACCTCGGGCGCGATGATCGACGGCGTGCCGCCGACCTATGCCGCGGCCACTGGCGTCGCGACCCCGGACGAGGCGCGGAAGGCGGTGGACCAGCGCGCCGTGGCCGGCGCGGATTACGTGAAGCTCTACACCAAGATCACGCCGGCCTTGCTCGCGCCCATCATGGACGAGGCGAGCACCCTTCGCATCCCGGTGGCGGCGCACCTCGGCAAGACCGACGCGCTCACCGCGGCGAAGGCCGGGGTGGTTTCGATCGAGCATATGTCGGGCGTGGTCGAGGCGGCGGTGAAGGACCCCGCCCCCTACTTCCGCGCCCACGACCTCTTCCTCGCCGGGTGGACCAAGGAAGAGGCCGGCTGGGGGACGCTGGACTCGGGCGCGGTGGCGCGCACCGCGGCCGCGATCGCCGCGACCCACGTGGCCATCGTCCCCACCCTGGTGCTGCACCAGACCCTGGCCCACCTCGCCGACACCTCGCTCCTCTCCCGGCCCGAGATGGCCGACGTCCCCGCCGACGCCGGGAGCG
>DASSQQ010000123.1:0-3574 GCA_035702425.1 Gemmatimonadales bacterium
GCTAGAATCGCACTCTAGAGGTCTCCGGTTCGATCCCGGACAGGTCCACCACCCGCGCTGAGCGCGGGTGGTGGAGTTCCGCGAGAGTCGCTTGCAGACTCCGCCGCGCTCTGCCCCTGCAGCCGCTCTTCGATCACACCAGGGGGCGACTCGCGTCTCCCCCTGGACCCCCACGCGTCGCCGGACTGCAACCCAAGCTGTCCCGCTGTCGTGAGCCGCTCCCGACCCGGGACCCGAAGTCCCGCACGCTGACGCGCACCCGCACTCGCACCCGATCCCGCGAGCGCACCTCGCGAGCTCCCGATCGCGGTCGGGGGGCGGTCGGGGGGCGCCCGGGGCGCGGGCCGCGAAAAAGCGCGATTTCCTGCTGTTTGCTGCTAGGAAACTGACGTGGATCCCGAGCAGAGACTGCGCGCCGAGACGCAGCGCCGCCGCACCTTCGCCATCATCTCCCATCCGGACGCCGGCAAGACGACGCTCACCGAGAAGCTCCTCCTCCACGGCGGCGCCATCCATCTGGCCGGCGCGGTCAAGGCGCGGGGCGCCCAGCGGCACGTCACCTCCGACTGGATGGAGCTGGAGCGGCAGCGCGGCATCTCCGTCACCAGCTCGGTCCTGCAGTTCGAGCACGGAGGCTTCCGCATCAACCTGCTCGACACGCCGGGCCACCAGGACTTCTCCGAGGACACCTACCGCACCCTCGCCGCCGCCGATGCCGCGGTGATGCTGATCGACAGCGCCAAGGGCGTGGAGGCGCAGACCCGCAAGCTCTTCCAGGTCTGCCGCCTGCGCCGCCTGCCCATCTTCACCTTCGTCAACAAGCTGGACCGGCTCGGACGCGAGCCCTTCGACAACCTGCACGAGGTGGAGGAGCTTCTCGGCATCCGCACCTGCCCCATCACCTGGCCGCTCGGCCAGGGACCGGAATTCAAGGGGGTGGCCCAGCTCTTCGACGCATCGTGGCAGCGCCGCCCCGTGGCCGGAGATGTGCCGGCGAAGGTCCGCGAGGAGATCGAGCTCCTGGAGGCCGCCGGCGATCCCTTCGACGAGGACCGGGTGCTGCGCGGCGAGCTGTCGCCGGCCTTCTTCGGGTCGGCGATGACCGAGGTCGGCGTGGACGAGTTCCTCGACGCTTTCGTGCGCATCGCCCCGCCTCCGGGCCCCCGCGTGCGCGTGGACGGCGAGGCGGTGGACCCGGCCGACCCCCGCTTCTCCGGGTTCGTCTTCAAGATCCAGGCGAACATGGACCCCGCCCACCGCGACCGGCTCGCCTTTTTACGGATCTGTTCCGGGCGGTTCTACCGTGGGATGGATGCCCACCTGCCCCGCGAGGAGAAGCCCGTGCGCCTCTCCATGCCGCACCAGATCTTCGGGGCGGACCGGCACGTCATCGAGGAGGCCTGGCCCGGCGACGTGATCGGCCTCTTCGACACGGGCGCGCTGCGCATCGGCGACACCCTCTGCGAAGGCCCGGCGTTCGAGTACGCGGAGCTGCCCCGCTTCTCCCCGGAGATCTTCGCCCGCGTCCGGGCGAAGGACGCGCTCAAGCGCAAGCAGTTCGAGAAGGGCCTGACCCAGCTCTCGCAGGAGGGCGCCATCCAGATCTTCCACCCGCGCGGCGGCGGCATGCGCGACCCCATCGTGGGCGCGGTGGGCGCGCTCCAGCTGGAGGTGCTGCAGTACCGGCTGCTGCACGAGTACAACGCGGATCTCTTGCTGGAGCGGCTGCCCTACCAGGTGGCGCGCTGGGTGAGCGGGGCCGATTTCGACCCGGCGCGGCTGGAGACCGAGGTGGACGCGCTCTGCGTGGAGGACCGCGACCAGAATCCCATCGCACTGTTCAAGAGCGAATGGAACCTCAACTACGCCATCGGCCGCCACCCCGCCTGGACCTGGGCGCCCACCGCGCCCGTCGCACCGATGTCGAAACGTAGATAGGGCGGACGCTCCTGTACTTCCCGCACCGGACCTGCTGTCTACCTTGAGGACCGATGAAATCCCGCAACCTCGCCATCGTGTTTGCCGGCCTCTGCGGATACGCGGAGCGGCTGGGGTCGCAGACGTGGGAGGAATCCCAGCGGATGCTACGCCTGCACGAGGCGCTGGTGGACCCGGCGTTCCGCAAGTTCGGGGGCCGGCGGGTGAAGCAGACCGGCGGCACCTTCCTGGTGGCGTTCGACTCGCCCACCCAGGCGGTGCTCTGCGCCGCGGCGCTGCGCGAGCGGGTGCGGACCTTCGACGAGTCGGTGCCCCCGGAGCGCCGGCTGCAGGCGCGGGTGGGCATCCACCTCGGCGAAGTGCGCCTCGACCGCGGCGACGTCTTCGGCGAGCCGGTCAACATCGCCTCGCGCATCGAGGCGATGGCCGGCCCCGGCGAGGTGCTCTTCGGCGAATCGGTCTGGCTCTCGATGAACCGGGCCGAGGTGCGCTGCGAGGACGCCGGCGAGCGCGCGCTCAAGGGCGTGCCCGAGCCGGTGCGCGTCTTCCGGCTGCTCGGAGCGCTGTCGCCCCTGCCCGAGCTGGGGCCCCTGCCCTCTCCGGACGGAGTGGAGATCCCCGGCGAGGTCTCCCGGCACCTGCTCGCGGCGGCGGACGCCGCGGCGCGACAGGCGCAGGACGTGCTGCCGAAGCTTCCCGACAAGGTGAGGGTGTTCGTCGGCGCCTGGCTCGCCGCCATGGTGGCGGTGGCGGCGGCGTTCTTCGCGCTGGCGCGGCTGGGGGTGCTGCCATGAAGCGGACCGCCCGCAACCTCGTGCTCCTGCTCTCGGACATGAAGGGGTTCACCGCGCGCACCAGCGCCCAGACCCGCGAGGAGAACGCGCGCATGCTGGCGCTGCACGACGCGCTCCTGCTCCCCATCCTCCGCGGCTACCGCGGCCACAAGGTCAAGGGCCTGGGCGACGCGCTCCTCGCGGCGTTCCTCTCTCCCACCGACGCCGTGCTCTGCGCCACCGCCATGCAGGACCGGCTCGCGGCCTGGAACGCCCGGGCAGACCATCGCGACCGCATCGAGGTGCGCATCGCCCTGAGCCAGGGGGAAGTCCGCAGATCGCGCGGCGACCTCCACGGCGAGCCGATGCAGCTCGCGCTGGAGGCGGAGGCGCGCGCGGACGCAGGCGACGTGGTGCTGACCGACGCCGTCTACCTCTCGATGAACAAGAGCGAGGCGCCCACCGAGATCGTCGGCGAGGTGGCGCTGAACGGGGGCGGTCGCATCCGCCTGCGGCGCGCGCTGCGCGGCCCGGACGCGCTCGCGCCCTACGGCGGCCGCGCGCTCTCGCGCCTGGGCAGGCTTCCCGATCCGGTGCGGGCCATCCGCCTGCGCATGGCGCTCGACCGGACCCTGGACTTCGCCCGCAAGCGCGCCGTCTGGGCCGCCGCGGGCCTTGTCTTGATCGCCGCTGCAGCGGGAGAGAAGGAGCTGCGCCCGCCCATGGACCCGGTGGCGCGCGCGGCGGAGATGGTGGAGCGCCGCCAGCCGCTCGCGGCCCTCTCGCAGCTCGACGCGCTCGCCGACTCGCCGCGCGCCAACGATCCGGTGGTGCAGGTGATCCGCGGCAAGGCGGAGCACGCG
>DASSQQ010000124.1:0-31120 GCA_035702425.1 Gemmatimonadales bacterium
ATGTCCACCCGGTCGGCGAGAATCGCGATCTCCACCGCCAGCCGTTGCTCGTCCACCTTGGCCGACTGCGCCAGCTCCGCCACGTTGCGCTTCAGCCGCTCGAACTCCGCCGCGAGCCGCGCCGGCGCCCGCGCGGCGACGGCCGCCGCGCCAGCGTCCAGGGCGTCGAGCCGCGCGAGCAGGTCCTGCGCGAGGGCCCGGCCTTCGCGCTCCCGCATGGTGAGCACTTCGCGCGCGGCGTCCTCCACGATGGACTCGACTTCGGCCCAGGTCGGCGTCACGCCGTTCCCCGAAATGGTGAGCACGTCGGGGTGGCGGGCGACGAAGGCGAGATCGGGCTCGCCCTTCAGCTTGAGCTTCTTCTTGAGCTGGCGGAGCGCCGCCACCACTTCCCGGGCGCGGTCGAGATCGACCGACACCGCGCTCGACGCCTGCGACACCGACACCCAGCGGCCGGACACGGACACGTGCCCGCGCTCCAGACGCTGCCGCAGCCGTTCCCGTAGCTCGCCCTCGATGCCCGCGAATTCGTACGGCAGCTTGAACTGGGGGTTGAAATACCGGTGGTTGACGGTGCGAATCTCGATCCGCAACCGTCCCCCCGAGACCTCGCCTTCGGCGGCACCGAAGCCCGTCATGCTGCGCGGCACAAGACTTTAAGCTTAGCCGTTGGAACGACTTAGGTCAACCAGCGATTCAATTGGTGAAGACCCAGCGCACTCCGAAGAACTGCGGATGCCTGGGATACTCGAGGCCGGGGACGTACTTGGCCTTGGTGGCGTTGTTGTTCCGCATCATCCAGAACGCGGTCACGCCCACGATCCGGAGCTCGATGTTGGTCTCGAGAAAGCTCGCGCCGCCCAGGAACTGCTGCGACGTGGCCGACGGATCGAGCCCGGCCAGCGCGCGGCTCCACGATTCGTACGCGACCTCCCCCCGCAGGGCGAAGACGCCGCTCTTGTAGACCCGCCAGAATTTCGAATAGAAGGTGGCCGAGAGCCGCGCGTGATAGGGGGGCTCGAAGTCCCCGCCTCCCTGCCGCGGATCGAAGAACCACCCGGAGAGCTCGAGGCCGGGCAGTGGCCGCAGGCTGGCGTGGGTGGTGATGTACGTGGTCCGCGGAGTGGGTCCGATCCCGCCGATGGTGGAGAGCCCCTTGGGGTCCCCGATGGCGTCGAAGGCGCCGCGCCGCGCCACGCCGCCTTCGATGGTCAGCGGCTTGACGGCCCACCGGATGGCGACCGACGCGTCCGCGGCGCTCTGGAGGGAATCGTTGGAGAGCGCGGGCGACCCAATTTCCCGGGCCTGCACCAGGTCCCCGTGAATCGAGAGTCCGAGCGGCAGCGCCAGCCCGGCGGCGAAATGGACGCGATGTCCCCGCCGGTCCTTTTCGTAGCGGTCGAGACGGGCGTCCGCCGCGAGCGTGAGGGGCCGGAGCGGAATCCACGCGCCCTGGGCCTCGAGCTGGAGCGGAACCCGCTCGGAGGCGAAGGTCGCGCCCACGCTGGCCGACGCGCGGGCCCATTGATCGCTCAGCGCCACCCGGGCCTGGCGCAGACCGCGCTCGCCCACCGCGCTGTCGCGACTGGCGGTCGCGCTCGCGAGCGTGAGATCGAACCGCGGACCCAGCCCGTCGTCCCGCGCGGCGAAGAAGAGCCGGAGGATGCCGTCCTGGCGCTTGTACTTCCACGGGTCCACGAGCCCGGTCTCGCCCGATCGAGACCAGGTGGAGCTCAGGATCTGGTACGACGCGCCGGCGCGCGGCGTGGGAATGTAGACCGCGTCGAGCCAGAGGTCCACGCTGTTGAACGCGGTGGTCGAAGTGCCGGCGGATCCGTTGAGGTTGTCCCAGTCGGCGAGGAGGGACAGGCCGACGCCGTTCCGCCAGCGCTTGGCGAAGCCGGCGCGGTATTGCGCGATGTTCATGTCGCCGGTTCCCACCCCCACCAGGGTCGAAGCGACGGTGGACCGCTGGCGCGCGCTCACGAGGTACACCCGCAGGGTCCCGGGGAGCACCACCACCTCCACCCGTTCCACCGGCGCGAGCGGAATGCGTCCCGCGTCCACGTACACCGAATCGCGGCCGAGGGGGAGATAGGGCACCCCGTCCCAGTAGATCTCGAGCCCGTAGGCGCCGCGACCGCCGTAGAACACGGTCTCCGACTGGCCCCAGTAGCCGCCGCGCGCCACGAACACGCCGGGCACGTGCACGAGGAGATCCGCCAGGGTGAGCGCGTCGGAGAACGCGAAGCTGTCGGCGGTGAAGGTGTAGCGCTCCCCGGTGGGGAGGGGACCCGGCGGCACCGCGCGCGGGTAGGGCGGCAGGTACGCGGGGAGCGTGTCCGCGGTGGTGTCGCGGCGCGTGGTGTCCGGCGGGCCCGGGGGGGCGAGGGGGCGGATCGTGGTGTCGCGCCCCGGCGGCGGCTGCAGCACCGGGGGGCGCGGAGGCGGGTGCGCCGTCGTGTCCTGCGCCCGGGCTCCGGCCGCCGTGACGCCGAGCGCCGCGGCCACGAGGAACCCGCGGAAGATCACGCGCGCGCGCGCGCCAGCAGAAACTCGGTGAACAATCTGACGCCGCTCGCGGTGGGTCCCTTGGCCTGCGATGCGCCCTCCGACTCGGTGTAGGCCGTGCCCGCGATGTCCAGGTGCACCCACGGGAATCCGTCGACGAACTCCTTCAAAAACCAGCCCCCGGTGATGGTTCCCGCGGCGCGGCCCCCGGAGTTCTTCACGTCCGCGATGTCGGACTTGATGAGATCGCGATACTCGTCCCAGAGCGGCAGCGGCCAGCAGCGCTCCCCCGCCCGGTCCCCGGCGGAGCGGACTTCCTCGACCAGCCCGTCGTCGTTGCCCATGATGCCGATGGCGTGATGGCCCAGCGCGATCACCACCGCGCCGGTGAGGGTGGCGGCGTCGAGCACCGCCGCGGGCTGGTAGCGGCGCGCCCAGGAGAGAGCGTCGCAGAGAATCAGCCGTCCCTCGGCGTCGGTGTTGATGACCTCGATGGTCTTCCCCAGATGGCTCTTCACCACGTCGCCGGGCTTCACGGCGGTGCCGGAGGGGAGGTTCTCGGTCGAGGGAATGAGGCCGATCACGTTCACCTTCGGCTTCAACTCTCCCAGCGCCACGAAGGTCCCCAGCACCGCCGCGGCCCCGGACATGTCGTACTTCATCTCTTCCATGTTCTGGGCCGGCTTGATCGAAATGCCGCCGGAGTCGAAGGTGACGCCCTTCCCGATCAGGACCACGGGGCTCGAGTCCCCCGCTCCCTTGTACTCGAGCGCGATGAAGCGCGGTTCCTCCACGCTCCCCTGCGCCACGGCGAGGAGCGCTCCCATCCCTTCCTTCTTAATGGCGGCGAGGTCGAGCACGGTCACGCCGAAGCCGTTCGCCGTGGCGATCTCCTTCGCGCGCTCGGCGAGAAAGCTGGGGGTGCAGACGTTGCCGGGCTGCATCTGCAGCCACCGGGCGACCGCGTAGCCTTCGGCGATGGCCGCGCCGCGCGAGCGCCCCGCCTCGGCCGCCTTCGCGTCCGCCGCGGGAACGACTACGGTCACCGCCGCCACCTCAGGCTTCGGCTCCTCCGGCTTCTGCTTCAGCTCGGTGAACGCCCACGCGCCCTGCGCCGCGCCTTCGACCGCCGCTTGCGTGAGGTCTCCCGCGCTCACCCCGCGCGGGTCCGCGACCGAGAAGGCGAACCCGCCGGTGCCGAGCGCCCGCGCCCGCTTCGCGGCCACGGCCGCCGCGCGCCGAATCGCGTTCCGGCTCGCGTCGGCCGGCTTTCCCATCCCGACCAGGAGGACGCGCTGGGCCGGCCCCGTTCCGTAGGCCACCAGCACCTCGTCCCGCCGTCCCTTGAAGTCGCCCGACTGAATGGCGCGGCCGAGCGCACCGCCCGTTGCACGGTCGACGTCCGCCACTGAGGCGGCGAGATCCTTGGATTGGAGGACGGCGACCGCGGTGAGCGGGGTCGCGACCTTGGCGATGGGATCGGTGGAGAGCGTGAATTTCATGGCAAGTGCGCGATGATCGCGTCGGCGAAGGCGGAGGTCGAGACTTCGGTGGCGCCCGGCATCTGGCGTGCGAGATCGTAGGTGACGCGCTTCGCGGCGATGGCGCCCTCGATCCCGCCGATGATCGCCCGGGACACTTCGGTCCAGCCCAGCTCCTCGAACATCATCGCGCCGGAGAGAATCACGCTCCCGGGATTGATCTTGTCCTGGCCCGCGTACTTGGGCGCGGTGCCGTGCGTGGCCTCGAAGACGGCGTAGCCGTCGCCCACGTTCGCGCCCGGCGCCATGCCCAGTCCCCCCACCTGCGCCGCGCAGGCGTCGGAGAGATAGTCACCGTTCAGATTGGGGGTCGCGATCACCGAGTACTCGTCCGGACGAAGGAGAACCTGCTGGAACATCGCGTCCGCGATCCGGTCCTTGATCACCAGCTTGCCGCCGGGCTTCCCGCCCGCCTCCGCCTCGGTAACCGTCCCGTCCCCGAATTTTTCACGGGCCACCGCGTAGCCCCAATCGCGGAAGGCGCCCTCGGTGAACTTCATGATGTTGCCCTTGTGGACCAGCGTCACCGAGGGGCGGCCGCTCGAGAGCGCGTACTGGATCGCCTTCACCACCAGGCGCTGGGAGCCGAACTTCGACATCGGCTTGATCCCGATGGCGCTCTGTTCCCGGATCTTCGCGCCCAGCCCGGCGAGAAACTCGCGGACCCGGTTCGCCGGCTCCGTCCCCGCTTCGTACTCGATCCCGGCGTAGACGTCCTCGATGTTCTCGCGGAAGATGACCACGTTCAGCTTGTCGGGCGCCTTGACGGGCGAAGGCACGCCCGCGAACCAGCGCACCGGCCGGATGCAGGCGTAGAGATCGAGAATCTGCCGCAGGGCGACGTTGAGCGACCGGATCCCGCCTCCCACCGGCGTGGTGAGGGGACCCTTGATCGCCACCCGGTGCTCGCGAATCACGTCCAGGGTTTCGTCCGGCAGCCAGCTCCCGCTGGCCTTGAACGACTTCTCCCCGGCCTGGACTTCGCGCCACTCGACGGCGCGGGCGCCGCTCGAGGTCTTTTTCACCGCGGCGTCGAACACGCGGCGCGCGGCCCGCCAGATGTCGGGGCCGGTGCCGTCGCCTTCGATGAACGGGATGATGGGATGGGGCGGGACGATCCAGCGCCCGTCCCGATATCCGATCTTTTCCCCGCCCGCCCCGCCCACCCTCAGCCCCGTTTCCTGAGGGGAGCCCAGCGGCGGTCCATCGCGCCGGTATACTCGGCGCGGGGACGGATCAGGCGATTGTCGGCGTGCTGCTCCAGCACGTGCGCGCACCACCCGGAGACCCGGGAAAGCGCGAAAATCGGCGTGTAGAGATCGAGGGGGATACCCATCTCGTAGTAGAGCGAGCCGGAGTAGAAGTCCACGTTGCAGTAGAGTCCCTTCTCCCGCTTCATCACCTCTTCGATCACCCGCTGGATCGCGAACCACTGCGCCTGGCCGATCTTGCGGCCCAGCTCCTCGGAGAGCCGGCGCAGCTGGGCGGCGCGCGGGTCCTCGGTGCGGTACACCCGGTGCCCGAACCCCATGATCTTCCTTTTCTGCGCCAGCGCCTCGCGAATCCAGGAGTCCGCCCGGTCCGGCGACTGGATCTCGAGGAGCATCTTCATCACTTCCATGTTGGCGCCGCCGTGCAGCGGCCCGGCGAGCGCGGCCATCGCGCCGGTCACCGCGCCGTGCACGTCGCCGAGCGTCGCCGCGATCACCCGGGCGGCGAAGGTGGAGGCGTTGAGCTCGTGATCGGCGTGAAGGATCAGCGCCACGTCGAAGGCGCGCTCCACGTCCGCCTCCGGCACCTGGCCCGTGAGCATATAGAGGAAGTTGGCGGCGAGCGAAAGGCCCCGGCGCGGCGCGAGGGGCTTGGCGCCGGTGCGCAGACGGTGGAAGGTGGCGAGGATCGTCGGCAGCTGCGCGATGAGGCGCACCGCCTTCCGGTACTCGCCCGCGGCCGTGTTGTCGTTCTTGTCGGGATCGGTGAAGACGGCGGCCGAGACGGCGGTGCGGAGGACGTTCATCGGCTTGGCGTCCGCCGGCGCGTCCTTGATCACCCGCAGGACCACGCGGTCCAGCCTCTGCGCGCCTTTGAGCTCCGCGGTGAAGGCCTTGAGCGCGGCGCGGCCGGGGAGATCGCCCTTGAGAAGGAGGTAGGCGGTCTCCTCGAAGGTGGAGTGATCGGCGAGGTCGTTGATGTCGTAGCCGCGGTAGATCAGCCGGCCTTCTTCACCGAAGACGTAGCAGATGGCGGACTCGGTCGCGACGACGCCTTCCAATCCCCGGGGGGCGGCGCCGGGGGGGGCAGAGGGAACGGCGGTGGCGGGTGGCATGGAGCGGAACCCAATCCAATGTTTGGGGTTGCGTCGTAATGCGAGTGCAGTCTAAACGGCCCGCCCCCGGTTGCGCCAGACGGGCCTCGACCCGTAAACTGTGGACCTCCGATGCGGCGTAGCCCCGTTGTCTCGACCCTGTTCGTCGCCGCGGCCTGCTGGCTTGCCGCGGGCCCGGGGGCCGTGTCGCTGCAGGTGGCCGCCGCCTGCCGCCACCACGCGATGCACATGACGGGCCCGGCGTCGATGCCGAGCCAGGGGCCGTGCTTCTGCGACCAGATGCCGACGGGCTTCGCGGTGGTGACGGCGCCGTGGGTTCCGGCCCCGGCCGAGTTCGCGCCGGCGGTCACGCTGCCGATCGTCGCCCACCGCGACGCGTCGCCCTTCCCTCCTCCCTCTTCCCACAGCGTTTCTCCCGAGCCGCCTCCGCCGAACGCCGCCGCCTGAGTCCGCGGCACCGTAGTCACCGGATCTCGACCCGTTCGTTCGGAGGACATGTATGCGCAGTGCGCTCTGGTGCGCCCTGCTCTGCGGCGCCATTCAAGGCCTCGCGGCGCAGGACCAGCAAGTGACATTCGAAGAGACCCCGCCCGTCAGCATCTCCGGCTTCGCCGTGGCCGCGGCCCAGTACGACCGCGCGCCCCGCACCAACACCCTCACGGCGGGCAAGGTCGCCCTCAGTCTCTTCAAGCCGGTGGGCGACGCCTATTTCTTCGGCCAGCTCACCACCGCGCTCGATGCCGGGACGAGCTCCACCGAGATCGACAACCTCATCGTCTCCTGGACCCCGCACGGCGCCGACCGCTGGACCCTCGCGGTGGGGCGGTTCGACGCGCCGGTGGGCTTCGAGCGGGACGACGAGCCGCTGAACTTTCTCCCCACCAATTCGTTCACGTTCACCTACGCCCGCCCGGTGAAGCTCACCGGCGCCATCGTCCGGTTCACCGCCTCGCCGCGCCTCGAGCTGGACGCCGGCGTCGCGAACGGGTGGGAAGAAACGGTGGACAATAACCGCGGCAAGACCGGGCTCCTCCGCGCGCAGTGGGTGCCGGTGGACGGACTCACGCTGGGGCTCTCCGGTCTCTACGGCCCGGAGCGGGATTCGACCGACGCGCACCAGCGCGCCTTCCTCGGCCCCGACCTGACGCTCGAGCGGGGGCCGCTGATCCTGGGCGCGGAGGCGAGTCTGGGCCGGGAGCAGAACCCGCCCGGACCGGCGCTCAGCTGGTCCGGCGCCGCGGTCACGGCTTTCTGGAAGGTGGGGCACTCCCTGGGACTCGCGGCGCGTTACGACCGGGTGTCCGATCCCGACGGGCTGGTGACCGGCGTGGCGCAGACCCTGGAGTCCGTCACCGTCGGCCCGATGTGGTTCTACCGGAGCGCGCAGGAGGGGATTTTCTCGAACATCGAGAACACCACCTTTCACCTGCCGCAGATCGCGCTCCGGACCGCCGTCCGCTTCGATCATTCGACCCAGCCGTTTTTCTCGAACTCCACGGGCGGCCTCTCCCGCGACGATACCCGCGCGGTGATCGAGCTGCTTTACCTCTTCTAGGGGACCCGCGATGCGCTACGATCTCCGACGCGCCGACACCGCCGTCAAGTGGCTCGTCACCTGCCTCCTCGGCACCTTCGGCCTCGCCTATCTCTTCGGCGGCTGGATGGTGCTGCTCTACGCCGGGCTCACGCCGGCGCGCGTCGCCGCGACCTACGGCGGCGAGCGGATGTCCATGGCGATGCCGCCCGAGACCACGGTGGTGGTCCAGCATCCGCTGTCCATCTCGGACTTCGCCACCCAGGACGTGCACCAGGTGGACCTGGATCTCCTGGTGCAGGACACCCACGTCCACGTGCCGATGTACGGCGTGATCGCCGCGGTGCTGTCGGTGGTGGTGCTGGGGCTCGGGCTCTCCCGCGGCCGGACGGTCACCCTCATCACCCTGTTGTTCGCGGCGCCGTGGCTGGATTTCGCCGGGATGTGGCTGACCAAGCTGGTCTCGAGACGCTTCGCCACCGTCACCCTGGCCGGCGGCTGGGCCATGGGTCTCGCCTTCACCATCGTGTTCGTGATCGCGCTCCGGCGGATGTGGTTCGAGCGCGCGGAAGGAGCGGCATCGTGAACGCTTTCGTCGCCGCGGCGCTCGCCGCGCTGCTCCACATCACGCCCACCGTGATTCTGGTGAAGACGCCGGACGTGGTGCGGCGTCTCGCGCCGGGAGCCGACGCCTTCTTCGAGCGCGAGGTTCATCTCTCCGATCCCGACGCGCACAAGTTGCACGAGGCCGTGGATTGGAGCCCGGCGGACGACGTCCTCAAGTTCTACAGCGCGAAGCACGGGACCACGCTGGTGAGCGTGATGGAGTTCGTCCGCGTGGACACGCCGCACGGACCGGTGGAGGTGGACGTCGGGTTCTCGACCGAAGGCAAGATCTCGGGCGTCGTGATTTCGAAGGCGACGGTCGAGACCAAGCCCTGGGTGGAGGAGGCCATCGCGGCCGGCCTCACGGAGGCGTACGTCGGTCTCGCGCCGGCCGGGCGGCCCGCGGGCGCCGACGCGATCGCCGCGAAGAGCGGCGACCTGCCGCATTACATGGCGCAGGAGGTGGACAAGGGCGTGGCGCGCGCGCTCGCGGCCTACGGCGATTTTTATCGCGCGGAGTGAGGTGCCCGGGGCGGGAATCGAACCCGCATGCCGTTGCCGGCACAGGATTTTGAGTCCTGCGCGTCTGCCAGTTCCGCCACCCGGGCGGGGGCGCAGGAATATACGCGGGAAAACCAAAGGGGATGCGAGAGCCGTCTCTGCATCCCCTTTCTCCGTCTCTCGAGTGCTGCGCCGCGCTTACGGCCGGCGCCGCGGCCGCGCCCCGGCGCGCGGGCCCTGGGGGCGGCCGCGACCCGGAATCCCGCCGTGCCGCATCACTTCCCCCACCCGCTCCCGGAAACCCTGGCGGAACTGCTGGTACTGCGCGCGCTGCACCGGCGTGAGATAACCGGCGAGCTCGCGGTCCTCCTTGTCGTCCACGGAGAGCAGCGCCGCGTTGGTGCGGCGCCGCGTCTCGAGCAGTTTGCTCACGCTGTCGGCGTTGGCCGCCACGCCCGGACGCATCTGCCACTGGAGGGCCTGGTTGACCCGCCGGCGCTCGAGCATCAGCGAGCGCCGCTCCGGCCAGACCCGGTCCTGGGTGGAGTCGAACCTCGCCGCCTGAGCGCCCGAGAGGCCGAGCACCTGGTGCGCCCGGGCGTTGTACCGCTCCTGCACCTGCTGGCGCAGGTTCTCGAGCCGGATCGAGTCCGACGCCCCCGCCGTGTCCGCGGGGTTCTGCCCCGCCGCGGGCGGCACGATCATGACGGCCAGCAAGAGCCAGGCACGGTTCATCACTCAGTCCTCCATCGAGCGCAGGAGCGCCCGGAGTTGGGTCTCGGAAAGGTCTTCGACCCCCGCGTCCCCCGCCGCGGTCGAGCGGTCGAGCGGCGCGTCCAACGTCGCGATCACCGTCTGCAGCTGGTCCGCGTTCAGGTCCTGCACGTCGCCCGCCTGCACCCAGGCGGTCTCCTGGAGCGGAGTGGGCCGCCGCCCCACCGGGCCGCCCAGGATCGCGCCGGCGCCGATCAGGAGCACCAGGCCCGCCGCCGCGCGAAGCCAGGCCGGCCGCGCCCAGAACGGCACCGCGACCACCGGCTCCAGCCGCAGGCGCGCGAGCACCCCGCTCACCACGCGCTCCACGTCGAGCCGCTCCCCGGCCCCGCGGCCCAGGTCGGCCGCCCGGCGTTCGAGCTCCCGCTCCCGGGGGTCCGCTGCGCGATCGTTCACGTCAAACACTCCTTCAGCCGCTTCACGGCGTGGTGGTAATGCACCCGCGCGGCGCCCGGCGTCGTGGCCAGCGCCCGCGCGATCTCCTCGTACTCGAACCCCTGCTGGGCCCGCAGCAGGAACACCTCGCGCTGCAAGCGCGGGAGCCGCGCCAGCTCCCGCCCCAGCTTCCCGGCCGTTTCCCCGGCCACCGCGCGCTCGTGCGGGTCGCCCCCCGGCGCCGGGAGATAGTCGTCGAGCGGCACCACCTTTTCGCGCGCCGCGCGGCGCCCCGCGTCCTTCAGCGCGTTCCCGCCGATGGTGAGGAGCCAGGTCCGGAACTGGCACTGCCCCCGGAACCGGTCCAGCGCGCGAAACGCGCGGATGAACGTCTCCTGCACCAGGTCGTCCACGTCGGCCCCGCCCGCGCCCGTCGCGCCGAGAAAACGCGCCAGCGCCCGCGCGTGGCGTCGGACCAGCTCGGCCGCCGCCTGCTCGTCGCCGCCCTGCCAGGCGGCAATCAGATCCGCGTCGCTGCTCGACACGGCGGCCGGTTCGGAAGGGGCCATGGGCTCCGAATAGTGGACGGACGGGTGACCCAAAAGTTAGGTCGGGTAACGCGGGCTCCGGGACCCTGGCCACCTTGCCGGGCACCGGGCCGCCGAGTAGGATTCGAACGAGCGTTCGAAATATGGGAGCCATGAAGCCCTACGACGAGCGGCTGGATCACCTCCTGGCCCAGGCGGCGCGGGTGTTTGCGCGCAAGGGCTACCACTCCACCTCGATGCGGGACCTGGCCCGCTCCAGCGGGATGTCTCTCGCCGGGATGTACTACTACGTCCGCGGCAAGGAGGAGCTCCTGCAGCTGATCGAGGAGCGCTGCTTCACCCAGGTGCTGGACGGTGCGCGTCTCGCGGTGACCGCGGCCCGGGACCCGGTGGAGCGGCTGCACGCCTTCATCCGCCACCACGTGACCTTCTTCGCGGCCCACATGGCGGAGATGAAGGTGCTCTCCCACGAAGCCAACGCGCTCCCCGAGGACCGCCTCGCGCGGGTGAACGCCATCAAACGCCGGTATGTGGACCTGCTCCAGGGCCTGCTCCAGGACGCCGCGCCCGAGGAGCGCTCCGCGGATTCGAGCGCCGCGGCGTACGTCCTCTTCGGCATGATGAACTGGATCTACAACTGGTACGATCCCGCGGGCGAGATCGCCCCCGACCGTCTCGCGGAACTGATCGCGCGCATCTTCCTCGGCGGATTCGTCGAGGCGCACCCTACGGCAACCGGGAGGAACAGCTGACATGGCGACCATGACCGAACCTCAGACCGAGCAGAAGATCCTCGTCGATTACACCACCGAGGGCGGGCTCGCGATCATTTCGCTGAACGACCCTCCGGCGAACACCTACACCTACGAGATGATGCGCCAGCTGGACGAAGCGATCCTGAAGGCCCGCTTCGATGACCAGGTGCACGTCATTCTCCTGCGCGGGCACGGCGACAAATTCTTCTCCGCCGGCGCCAACATCGCGATGCTCAACAAGGTCACGCCCCGCTTCAAGTACTTCTTCTGTCTCCACGCCAACGAGACCCTGAACCGCCTGGAGCAGACTCCCAAGCTCACCATCGCGGCCCTCAACGGCCACACGGTGGGCGGCGGGCTCGAGATCGCGATGGCCTGCGACATCCGCCTCGCCAAGGAAAACGGGGGCAAGATCGGCCTCCCGGAAGTGAACCTCGGCGTCCTCCCCGGCACCGGCGGCACCCAGCGCCTCGCCCGGATGGTGGGCAAGGCGAAGGCGATCGAGATGATGACCAAGGGCGAGACCTACGGCTTCGACACCGCGAAGGAGCTGGGCCTCGTGAACGAGATCTTCCCCGCCAAGACCTACTGGGACCAGGTCTTCCTGTACGCCCGGCAATTCTGCCCGCCCAACAAGGCCTCGAAGGCGGTGGGCCTGATCAAGCGCTCGGTGCAGTCCGGCGCCGAGGTGCCCTTCGAGTCGGCGCTCGCCATCGAGCGGGAGCTGCAACAGCAGCTCTTCCAGAGCGAGGACGCGAAGGAAGGCATCGCGGCCTACAACGAGAAGCGGGTGGCCGAGTTCAAGGGCAAGTGAGCCGGTGAAGACCGACCTCTTCATCAATAACGAGTGGCGGCCCGCCGCTTCGGGGAAGCGCTTCCCGGTGGAGAACCCGGCCACCGAGGAGACCATCGCCGAAGTCGCCGCGGGCGACGCGGCGGACGTGGACGCGGCGGTCCGCGCGGCGCGGGCCTGCTTCGAGTCCGACGCCTGGCGGGGGCTGTCGGGACGAAAACGCGGCCGCCTGCTCGCGAAAGCGGCGGATCTCCTGGAAGCGAGACTCGACGAATTCGCCCGGCTCGAGACCGCGCACAACGGCAAGACCCTGTTCGAGTCGAAGATCGAGATCTCGATGACGGTCAACACCCTGCGCTACTACGGAGGGTGGGCCGACAAGATCACCGGCGAGACCCTGCCGGTGGACGGTCCCTTCTTCACCTATACCCTGCGCGAGCCGGTGGGCGTGGTGGGGGCGATCGTGCCCTGGAATTTCCCGCTCAACATCGCGAGCTGGAAGTTCGCGCCCGCCCTCGCCGCGGGGTGCACCCTGGTGCTCAAGCCCGCGTCGGAAACGCCGCTCACCGCGCTCGCCTTCGCGGAGCTCGCGCTCGAAGCCGGGTTCCCGGCCGGCGCGTTCAACGTGGTGCCGGGCGGGGGCCGCACCGCGGGCGCGGCGCTGGTGAAGCATCCCGAGGTGGACAAGATCGCGTTCACCGGCTCAACCGAAGTCGGCCGCGAGATCATGCGGATGGCGGCCGACAGTAACAAGCGGGTGACCCTGGAGCTGGGCGGGAAGAGTCCCAACGTCATCTTCGCGGACGCCGACCTCAGCGCCGCGGTGCGCGGCGCGCAGACCGGGATCTTCTACGGCAAGGGCGAAGTCTGCGCCGCGGGTTCGCGGCTCCTGGTCGAGAAGAGCGTGCACGACCAGGTGGTGGAGCAGCTCGCCCTCGGCGCGAAAAAGCTCACGCCGGGGGATCCCCTCGACAAGAACACCCGCCTCGGGGCGCTGGTCTCGAAGAAGCAGCAGGAGACCGTGCTCTCCTACATCAAGAAAGGCGTGGATGAGGGCGCGACCCTCGTGGCGGGCGGCAAGGCGGCGAAGCCCAACGGCAAGGGCTACTTCGTGGAGGCCACGGTCTTCGACCGGGTCTCGCCGGAGATGACGATCGCGCGGGAGGAGATTTTCGGGCCGGTGCTCGCCGTGCTGTCCTTCGACGACTTCGAGCAGGGGGTCCGCCTCGCGAACCAGACCATTTACGGGCTCGCGGCCGGGATCTGGACCCGGGACATCCAGAAGGCGCATCGCGCCGCGCGCGCCATTCGCGCCGGAACGGTCTGGATCAACTCCTACAACTTCTACGATTCCGGGGCGCCGTTCGGCGGCTTCAAGGCCTCGGGCTTCGGCCGGGACCTGGGCGCCGACGCCCTCGACGGCTACCTCGAGACCAAGACGGTCTGGGTGGGACTGTGAACGCGGAACGGGAACGGTGACCGACGCGCTCATCTGCGCCGCGCTGCGGACGCCCGTCGCGAAGCACGGGGGCTCACTCGCCTCCATCCGCGCGGACGATCTCGCCGCGATCCCGATCCAGGCCGTGGTCGAGCGCTCCGGCGTCGATCCCGCCGCGATCGACGACGTGATCCTGGGCTGCACCAACCAGGCCGGGGAAGACAACCGCAATGTGGCGCGGATGGCGCTCCTGCTCGCCGGGCTGCCGGTGGAAGTTCCGGGCCAGACCGTGAACCGGCTCTGCGGCTCCGGCCTGCAGGCCGTGGCCTCGGCGGCGCAGGCGATCAAGGCGGGCGAGGGCGAGACCTTCATCGCCGGCGGGGTCGAGAACATGACCCGCGCGCCGTACGTCACGCTCAAGTCCGGAGAGCCCTGGAGCCGGAAAGCGCCGGCGGTCGCGGACACCACCGTCGGGTGGCGCTTCACCAATCCCCGCCTCAAAAAGGAATGGACGATCTCGCTCGGGGAGACGGCGGAGCAAGTCGCTCAGCGGTACAAGATCGGGCGCGCCGAGCAGGACGCGTTCGCGGTGGAAAGCCAGAAGCGCGCCGAGCGGGCGCTCAAGGAATGCGTGTTCTCGGACGAGCTGGTGCCGGTTCCCCTCCCCGACGGCTCGCGCTTCGCGAAGGACGAGTACCCGCGCGCGGGCACCACGCTCGACGCCGTGGCGAAGCTTACGCCCGCCTTCGTGAAGGACGGCACGGTGACGGCGGCGACCTCCAGCGGCATCAACGACGGCGCGGCGGCGTTACTGATCAGGCGACGGCCGGACGGAGCGACGGCCCGGGGTGTCACGCCGATCGCGCGCATCGTGGCGACCGCCGTCGCGGGAGTGGATCCCGGCGTGATGGGGCTGGGCCCGATTCCCGCGACGCGGAAGGTCCTGAAGCGCGCCGGCCTGTCGATCGGGGACATGGACTTAATCGAGTTGAACGAGGCCTTCGCCTCCCAGGCCATCGCCTGCATCCGGGAGCTCGAGCTCGACCCGGAGAAGGTCAACATCTACGGCGGGGCGATCGCCCTCGGCCACCCCCTCGGCGCCACCGGGGCGCGCCTCCTCACCACGCTGGTCCACGCCCTGCGGCGCCGCTCGCTCCGCTTCGGCCTCGCCACCATGTGCATCGGCGTCGGCCAGGGGATCGCGATGATCGTGGAGCGGGTCTAGTGGCGGCCTTCGAGAAGGTCACCATGGAGATCGAGGCCGGGGTCGCGACCCTCACTCTCTCCCGCCCCGACAAGCTCAACGCGCTCGATGCCGAGCTGTGCCGCGATCTCCTCGAGACCCTGGCGCAGGCCGCGCGCTCGGACGCGGTGCGGGCCGTCATCATCACCGGGCGGGGCCGCGCCTTCTGCGCCGGCGCCGACCTCTCGGTGCTGGGCGCCGAAGGCGCCGCGCTGGTCGCGGCGGGCAAGGAGGTCGCCCTCGCGATTCGGCGAGCCCCGAAGCCGGTGCTCGCCGCGGTGAACGGCGCGGCGGCCGGGGGCGGCGCCAATCTGGCGCTCGCCTGTGACTACCGCATCGCCTCGGACGCGGCGTCCATCGGCCAGGTGTTCGCGAAGCTCGGCCTCACCCCGGACTGGGGCGGCGCCTACTTCCTGCCCCGTCTGGTCGGAATGTCCCGCGCCCTGGAGCTGGTGTGGAGCGCGCGGATGGTACCCGCGGCGGAGGCCCACGCCATCGGTCTCTTCGACCGGGTGGTGCCCGCGGACCGGCTGCTGCTCGAAGCCCGCGCGCTCGCGCTCGCCTGGGCGGCGTTCCCGCCCCTCGCCATCGCGCGGGCCAAGGAGCTGCTCTACGCGGGCGAGGACCAGCGCCTCGCCGCGCTGCTCGACCTCGAGATCACGACCCAGAACGAGCTGTTCGCCACGCCCGAGGCGCGGGAGCGCATCGGACAGTCACTCGCCAAAACGCAGAGGAGCCGCTGATGGTCAGGAAGCTCGGCAACTTCGACGACTGGATCGATTACTTCCGCTACTGGCAGGACTCGATCGGCATCGAGCAGGAACAGCTGCGGAATTTCGCCTTCGACGCCAAGTTCGGGGACCCGGAGGTGGAGCACATCGAATTCGGCCATTACAAGGGCCAGCGGAAGTGGCCGACGGTGATGCACATTCCCGATCAGCGGATCCGGGACGCGCTCTTGAACCTCATCGTCTACCAGGGGGACACCGAGTTCGCCTCGGTGGAGCAGCAGCGCAACCTCCTCCACCACGCCCCGTCCGACTACGACCTGCTCTCCCTGATGCGGGTGATGACCGAGGAAATGCGGCACGGCTGGCAGATGTCCTACCTGCTCTGCACCCATTTCGGGGATGAAGGCAAGCGCGAGGCCGCGAAGCTCCTGGAGCGCCGGGCCGACGAAGGCGAGCGGCTCCTCGGCTCCTTCAACGAGATCGTCAACAACTGGCTGGACTTCTTCACCTACACCCAGTTCATCGATCGCGACGGCAAGTTCCAGCTCAAGATGCTCTCCACCTCGGCGTTCGATCCGCTGGCGCGCTCCATGGGACCGATGCTGAAAGAGGAATCGTTCCACCTGGGCACCGGGAACAACGGCCTCTTGCGCATCGTCAAGGCGGGGCGGGTGCCGCCCGAGGTGATCCAGCGCTTCTTCTACAAGTGGATCCCCACCGCGTTCGATCTCTTCGGGACCGACCACTCCTCGTCCGCGCACTGGGCCTATGTGTGGGGCCTGAAGGGCCGCTACGACGAGCGTGAGGCCGAGCGGGACGCCGACAAGGGCGAGCTCAACGACAACGCGCGCGCGCTCTATCGCGACGAGATCGTGAAACTGGTGGACCGGCTCAACATGTTCATCCCGGATCGCGAGCGTCAGCTCAAGGTCCCGGACATGAAGTTCAACCGCCGCATCGGCACCTGGGGCCGGCAGTGCTTCACGGTGGACGGCCAGCCGATGGACGCGGCCGCCTACCCCGCGTACCTGAAGTCGGTACTGCCGAGGCTCGAGGACATCACGTTCATCCAGTCCATCGAGAAGGAGCCCGACTGGATCGAGGCCAAGAAGGCCGATAGCTTGCGGGCGTGAATCGCCCGCTGGTCATCGCCCATCGCGGCGCGTCCGGCTACGAGTACCAGAATTCGCTCGCGGCCTTCCGCGCCGCGCGCGCCCTCGATGCCGACGCGGTGGAGCTGGACGTGCACGCCAGTACGGACGGCGAGATTTTCGTCCATCACGACGAAAACCTCGACGTCACCCGCTTCATCCCCCGGATGACGGGCGCCCAGGTCCGCGCCTGCCGGCTCCAGAACGGCGAGCCCGTTCCCACTCTCGCGGAAGCGCTCGATGCCGCCGGCCCGCTGCAGGTCTTCGTCGAGGTCAAGACCCTCCCGCCCCGCTACGATGCCCGGCTGCTCGAGATCCTGGCCGCGGGCCCCAACCCCGGGGGGTACGCCGTGCACGCCTTCGATCACCGCATCGTGCGGCGCCTGGGGGAGGCGCGCCCCAGCCTCACCCGCGGGATTCTGACCGCGTCCTACGCCATCCATCCGCTCGCCGATCTCGAGGACGCGGGGGCGTCCATCCTCTGGCAGGACCGCGGGATGGTGGACGAAGCGCTGGTGCGGCTCCTGCACCAGGCGCGGCGCCGTCTCTTCGTCTGGACCGTGGATCAGCCGGACGAGATGCGCCGGCTCGTCGACGTCGGCGTCGACGGCCTGTGCACCGATCTTCCGGACCGCGCCCGTGCGGTGGTGGAGGCGCGCTGACGACCGTTACTGTAGTGGGCGCCGGAACGATGGGACACGGCATCGCGTATGTCGCGGCTCTCGGCGGTTGCCGGGTACGGCTCACTGACAGCCGAGCCGAGGCGCTGCCGCGCGCGCTCAAGAACATCGAGGGAGTGCTCGCGGGTGGCCTGAAGCGCGGCAGGCTCACCGAAGAAGACCGGGCGGGAGTCCATACCCGACTCTCCACGGAGCCGGATCTCGCGCGAGCGGTCGCCGGCGCTGAGATCGTGATCGAGGCCATCGTCGAGGATCTCACCGCCAAGCAGCGGCTCTTCGCGGAGATCGAGCGCCACGTATCGGCGGCCGCCCTCCTCGCCAGCAACACGTCATCCCTCTCGGTGGGCCAGATCGCGGCCGCGCTGAAGGAGCCGGCGCGACTGGTCGGCATGCACTTCTTCAATCCGGTGCACCTGATGAAGCTGGTGGAGATCGTGACACACGCCCGGGCGGCCGGGGCGAGCGTCGAGCGCGCGACGGCGTTCGCGCGGAGCCTCGGCAAGGAGCCGATCGTCGTGAAGGATTCGCCGGGCTTCGCGTCCTCCCGGCTCGGCGTGGTCCTCGGCCTCGAGGCGATGCGAATGCTCGAAGCCGGGGTCGCAAGCCCAGAGGATATCGACAAGGCGATGGAGCTGGGGTACAACCATCCCATGGGTCCCCTCAAGCTCACCGACCTGGTGGGTCTCGACGTGCGCCTCGCCATCGCGGAGTATCTGCACCGCACGCTCAAGCTGCCGCATTACGAGCCTCCCGCGATCCTCCGCGACAAGGTGGCGAAAGGCGAGCTGGGGAAGAAATCGGGAAAGGGGTTCTACTCCTGGCCATCGTAGCGGGAGGTCGCCGTACACGCCGACCTCCCGCCGTTCTTGGCAGCAGTCCGAGCGAACTACTGCGTGCAGTCGTTAGCGCCAGATGAGATGTTCACCACAAGAGACGCTGAGGCCGAGCCGCTCGCCGCATCGGTGACATGGACGGCGAGTGTGAATCCCACTCCGATGTTGGTGTAGGTGAAGACGTCGCTTGTTCCCACGACGTCCCCGCCGTTGACCGTCCACTGATATTGATACGGCGGCGTTCCGCCAGCGGTGTTTGTCCAGAAGGTGCACGCCACCTGGGGCTTAACGAGAGTCGGGCCGCCGATCGTTACGGACAAGGGCGGGGGTGGCGGAGGCGGAAGATACCCCAGAGCCTTTGCAGCGTTCGGAATCCCGTAACCGATGTACGTATCCTTGCTCGATGGATGGCTCGCGGTGGAGGTGACTTGCTGAACAATGGCGCTCGGTGTCCACGTCGGGTTCTTGTCCTGGAGAAGAGCGACGATGGCTGCGACATGGGCGGCCGAGAGTCCGGTAGCGCAGTAGCCGTAGGCGGTCTTTGTGTCAGCGTAGCCGCCGTACGCTGTCGTGTAGGCCCAGAATGGTGCAGCCACAGTCACCAGCGATCCCCAATTTGAGCCTGCGTTGGAGAGGTTTGCGCATCCTGTGAGGGGGTATAGGGCGAACGAACTGTCGGCCTTCACTCCCGCGACTCCAACGACGTTCGCGAGCGATGGCGGATAGAGTGGGCTAAGGGGCTGCGAGGACGTGACATTGCCAACAGGTGTGGTCGTAATGACACCCGCGGTCCATGCGGCGGCGACCTGGTTGGCCTCCCCTTGACTGTAGGCACTGTGAATCACGTCGATGAGCACGGTTTTGATCCCATGCGTGGCAGCATAGTTCAGGCCAGAAACCTCCTGGTTCAGGTCGATCAGGTGGTCATCGGTGAAGGTTCGCCAGATCCAAATGTCGGTCGGAGTGATGCCATAACTGATGCCCACCACGCCATAGGTGTTGTTCAGCGCCAGCGCGACGCCAGCTTCGAGCGTCCCGTTCTCATAGGGGGAATTGCAAGAGTTCGGCAATCCCGCACAGTTGCCTGGCGGGACTGTGGGCAGATCTGGACTCGGAATGAGTCCGAAACCTAGGAACATTATCTTCGCCGAAGCGCCGGTCGATATGCCCCAAGCATTCGGTGCTTGGACGAAACTCACATTCCAAGGTACGATCTGGCCAGCCATGGCGCCCCGGATAACTGTCGTTGAGGTCATCGGGGCGACGCCACTAGCAGAGGGCGCGAACGACAATCCAGCCGCGGGGACCGACCCTGCCGGCTCCACAAAGTCGACCGCGGCACTCTTGCGAATCGCCGCGGCCGTGTGCGCCGGAAGGTGAACATACGCCATTGCGGACGAGCGGTAGTATGCGCGCACCTCGACTCCTACGGTCCCCAGAGCGACAATTGCGTCACGGATGACCCTCGCAGGAACTGCCGCGCGCTCACCGTTCGACGCTAGAGACCGCGCACTCGTCGGCGACTTGAACGCGACGAATGCTAGACCACTCTGAGCTCCGACCGCCGCTTCCAAGCTGTCGTCGTCGGTATCGAAGGCGCGGGGTGACGGAGGCAGCCCAATCGTGTAGCCACCAACGTCCACGATAGAGTCCGTTCCATTCGAAATGGCGCCCAAGGCGGGCGCAGGGCGGGGTCCGGTGACGGGCACTTTGTCGCAACTGAGACTGAGGGCCAGTACCGCAACGAGTCCGATTCGAGGGAAAGCAGAGGAGTTAACCATGAGCATGAACCTTCCTTCGGGAACACGTCCCGCGTCTGGGTCTGCGTCGCACAGCCGCCAAGTCAACCGGTGCGACCAGACACTTGTCGGCGCAGGTGTCTTCGCGCTCAAGGGCGTTCACGGTTAGGTCTGTTTTGGTGCACGAGAGGGCGGTTTTGCGGCACAAACATGTCGATTGCATTGAATTGGCTGGGAATCCGATGATATTCCGCTCCATATGCGAAAACTCATTGGTGTCGTGACTGAACTGGTCCTGGCGACAGTGATTCTTTCGGTCGTCAGCTGTTCAGACGGCCCGACCTTCCCTTGCTCGATGACGATCGCGAATCGGTGCTGGACGTACCTCGGACCGTCGTCCGAACTAGTCACGGCGATTGGGGTTCGGGGCAGCGAGGTGTGGTTGGGAACGGCACACGGCCTGTACAGCTACGACCGTCTTAGCAATCGCTGGCGGGCCCGGGCCTTTTCGGGGCACTCGGTCACGTCTATCAACGCATTTCCAAACGGAGCAGGCCTCTGGGTGACTCTGTCACCGGGGCCGTATCCCGACTCGATTCCGTCGGTCGCCTACCGCAGCGATCTCACCGGCACGGCGTGGTACCCGAGCGACGGGGGATACGCCGGCACGAACCATGATCGGCAGGCAGCCTTCTCTCTGGCCTTCAATCCCGCAAATATCAACCGCCTCTACTTGGGCACGATTCAAGACATCCTGCGGTCCGAGAACGGCGGCGCGACTTGGACCAAGGTGTACTCAGCGGGTGATACGGTACTCATCGGTGCGAACGAAGTGGCTCCGATCGCAACCTCGCCAGTCGACGCGCAGCGCGTCTGGTCCGGCGGTCAGGCCGTCGGTGGTTGCCCCATCTTGTTGCGCAGCGATGATGCGGGGGCCTCGTGGACGCGGATGTACTCGATCCCCGATTTGGGGGACCCGACCTGCACACTCGCGCCCACGATCGCTGGCAGCTTGGCCCCGGACCCCGTTGATCGAAATCGCCTCCTGGTCGGCATGTTCGGCACGGTGCTCGTCACACCGGATTCCGGAGTGAGTTGGGCCGAGGTGCTGCGGCCGCGAAACCCAGGCCTTGTGACCCTCGCTTACAGCGGACCCTCCGTGATCGCCGTGTCGGACGAGGAGATCACCATGGCGCCCTGGTCCGAGCTCGGCCTCTACGTCGGCAACGAAGCGGGCACGACGTGGGACACGCTCGCAACGCCACCGGCTGCACTTGGCGCCACGGCGCTCGCCGTTGATCACGAGGGGAACGTGTACATCGGGACGGGAGGAGGGATCTGGGTCGTTCGCATTCCGTAAATCTCAGCCTTCTACCCGCTGTCGCAGCCGGGCCCGCTTCGTGTAACTTGCCCCGTCAATGACTCCCTTCACCCGCATCACCGACGTCCACGTGCACATCCAGCCCTGGCGCGACTTGAAGCCCGACGTCCAGGCGGCAATGCGGCGCGGCAAGGAAGCGCATTGGGACTTCCTGATGTCCCTGATGGACGATCCCAAAGCCCTGCTCGAGGTGATGGACCGCTCCGGCGTGTGGCGGGTGGGTCTCGTGAACTACCCCAGCGACGTCATGGGCTTCGACGATTCCACCAACACCTTCGCCGCGCGCTACGCCCAGGCCAACCCGGAGCGGCTCCTGCCCTACGGCGGCGTGCACGCCCGGTTCACCAGGAATCCCGCGGCCGACGTGGACCGGCTGGTGGAGCTGGGGATCCGCTTGCTCAAGATCCACCCCCCGCACCAGAAGTATCCGGCCAACGCCTACACCGAAGGGCTCGACGCGCTGGGCGCCATTTACCGGCGGGCCGAGGAGCGGGGGCTTCCGGTAATGGTCCACACCGGGACCAGCATCTTCCCCGGCGCGCGCTCCAAGTACGGCAATCCGATGGAGCTGGACGACGTCGCCATCGACTTCCCGGCGCTCCGCATCGTGATGGCCCACGGGGGCCGGCCCCTCTGGATGGACGAGGCCTTTTTCATCCTCCGCCGTCACCCCAACGTCTGGCTCGACGTCTCCGGGGTCCCGCCGGCGAAACTGCTCGAGTATTTCCCGCGCCTCGCGGACGTCGCGGAGCGGGTCCTGTGGGGGACCGACTGGCCCAGTCCCGGAGTCAAGGACTTGAAGAAGAACATCGATCAGTTCCGGGCCCTGCCGCTGGAAGACGCGGTGCAGCGCCGGATCCTCGAGACCAATGCGCTGGCGTTCTTCCCTCCTCGCTAGTCTCGCCGCCGCGGCCGCGCTCGCCGCGCGCGGCGGGGACGGGACCCTGCGGTTCGACTTGAGCGGGGTCCGGGCGGAACGGGACTCCTTCATCTATAAGGTGGACGGCACCGACGCCGGCTACGAAGTCTGGCAATACCAGCCTCAGCCGGGCGCCGTCGTGTTCACCCAGGTGTCGGAGCTGGGCCCGGTCTTCTCCGAGCGCTCGCGGGTGATCCTGGACCGCGCCACCGGACTCCCCACCGCGTCCTACCAGCACACCGAGTTCTTCTCCCCGGCCACTGACACCGTTTTCGTGGAGCACGACCTCCACCTCTCCGGCGGCCGGCTGCGCGGCTCGCGGCGGATCGGCACCAAGGAGGGGAAGATCCGCTCCGGCACCCTCGATCGCCGGCTCAGGAGCGGCACCGTCTGGTCCGGCGCGGCCATCTTCATGGCGCCCTTCGCCGCGCTCTCCCCCGGGGACTCGGTGTCCGTCGCGGCCTATGACGAAGCTGACGATACTCTGACACGCCTCTCGATGCGGGCCGGACCGGAGGATACGGTCACCGTTCCCGCCGGGCACTTCACCGTGGTGCCGATCTCGACCGGCGGCCTGACGCTCCTCGTCAGCACCGGCGCCGCCCGGCGGGTGGTCCGCGCCCTGGCCCCCGAACAGCACGCGGTCTTCGATCTCGCGGGCACCGGGCCCCCGGTGTCCCCTCCGCCGGCCCCGCCGCCGCGGGACCGGTAACGCTCTTCGCCGGAAGGGCGTAGTTTTTCACCACCCCACGCTGGAGCAAGAGGCATGCGTTTGTCGGTTCGTCTTCTCGGTCTCGGCTTCGCGCTCGCCGCGCCCCCGCTCGCCGCGCAGGGCGGCGCGCCGGCCGCCGCGACCCCCGCGGGCGAGATCGCCTACCAGACCTTCACCCTGCCCAACGGCCTGCGGGTGATCTACTCCGAAGATCACTCCGATCCGATCGTGTCGGTGGACGTCTGGTACAACTCCGGTTCACGCAACGAGCGCCCCGGGCGCTCCGGGTTCGCCCACCTCTTCGAGCACATGATGTTCCAGGGCTCGGCGCACGTGAAGAAATCGGAACACGGCCAGCTGATCACCAGGGCCGGCGGCGACGACAACGGAAGCACCACGGAGGACCGCACCAATTATTACGAGACGGTCCCGTCCAACCGGCTCAACCTCGCGCTCTGGCTCGAAGCCGACCGGATGCGCTCCCTCGCCATCACCGACTCCAACTTCCACAACCAGCGGGAGACGGTGAAGGAGGAGCGGCGGCTCCGGGTGGACAATCAGCCCTACTCGCCGGCGATCATCGACGGCATGGCGTGGCCCTACGACACCGCGACCTGCTACGCCTACGCCCACACCGTGATCGGCTCGATGGACGACCTCAACGCCGCCACCACCGCGGACGTGAAGGCCTATCACGACATCTACTACGCCCCCAACAACGCCACCCTGGTGGTGGTGGGCGACTTCACGCCCGCGCATCTGAAGGCGCTGGTGGGACAATACTTCGCCGGCGTACCGCGCCAGCCCGACCCGCCGCCCGTCACCTGCGATTACAAGATCTCCCCGGGCGCCCGGCACCGGGACGTCACCGACCCGCACGCCAACCTCCCCGCGGCGCTCCGCTTCTACCGGATTCCGCCGCACGCGGACCGGGACACGCCCGCGCTCGACCTCCTGAACGTGATTCTGGGCCAGGGCGAAAGCTCGCGGCTCAACGTCGCCGTGGTGCGCAACGCCAAGGCGGCGGTGGCGGTCCAGGCGTTCGCCAATCCCTTCGGCCCGCGGCGGGGCCCCGGGGTGCTGGTCATTTTCGGCATCGTGAACCAGGGAGTGGCCGTCGAGCACCTCGACTCGCTGATCGGGATGCAGATCGACTCCATCCGTTCCTCCGGGGTGACCCCGGAGGAGCTCACCAAGGCCAAGAACACCTTCCGCGCGGGCTTCATTCAGGACCGCGAGACCACGCTGTCCAAGGCCGAAGACCTCCACCACTACGACATGTTCCACGACTCGCTCGCCGAGATCAACACCGATCTCGACCGCTACCTCTCCGTCACCGCGGACGACATCCGCCGGGTGGCCAACAAGTACCTCGATCCCGCCAACGCGCTCACGGTGATCGTGCGGCCGGCGGCCACGCCGAGTGGAGGTGCCCAGTGAGCGTCCGATCGCAGGTGAGACCGATGGGAAGATGGACGGCGGGGATCCTTTCGACCGCCGTGGCCGGTGGACTCCTGTTTTCCCTCGTGCCACCGGTCCGTCTGACCGCCCAACAGCCCGACAGTTTTCCGACGCGTCCTCCCAAGCCGGCGCCGCTCGCGCCGGTGCGGTTCCCCCCGTTCCAGCAGGTGGTGCTTCCGAACGGGCTGACGCTGGTCGTGATCGAGAACCACGAACAGCCGGTGGTGAGCGCGAGCCTCAACTTCCGCGCCGGCGATTACCTCGACCCGGCCGGCAAGGTTGGCCTCGCGACCATGGTCGCGGATCTCCTCACCAAGGGCACCGCCACCCGCACCGCCGATCAGATCTCGGCCGCGATCGAAGGCGTGGGCGGCAGCCTGTCGGCGAGCGCCGGGGCGGACTTCCTGAGCATCGACGTCGGGACCCTCACCGACGGCGAGGACCTCGCCTTCCAGCTCCTGGGCGACGTCGCCCTGCACTCCACGTTCCCGGCGGCCGAGGTGGAGCTCTCGCGCACCCGCGCGCTCTCCTCCCTCGAGCTCGCGCTCTCCCAGCCGGCGAGTCTCGCCGACCGGTTTTTCTCCCAGGAGCTCTACGGGAAGGATCCGTACGGCCGCAGCGCCACTGCCACGACGCTCAAGGCCATCACCCGGGACGACGTGGCCGCCTTCGCGTCGTCGCGGCTGCGTCCGCGGGGCGCCCTGCTGGTGGTCGCGGGAGACATCACCCTGGCGCAGGCCCGGGCCCTCGCCGAGAAGGCGTTCGCCGGCTGGCGCGGCACGCCCCCCGCGGTGCCGCCCGAGCCCGCGCCGCCCGCCAAGACGGCCACCGACATCCTCCTCGTTCACCGGCCCGGGTCGGCGCAGTCGAACATCATTCTCGGCAACCTGACCCAGCGCCCCGGCGACTCGGCGTACTACGCCCTGCGGGTGGCGTCGCAGGTCCTGGGCGGCGGCGATGACGCGCGGCTCTTCCTGATCCTGCGGGAGCAGAAGAGCTGGACCTACGGCTCCTACTCCAGTCTCAACCGGGTCCGCGGGATCGGATACTGGCAGACCACCTTCGAGGGCCGCACCGAGGTCACCGACAGCGCGCTGGGGGAGCTGCTGCACCAGGTGGACCGGATGCGCACCGAGACGGTGCCCGACTCCGAGCTCGCCAACACCCGCGGCTTCCTGGTCGGTGTCTTCCCGCTCACCATCGAGACGCCGGATCAGATCGCGAGCCAGGTGGCCACCATCAAGCTCCTGGGGCTCCCCGAGGACTACCTTCGTCTCTACCGGGAGCGCCTCGGCGCGGTGAGCGCCGCCCGGGTGCGCGCTGCGGCCCAGCGGTTCTTCAAGCGCGACGCGCTGACCATCGTGGTGGTGGGCGACGGCGCCAAGGTCTATTCCCAGCTCAAGGCCATCGCGCCGGTGCGCATCGTGGATCCGGACGGCAATCCCTTGAAGCCCGAGGATCTCACGCCCAAGGCGCAGCCCGTGAGCCTCGATCCGGCCCAGATCGTGTCCCGTACCGACAGCTTCCACGTCACCTTCCAGGGCAAGGATTTCGGCAGTGACGTGATGTCGGTGCGGCGCACCGCCGACTCCCTGACCTTCACCGAGAATGAGGTGCTGGGTCCCGTGGGCACCCAGCTCACCACGCTCGCGCTCCGGGCCGCGGATCTCTCGCCGCTCACCCTCGATCAGAGCGGAACGCTGGCGGGCCAGAAACAGTTGGTGCATCTCGTCTACGCCGGCGGCCGGGTGAAGGGCCACATCTCCCAGCCCCAGCCGACGGGCGCCCCGTCCTCGATCGACGTGGACACGGCGCTCGCCGCCGGCACCTACGACGAGAACTGCGTCGCGGTGCTGGTGCCGGCGCTCGCGCTCGCGCCGGGACAGACGTTCACCGTGAACACGTTTTCCTCCGGCGACGGCGCCATCCGCACCCTGACCCTCAAGGTCGCGGGGCTCGATTCGGTGACGGTGCCGGCGGGAACCTTCCGCGCCTACCAGGTTCAGGTGACGGGAGGAACTTCGCCGTTCGTCCTTTACGTGTCGGCGGATTCGCCGCGGCGGGTGGTGAAAATCGAAGTGGTGGGACAGCCGCTGGTGTTCGAGCTACTGAACAAGTAGGTGATGCAGCGGCCGTGCGACTCGAAGGCGTCGCCCGGCCGCTGCCACCACCAGGCCCTTCACTCTTCGGTCGGGTGCTTCATGCACTGGTTGAACGCGTAGCTCCGCCACGCGATCGCGTCCATAACATCGTCGCCGAGGCCGACGGCCATGTAGTAGGTCGCGTCAGCGTAGTTGAGGCAACACTCGTAATGCTGCATCGCCTGTTCGTCCGTGAACGCGCCACCGCAAATCTCGGCATTGGCGCGGCTCGGGGCCGCAAGCAGGAGGAGGAATGCGACGCCGGCGATCCCGAAAACCTGGGCAAGATGTTTCATGAACGCCTCCACGGAACGGGACGTTACAATGCGGAACAGGTCGAATGTGTGCGCGCAGTCGTGCGGCGTCAAACCCAGATCACAGGACCGCAGGTGAACTGAACCACCGGGGGGCTCATGAAGATCACCGCTGTCACGTTATGCAGCATTCTAGCCGCGGTCGGGTGCGCTTCGGGTGGCGCCCACGCGGCCACCACGCCGGCGCCGGCCGCCGCGGCGCAAACGCCCGCCGCGTCCGCTCCCAAGTCCGCGGGCGCCGAGTCCCTCTCGGTGGACCGGCCGCAATATCCCTCCACCTATCGGCGCCACTCCAACCCGCCGGTCGTGATCAAGAACGCGACCATCATGACGGCGGCGGGCCAGGAGATCGCCAACGGCTCGATCCTCTTCAAGGACGGGCGCATCGTCGCGGTGGGCGCGAGCGTCACCGCGCCTGCGGACGCGATCGTGGTGGACGGGACCGGGAAGTTCGTGACCCCGGGCATCATCGACGTGCACTCGCACCTGGGCGTCTACGCCGCGCCGGCGACCGACGCCGAGTCCGACGGCAACGAGGCCACCCGCCCGGTGACGGCCGAGGTGTGGGCCGAGCATTCGTTCTGGCCGCAGGATCCGCAGATCCCGCTCGCCATCGCGGGGGGCGTGACCACCATCGAGGCGCTGCCCGGCTCCGCGAACCTGATCGGCGGCCGGAGCGCGATCCTGAAACTGATCCCGGCGCGCACCGTGCAGGAAATGAAGTTCCCCGGCGCCCGCTACGGGATGAAGATGGCCTGCGGCGAGAATCCCAAGCGCGTGTACGGCCAGCGCGGCGGCCCGTCCACCCGGATGGGCAACATGGCCGGGTACCGCGGCGCCTACATCGCCGCGGAGGAATACCGCCGGCGCTGGGACAAGTGGCTCCAGAACCGGCAGGGTGACCCGCCGGCGCGGGACCTGCGCAACGAATCCCTGGCCGAGGTGCTGCGGGGCAACATCTACGTCCAGAACCACTGCTACCGCGCCGACGAGATGGCGCAGATGCTCGACCTCGGTCGGGAGTTCGGCTTCAAGATCCGCGCCTTCCATCACGCGGTCGAAGCCTACAAGATCGCGGACCTCCTGGCGCAGGCCGGCACCGCCGCGGCCGTCTGGGCCGACTGGTGGGGCTTCAAGGAGGAGGCGATGGACGGGATCGAGGAGAACGCCGCCCTGCTGCAGCAGGCGGGCGCGACCGTCGAGATGCACTCGGACTCGCCCTCCGGCATTCAGCGCCTCAATCAGGAGGCCGCGAAGGCGATGTACGCGGGGATCCGCGCCGGCATTCCCATCACCCGTAACCAGGCCCTGCGCTGGATCACCGCCAACCCGGCGTGGACCCTGGGCCTCGATTCCGTGATCGGCACCCTCGAGCCGGGGAAGATGGCCGACGTGGTGCTCTGGTCCGGCGACCCGTTCTCCGTCTACAGCAAGGCCGTGCAGGTCTACAACGACGGCTGGCTGGTCTACGACCGCAACGATCCCGCCCACCAGCCCCGCACCGACTTCGAGCTGGGCCAGGAACCCGCGCCCGGGAGCGACCGATGATCGCCTTCTTGCTCGCCCAGACCATCGCCATCACCGGCGGGACGGTGTACCCGGTCTCCGGGCCGAAAATCGAGCACGCCACGGTGCTCATTCGCGACGGGAAGATCGCCGCGGTGGGAGCGAGCGTCACCATTCCCGCGGACGCGGTGAAGATCGACGCCACCGGGAAGTGGGTGACGCCGGGCTTGATCGACGGCACGGGCCAGGTCGGCCTCACCGAGATCAGCGCCGTCCCGGCGGACAACGAATCCTTCGAGCGCGGCGACACCATCGCCGCGTCGTTCAACGTGGCCGAGGGCATCAATCCCGCCTCCAACCTGATCCCCGTCACCCGCATCGCCGGCGTGACCACCACCCTGGCCTCGCCCGGCGGCAACCTGGTGAGCGGGCAGGCGGTGCTGATCGATCTCGACGGCGCCACCATCGAGGCGATGCTGATCAAGTCGCCGGTGGGCATGGTGGTGGATCTCTCCGAAAACGCGAAGGACACCGGAGGCGGCTCCCGCGCCGGCGTCGCCGCGCGGCTGCGTCGGGCCTTCGACGACGCCCTCGAGTACGAGCGCCGCCGTGCCGACTACGACAAAGGCCAGATGGAGCAGCTCTCGGCCCGCGCCGCGGACCTGAAGGCCCTGCTCCCGGTGCTGCACGGCCAGGAACCGGTCATCGCCTACGCCAACCGGCGCTCCGACATCCAGACCGCGCTCCGCATCGCGAAGGAGTACCACCTGCGGATGATCCTCGCGGGCGCCGCAGAGGGATGGGAGGTGGCGGGCGAGATCGCCGCCGCCAACGTGCCGGTGCTGGTCGAGCCGATGGACAACATTCCGTCCTACGACGCGCTCGGCATCCGCTACGAAAACGCCGCCCTGCTCGCCAAGGCCGGCGTGAAAATCGCGCTCATGGAAACCGACTCCCACAACTCGCGGAACCTGCGCCAGCAGGCGGGCAACGCGGTGGCCTACGGGCTGACCTGGGACCAGGCCCTGCGGGCCGTCACCCTCTCCCCCGCCGAGATGTTCGGCGTGGCGGATCGGTACGGGTCGCTCGATCAGGGCAAGGTGGCGGACGTCGTGGTCTGGTCCGGCGATCCCTTCGAGCTCTCCACCGGCGTGGAGCACGTGTTCATCCGCGGGCACGAAGTCCCGCTCACCAGCCGGCAGACGGAGCTCCTGGAGCGGTATCGGCACTTGCCGCCGAAATACTAGACGGATAGCGGGGGAGTCCTAAAGACGAAGGCGGCGAGTCCGAACCGGGAACCGCCGCCTTTTTCTTACTGTCCGTTTGTCCGCCTAGTTCTTCGGATACACGCTCACCTTGTATCGCTCTTTGTTCTTGTGCTCGAACTTGACGACCCCGTCCACCACCGAGAAGAGGCTGTCGTTCGACGCGCGGCGCACGTTGTTGCCGGGATGGAACTTGGTCCCGCGCTGAATCACGATGATGCTCCCCGCGGTCACGAATTCGCCGCCGAAGCGCTTCACGCCGAGGTATTTCGGATTCGAGTCCCGGCCGTTGCGGGAGGAGCCGACGCCCTTTTTGTGAGCCATATGAGCCTCTAGGAGACCTTCACGTCCGCGATCTTCACTTCCGTGAACTGCTGGCGGTGGCCCGCGTGCCGGCGGTAACCGGTGCGGCGCGCGAAGCGGAAGATCCGGATCTTCTTGTCCTTGGCGTGCCGCACCACTTCCGCCATCACCTTCGCGCCCTTCACCTCGGGCGTCCCGGCGTGCACCGCCTTGCCGTCACTCGTCAGCAAGACATGGTCGAACGTGATCTTGCTCCCCGGCTCGGCCTCGAGCAGAGGAACCTTGATGGTGACGCCCGGCTCGGCCCGGAATTGCTTGCCGCCGGTCGTGAAAATGGCGTACGTCATAGGGCGCGAACTCTAACGGGGACTTGGAGTTCCGTCAAGACCGGGAGACCTCACGCCACGGCATAGAGTTCCGTCACGTCCCGCCCCGCCGGCTGGGACATCATCCGGAACTCATCCAGGCGCATCATCGGGTCGTCCCGCACCTGCAGCTCGAGCCCGGTTTGCTTCTGCAACTGGCGCAAGAAGTTAGGCTCCTGCTCCACGAGGTACAGCGCGACTTCGGGGTGCAGCCGCACCGCGAGCTGGCGCTCCTTGTGGTCGGCCCCGGCGCGCTTCAGAGAGCGCTCCATCCGGCGCACCACCACCTCGGGCCGGAAGACCCGGCCGCTTCCGGTGCAGGTGGGGCACTCGGCGGTCATTGACTGCCAGAGTGAAGGTCGCACCCGCTGCCGCGTCATCTCGATCAGGCCCAGCTCCGACACGGCGAAGGCCTTGGTCCGGGCGCGGTCGTGCCCCAGATGGCTGCGCAGCTCCTGCAGCACCTTGTCCCGGTTGCCGCGGGACTCCATGTCGATGAAGTCCACCACGATGATCCCGCCCATGTCGCGCAACCGGAGCTGGCGCGCCACTTCGCGCGCGGCTTCGAGGTTGGTGCGCAGAATCGTGCTTTCCGGATCCTTCTTGCCGGTGTAGCGCCCGGTGTTCACGTCGATCGAAATCAGCGCCTCGGTGGGCTGGATGATCAGGTACCC
>DASSQQ010000125.1:0-13028 GCA_035702425.1 Gemmatimonadales bacterium
TCCCGAAGCGGTGCGGCAGGAGCTCTGGCAGAGCGCGGCGCCGCTCCGGGAGCGGGGATACCCGGTCAGGTGGTCCGCGCCCGAAGGGCTTCATCTCACATTGAAGTTTCTGGGCGAGGTCGGCGAAGCACGGCTCGAAGCCTGCCGCGCCGCGCTGGGGGCCGCGGTGCGGGGGGCGCGGCCCCTCGCGCTCCCGATGTCCGGTTTCGGCGCCTTTCCCGACGCCCGGCACCCGCGGGTGATCTGGGCCGGGGTCGCGCCGGAACCGGCGCTCGAGCTCCTGCAGGACCGCGTGGAGCGCGAATTCGGGCCGCTCGGATTTCCGCCCGAGGGCAGGCCCTTCCGTCCGCACGTTTCCCTCGGCCGCGCCCGGCGCGGCGCCCGGCCGCGCGACTGGGCCGGCCTCGATGCCGCCCTCGCGGCCCTCTCGTTCGATTCCGTCGCGAGCGTTTCTACCGTGGAGTTGATGGCGAGCCTGCTCCAACGCGCCGGCGCGGTGTATCAGGTGAACCACAGTGAACGGCTGCTTTAAGGGCATTTTCCGGCTCGGCTGCCTCGCGGCGGTCGCGGTCCTCCTCGCGGTGGCGTGGTGGTTCCGCGCGCCGATCGAGCAGAAAGCCGGATCCTGGTTGCATCGCCACCCCACCGTGCTCCCCGCCATCGCCGATTCCGTCGGCGCGCCGACGCCCGGAGCCCTCAAGTCGGCGCAGGAGAAACTGGCGCTCCTGGGGGCGCGTAACGGCAGTGACTCGGTGGTCCTGTCGCCGAACGAGATGGCGTCGCTGGTCGGCAGCGGCATCGACTGGAAAGTCCGGAAAACGTTCGATTCCCTGCGGGTGGAGCTCGCGGAAGGATCGTTCGCCGTGGCGTGCCGGCTCGACACCCGGACCGTTCCCAAGGACGCGCTCGGTCCCTTCCAGGGCGCGCTGAACGATCACGAGCCGCTTCGCATCGCGGGGCCGCTCACCATCGCGCGCCCCGGTGAGGCGCGCTGGACCATCACGGAGTTCTCCTTGCGCGGATTCGCGTTTCCCCAGCCGGCCGTCACCCAGCTCGCCCAGCGCGCCGCGGGCGCCGACTCCCACGGCGCGATTCCGGTGGCGATTCCGCCGCAGGTCGCGGACGTCGCGGTGCACCCGACCGGGGTGGTGCTCTACCGGAAGCTCCGGCCATGAAGCGGCGGGTAATGGTGGTGGACGATGAAAAAGGGATCCGCGAGGCCCTGAAACAGCTCCTCGAGTTCGAGGGCTTCGAGGTCTCCACCTGCGCCGGCGGAGCCGAGGGCCTGAAGACCTACGCCGAGTTCCGCCCCCATCTCGTCTTCCTGGACGTGAAGATGCAGGGCATGGATGGGCTCGAGGTCCTGTCCAAGCTCCGCGCGCTCGATCCCCGGGCCACGGTGGTGATGATCTCGGGGCACGGCACCATTCAGACCGCGGTCGAAGCCACTCAGCTCGGCGCCTACGATTTCCTGGAGAAGCCGCTCGACACCGACCGGATCCTGCTCACCCTGCGCAACGCCCTGCAGGTGGTGAACCTGGCGAGCGAGAACGTCCGCCTGAAGGACGAAGTCCACGCCCGGTACGAGATCGTGGGCTCGAGCAAGGCGATCAAGCAGGTGATCGAGACCATCGAGAAGGTGGCGGCCACGCAGGCGCGGATCCTCGTGACCGGGGAGAACGGCACCGGGAAGGAGCTGGTCGCCCGGGCCATCCACGCGCTTTCGCCCCGGGCCGAGGGGCCCTTCGTGGAGGTGAACTGCGCCGCGATCCCGGCGGAGCTGATCGAGAGCGAGCTCTTCGGGCACGTGAAGGGGAGTTTCACCGGGGCCTTCGCCGACCGCGCGGGGAAGTTCGAGCTGGCCGACGGCGGGACGCTGTTCCTGGACGAGATCGGCGACATGAGTCTCGCGGCGCAGGCCAAGGTCCTGCGCGCCCTGCAGGAGGGGATCGTCACCCGGGTGGGTTCGGCGAAGACCCTCCCGGTGGACGTGCGGGTGGTCGCCGCGACCAACAAGAATCTCGCGCAGGAGATCACGGCCGGCCGGTTCCGCGACGACCTGCTCTATCGTTTGAACGTGGTGCCGATCGAGGTGCCGCCGCTGCGCGCCCGGCGGGGCGACATTCCGGACCTGGTGCGCCACTTCGCGGCGGAGCTGGGGCGCCGCGCCGGTCTGCCCACGCGGGCGTTCGATCCGGGCGCCGTCGAGGCGCTCACCGCGCACGAATGGCCGGGCAACATCCGGGAGCTGCGGAACGCGGTCGAACGCCTCCTCATTCTCGCGCCCGGCGCCACCGTGACCGCCGAGGACGTGGCGCGCTTCGCGGCGCCCTCGCCCGACGGCGGCGCGCCCGCCGGCACCGCGGAGTGGCTTGGCGCCAAGACCTTCGAGGAGTTCAAGCAGGCCGCGGAGCGGAGCTATCTCCACGCCAAGCTCAAGGAGAACGACTGGAACGTCTCCGAGACCGCGCGTACGTTGGACATGCCGCGCAGCAATCTCTACAAGAAGATCGAGCGCTACGGCCTGGCGAGGGAGGGATAGTTGGCCGATAAGAAGGAAAAGGCCCGGGACTGGGACCGCGAGATGGCGGAGGTCGACAAGCTGCTCGCGAAGCTCCCCACCAATGACGCGCCGGCTTCGCCCGCCGCGGGCCGCGCCCCGGTTGGGGGCGGGGCAGCCGGCGCGGCGCCCGGCCCGGGCCGCCCGTCGGCGCAGGAATGGCTCGGCACCTGGGCGCGGGTGGTGCTCGGTCTGCTGATCGGGATCGGGATGAGCCAGTGGCCCTACACCCACGGCTGCGGCTTCCGGCTCGGTTTCTATCTGATCGGCGTCGCGGCGGTGCTCGCCGCCGGGTTCTGGAGCAGTCTCTCCTCCTGGAAGCGCCGCCTCGGCGTCGCCCACATCCTGTCGCAGGGGCTCGTGATCTGGGGCCTGGTGCTCGGCGCGCGGGAAATCCTGCCGCGCGTCGGCTACGCCAGGGCCGCCGCCACCTGGCTCTGTCCCGACGTTCCCGCGCCGGCGCCGGCGGCCGCCCCCGCGACCCCCAACACTCACTGACCATCCGGAAATGACTCAGGCATTCAAGAACTACATCGGCGGCCGCTGGGTCGAGCCCGAAACCGGCGCCTACTTCGAGAATCGCAACCCCGCCGAGTGGAAGGACGTCATCGGCAAGTTCCCCAAGTCCGGCGCCCGCGACGTGCAGTGCGCGGTGGAGTCGGCCCAGCGCGGCTTCGCCATCTGGTCCAAGACCCCGGCCCCGATTCGCGGCCAGGTACTGCAGCGCCTCGGCGACCTCCTGGTGCGCGACAAGGACAAGATCGCGCGCGCCATGACCCGGGAGATGGGGAAAGTGCTCACCGAGACCCGGGGTGACGTGCAGGAGGGGATCGACACCGCGTACTACGCCGCCACCGAAGGGCGCCGGCTCTTCGGGCGAGTGGTGCCCTCCGAGCTGCGCAGCAAGTGGGCGATGACCTACCGCCGGCCCATTGGCGTCACGGGCTTGATCACGCCGTTCAACTTCCCGCTCGCCATCCCCACCTGGAAGATGTTTCCCGCCCTGCTCTGCGGAAACGCCGTGATCTTCAAGCCCGCGGAAGACGTGCCGCACACCGGGACGCTGCTGGTGGAGCTGCTGCTCGAAGCGGGCCTCCCTCCCGAGGTGGTCCAGCTGGTGCATGGGACCGGCGAGGAAGTGGGGAAGGCGCTGGTGGAGCACCCGGGCGTGCCCGTGATTTCGTTCACCGGGTCCACCGCCACCGGCTCGCTCATCGGCGCCACCTGCGGCCGGATGCACAAGCGGCTCTCGCTCGAGATGGGCGGGAAGAACGCGATGATCGTGATGGACGACGCCGACCTCGACCTGGCCCTGGAGGGTGTGCTGTGGGGCGCGTTCGGCACCACGGGCCAGCGCTGCACCGCGACCAGCCGGCTGATTCTTCACCAGAAGATCCACGACCGGTTCCTGAAGATGCTGACCGACCGCGCCCAGAAACTCCGGCTGGGGCCGGGACTCGACGAAAAGACCGAAGTGGGGCCCCTGATCCACGAGGAAGCCCGCAAGAAGGCGGACTACTACGTGGGCGTCGGTAAAGAGGAAGGGGCCGCGGTGCTGATCGGCGGGTCGACCGCGAGCGGCGGAGCCCTCGACAGCGGCTGGTTCTATCGCCCCACGGTGCTGGCGGGCGTGAAGCCCCGGATGCGGGTCGAGCAGGAGGAGATCTTCGGCCCGGTGCTCTCGACCCTCAAGATCGGCTCGCTGGATGAAGCCATCGCCGTCAACAACGACGTCGCCTACGGTCTCTCGTCGTCCCTTTACACCCGGGACGTGAACGGCGCCTTCCGGGCGATGGAGTCCCTGGATAACGGGATCACCTACATCAACGCCCCCACCATCGGCGCCGAGGCGCACCTCCCGTTCGGAGGGGTCAAAGCGACGGGCAACGGCCACCGGGAGGGCGGGTGGACCGTCTACGAGTTCTACTCCGAGACCAAGGTCTGTTACGTGGACTACTCGGGCCGGCTGCAGCGGGCGCAGATCGACACCGAGAGCTGACGCGGCGGAAGGGCCCGGTTCGCGGGAATCGGGCACCGCCCCCGGACGTCACCGAAGTCATCTTTCCGGTGTGACGTCGCTCACCCTGCACGAAACGCTGGTGGTCGTTCTCTCGACCGGGGGCTCTCCCCTGGACGAGACGGTGCTGGGGGAGCTTCCGGACGCCACGGCGCTGTGGGTGCGGGTGGAGCGGGAGCGGCAGGCGGCGTGCCTCGCCGCCCGGTTCCGTCACCCGGATCCCCCCGCCCAGTTCCGGGACCGGGTCCGGCGCTGGGGGGCGTCCCGGGGGTGGACGGTGGCCGTTGCGCCCTTTCCGGCCGTTCGCTAACGTACGTCACATGCAAGAGTTGGGGGCCTCCCGGAGTCACCAGGGCGCGAAACCGGCGCCTGCGGCCGTCGCCCCCTCCGAAACCCCCCGCGCCACACTGATGCGTTGGTTCGACAGTTGGATGCGGGTGCTGGGCATGGCGCTGGTGCTGTTCCTCATCATTCACACCTTCCTCATCGAAGCGTTCCAGATACCCTCCAAGAGCATGGCGCACACCCTGCTCGCGGGGGACTTCCTCTTCGTCAACAAGGCTCTGTACGGCGCGCAGATTCCGGGCACCTCGACCCGTCTGCCGGGCTTCGCCACGCCGCAGCGCGGCGACGTGATCGTCTTCGATTACCCGAAGAACACCGAGTTGAACTACGTCAAGCGGGTGATCGGGATGCCGGGCGACACGGTGGAGATGTCGGCGGGCGCGGTGCGGGTGGACGGGCGCGCGCTGGTGGAGCCGTACGTGCAGCGGACCGATCCCGATCACGACGTCTACGATCCGGCGTTCGACTGGCAGCGCTCCTATCTCGCCGCGCGCTCGCCGGTGGAGCGGGCGCTCTATCACCCGACGCGTGACAACTGGGGCCCGCTGGTCGTGCCCTCGGGGATGTATTTCGTCCTCGGCGACAACCGCGACATCTCCTCCGATTCCCGGTACTGGGGGTTCGTGGACGAGTCGCTGGTGCGCGGCCGGCCACTGGTCATCTTCTACAGCTACGATCGGGAGGCGCAGGACGCGCTTCCCTGGTTGCGGGACATCCGCTGGAGCCGCCTGGGCTCGCTGATTCACTGAGCGCTGGGGGCAGGGGGACGCTGGCCGCGCCTCGCCGTCGGCGCGGCGGCCGGGACCACGTGTACGGCGCAGGGCCTGATCTGGGAGGATCGACAACGCCATGCAACTGACTACGGCGAGACGGGCGTCCTTCGACGAGGGATCGCTCGACCAGTACCTGCGCGAGATCAGCCAGTATCCGCTGATCGCCCGGGAAGAAGAAGTGACCCTGGCGCAGGGGATCCGGCGCGGGGAGGGGGAGGCGCTGGATAAGCTGGTGCGCTCCAACCTCCGCTTCGTGGTGTCCGTCGCCAAGAAGTATCAGAACCAGGGCGTGTCGCTCGCGGACCTGATCAACGAGGGCAACCTCGGCCTGATCCGCGCGGCCCACAAGTTCGACGAGACCAAGGGCATCAAGTTCATCTCCTACGCGGTGTGGTGGATTCGCCAGGCGATCCTGCAGGCGCTGGCCGAGCAGTCCCGCATCGTGCGGGTGCCGCTGAACCGCGCCGGCACGCTGCATCGCATCGGCAAGCGGTCCTCGGCGCTGCTCCAGGAGCTGGGCCGCGAACCCACGGTGTCGGAGATCGCGGAAGGGATGGACATCTCCCAGGACGAGGTCGCGAAGACCCTGTCCATCTCCCAGGCGCACCTCTCGCTCGACGCGCCGCTCACGCCGGGCGAAGACAACAAGCTGCTCGACTACCTGCCGGACACCCAGAGCCCCGGTCCCGACGACGAGATCTTCGAGCACGCGCTCACCGAGTCCATCGAGGAAGTGCTGGGGACGCTCAAGGACCGGGAGGCCAAGATCCTGAAGCTCTACTTCGGCCTCGAGGGCCAGGAAGCGATGACGCTCGAGGAAATCGGCTCGCTGCTCGGTATCACCCGGGAACGGGTCCGGCAGATCAAGGAGAAGGCGCTGGCGCGCCTCCGGCACGTATCCCGTGCGCGAGCGCTGGAGAGTTATCTTTCGTAGGTGGCCTCTCTAGCCTCCTTCGACATCTCGACCGGCGCCGACCTCCAGGAGGTCGATAACGCCGTCAATCAGGCCACGAAGGAAGTGGCGCAGCGCTACGACTTCAAGGGCTCCAAGGCCGCGATCGCCTTCGATCGCGCCAAGGCGACCCTCACCTTGGTCGCCGACGACGACTTCAAGATGAAGGCGCTTTTCGACGTCCTGCAGGGCAAGCTCATCAAGCGCGGTGTTCCCGTGAAGAATCTCGAGCTGGGGGAGATCACGCCCGCGGCCAACGACACCGTGCGCCGCGAGATCACGCTCACCCAGGGGTTCCCGCAGGAGAAGTCGAAAGCCATCGTCAAGGCGATCAAGGACCGGAAGTTCAAGAAAGCCCAGGCCTCGATCCAGGGCGAAGAGATCCGGGTCCAGTCGCCCTCCAAGGACGAGCTGCAGGAGGTGATGGCCTTCCTCCGGACCCAGGACTTCGGGCTCGAGCTCCGTTTCGGCAACTACCGCGGATGAAGCTCGGCGTCATCAGCCTCGGCTGCGACAAGGCCACGGTGGACTCCGAGCGCCTGGTGGGCGATCTGGTGGGTCACGGCGCCGTGGTCACCCCCGACCTCGCCCATTCCGACGTCATCCTCGTCAACACCTGCGGCTTCATCGACGCCGCGAAGCAGGAGTCCATCGACGCGATCCTCGGCGCCGCCAGGCTGAAGACCGACGGCGCGGTGAAGGCGGTGGTGGCCGTGGGGTGCTTGGTCCAGCGCTATAAGAAGGAACTGCAGGAGGAGATGCCGGAGGTGGACCTCTTCCTCGGGTTCTCCGACCTCCATCACCTCGTGCCCGAGCTCGCCGCGCGCGGCCTCATCACCGATCCGGTGGCGGCCCACCCCGGGGTGCGGCAGTTCCTCGGCGACACGCCCCACGTCCGCTACCTCAAGATCTCCGAAGGGTGCGATCACACCTGCGCCTTCTGCGCCATTCCGCTGATGCGCGGCAAGCACCGCTCGGAGCCGCTGGAGCGTCTGGTGCGCGAGGCCCAGGCCCTCGAGGCTCAAGGCGCGCGGGAGATCAACCTCGTGGCTCAGGACCTCGGGCATTACGGCCGCGACCTGGGCCGGGCCGGCCCCAAACTGCCGGACCTCCTCGAGACCCTGCTCTCCGAGACCTCGGTGCCGTGGTACCGCCTGCTGTACGTCTACTCGGCGGGCATCTCGGACCGGCTGGTGGACCTGATCGCGCGGGAGCCGCGGGTCCTGCCGTACCTCGACATGCCGATCCAGCACGCCAGCGACCGGATGTTGGAGCGGATGCGGCGCCCGGAGCGCATCGCCACGCTGCGGGAGAAGCTCTCCTGGCTCCGCGGCGCGATCCCCGACCTGGCGCTCCGCACCACCTGTCTGGTCGGATTCCCGGGCGAAACCGACGAGGACTTCCGCGCGCTCCTCTCATTCCTCGAAGAGGCGCAGTTCGACCGGCTGGGCGCCTTCTCCTACTCTCCGCAAGAAGGCACCCGCGGCGCCGAGTACCAGGACGACGTGCCCGACGCGGTGAAGCGGGACCGTCTGGAGGAGCTGCTCGAGGTTCAGCGCGCGATCTCCGCCGAGCGGCTGGGACGGTTCGTGGGCCGGGAGGTGAGCGTGCTGGTGGACCGGGTGGCGGATCCCCTGGACCAGGAGATGGCCGGCGCGACTCACGTGGGCCGGGTTCCCTGGCAGGCCGACGACGTGGACGGGGTGACCTACGTGACGGCGGGGGGATGGGCCGACGTCGGCTCCTTCGTGCCGGTGCGGCTCACCGACAGCGAAGACTACGACTTCCGGGCGGTCGCCCTCGCGTGACCCGGTCGGCGGACTGGTTCGACCGGGCGACGCGGGTCCTCCCGGGCGGCGTGAACTCCCCGGTGCGGGCGTTTCGAGCGGTTGGCGGGACGCCCTTTTTCGTGGCGCACGCGAGCGGCGCCTGCCTGACCGACGTCGACGGCAAGCGGTACCTCGATTACGTGTGCTCCTGGGGTCCGCTGATCCTCGGCCACGCGCATCCCAGAGTGCTCGCCGCAGTGGAGGCGGCGGCGCGGGCGGGCTGGACCTACGGCGCGCCGTGCCCGGCGGAGGTGGAGCTCGCGGAGCTGGTGCGGAAGCGGATGCCGTCGCTGGAAATGATGCGTTTCGTGAACAGCGGCACCGAGGCGACGATGGCGGCGGTGCGGCTCGCCCGCGCCGCGACCGGGCGGACCCGCATCCTCAAGTTCGAGGGTTGTTACCACGGTCACGCCGACTCCTTCCTGGTGAAGGCGGGATCGGGAGTCGCGACCCTCGGGTTGCCCGACAGTCCCGGCGTTCCGGGCCCGCTCGCCGATCTCACGCTCACGGTGCCCTTCAACGACGCGGCCGCGGTGCAAGCGGTCTTCGCGCGAGCGGGCGCGGAGATCGCCGCGGTCATCGTCGAGCCGTTCGTCGGGAACGCGGGGTTCATCCCGCCCGAGCCCGCGTTTCATGCTGCGCTCCGCTCCCTCTGTGATCGCGCGGGCGCCCTGCTGATCTTCGACGAGGTGATGACGGGCTTCCGGGTGGCCGCGGGGGGCGCGCAGGAGGTCCTGGGCATCCGTCCCGATCTCACCACCCTCGGCAAGATCGTGGGGGGCGGGTTTCCGGTCGGCGCCTATGGCGGCCGGGCCGACCTGATGCGGATGATCGCGCCGGAGGGACCGGTGTATCAGGCGGGCACGCTTTCGGGCAATCCGGTGGCGATGGCGGCGGGACTCGCCACCCTCGCCGAAACCGGAGCGCCGGGGTTCTACGAAACGCTCGCCGGCCGGACGGGTCGGCTGGTGAAGGGTCTCGCCGAGATCGCGGAACGGCGGGGCGTTCCGGCGACGGTGCGGCACGCGGGGTCCATGTGGGGCGTCTATCTCGCGGCGCCGCCGGTCCGCAATTACGCGGAGGCCAGGCGCACCGACGCGGCGCTCTTCGGCCGCTGGCACAAGGAGGCGCTCGAGCGCGGCGTGTTCCTGCCGCCGTCGGCATTCGAGGCGGCGTTCGTATCGGCGGCGCACACGGAGGAAGACATTTCGACCACTCTGGCACGGCTCGATGACGCGCTGGCCGCGGCGCGCGCTCGCTAGCGCGGCGCTCGCCGGCCTCCTCGGGTGCCCGCACCCGGGGGCGCCGACGCCCGCCACCGAGCCCGAGTTCCGGGTGGGGCTCGAGGTGGGGGTGCCGAGCGCCACGCTGGGCGGCGACGCCGAGCTGTTCGTCATCGACGACGGGAACGGATCGCCGGTGGGATCGATCCCGGCGGGCGTGTCCTGGAAGGTGCTCACCGACACCGGCGGGCTGGTGCTGGAGCGCGCCGACGGCTCGCGATCCGAGCCGCACCACGGCATCTCGGCGGTGGGCGTGACCGAGGGGCGCTTCGCGCAGGTGAACGGCCGGCGCTATCGGGGGCGGATCAACATCTTCCGCGACGCGGGCGGGCTGACGGTGATGAATCGCCTCGGCGCCGAGAGCTATCTCGCCGGCGTGGTGGGCCTCGAGATGGGGCCGCGAAAGCCGGGCGAAGAGGAGGCGATGATCTCCCAGGTGGTGGTTTCGCGGACCTTCGCGATCCGGAACCGGGGGCGCTGGGAAGCGCTGGGCTTCGACATGTACGACGACACCCGCGATCAGGTCTACGGCGGCGTGGCGGCCGAGACCCCGCAGGTCTGGGCGGCGATCAAGCGGTCCACCGGCCAGGTGCTGGAGTACCACGGCAACGTGATCGAGGCCTATTTTTCGTCGACCTGCGGCGGGCGGACCGCCGGCGTGGAGGAGGTGTTCAAGACCGCCGCGTCCGAGCCGTATCTGAAATCGGTCTCGGACGACGCGGGGGGCGGGCATTACTTCTGCGACATCTCGCCGCGTTTCCGGTGGCGGGAGGAATGGGATGGCGCGAGTCTTCGCGCTATATTGTCGCGAACGCTCCCGCAAGTGAGCCAGGTCGGCGGCGGCGGCCTGCAGCGCATCGCCGACCTCGAGGTCTCCCAGCGCACCCGCTCCGGCCGGGTGGGGGAGCTGGACATCCAGTTCGAGCACGGCGACATCAAGGTGCCGGGCCCGGACGTGCGGTCGGTGCTGCGGCCCGACGCGGGACGAGTGCTGAACAGCCAGCTCTTCGACCTGGACGTGACCCATCAGGACGGCGAAGTCTCGAAGGTGGTGGCGGAAGGGCGGGGCTCCGGGCACGGGATCGGGCTCTGCCAGTGGGGCGCGGTGGGCCGGGCCCGCGCCGGACAGAATTACCAGCGGATCCTCGCGACCTACTTCCCGGGGACGAAGCTTGCGCGGCTCTACTAGCACCCTCGCCGTCCTCGCGCTGGCGCTCGGGGCGCGCGCGCTCCCGGCGCAGGGCGTGCTGGACCAATTCAGCTACGACAACCTCCGGCTCTCCGGCATTCAGCTCGACGCCGGTCCGCTGGGCTCGAACAAGCTCCGGGGCACCCTCGCGGGCGGGGTGCGGGTGGACTACGGCGCGATCGCGCCCGGCGTGCGGGTGCTCCTCGGGCTCTCCTACTACGGCGGGCAGTTCAACCGCCGGGCCCTCGCGGACTTCGCCTCGCGCCTGCGGGGCGTGGTGAACGATCCCGACTCCAACTTCACGATCGACGTCGGCGCCATCAAATGGTGGGATCTGGTCGGGGACATCGATCTCCAGTACGTTCTGCCGCAGGGCCATACCGCGCACGCCTACATCGGCATCGGCGCGGGGCTGCACCTTCACCACGCTTCGGGTCCCGCCATCAACGGCACCTTCGTGCAGGACGCGCTGGACGGCGTGAGCGCCGCGCTGAACGGCACGGTGGGCGTGGAGTTCGCCATCGCGCCGGCGTGGCGGATCACGCTGGACGGGCGCGGCGTGATTTCGAGCGACATGTCCCTAGTGTCCCTGCGCGGAGGCCTGATGTACCGCTTCCCCGGCGCGCGATGAGCGCGCCGGTGCGGGTGGCGGTGGTCGGGGCGGGCGGCATCGCGCAGGTCGCGCACCTGCCGGTGCTCAGGAAGCTGCCGGGGGTCGAAATCGCCGCGATCTGCGACAACGACATCTCCAAGGCCCAGGCGCTCGCGGCCCGCTTCGACGTGAGCGACACCTACGACGACATCGAAGAAGTCCTCCAGTACGCGCGCGCCGACGTGCTGGTGGTCTGCACCCCCAATCACCTGCACGAGATCCACGTCACCGCGGGCCTCGCCGCCGGTCTCCACGTGCTGTGCGAGCGCCCCCTCGCCCTCACGGTCGACGGCGTGGAGCGCGTGATCCAGACCGCGGAGCGGTGCGGGAAGCGGGTGATGGTGGGAATGAATCACCGCTTCCGCTCCGACGTCCAGGCGGTCCGCGCCTTTCTCTCCGGCCCCGACTTCGGCCGGCTCGACGCCGTGCACGCGGGGTGGTACACCTTCCAGCCCAGCCGGCAGATGCTGGGGTGGCGGCTGCGCCGCCAGGAAGCGGGTGGCGGGGCGATGCTCGATCTCGGCCTGCCCCTGATCGACCTCGGCCTCTGGCTCGCCGGGTGGCCGGCGCCGGCGCGGGTGGCCGCGCACCTCTCCGGGCGCACCAGCGGCGTGGAGGACATGGGGACCGCGCTCATCGTGTGCCAGGGCGGCTTCTCGATCTCGGTGGACGTGAGCTGGCGCCACATGGGTGAAGGGGAGCGCTTCTGGTTCGACCTGGTGGGGCAGAAGGCGTCGGCCGGGATCGCGCCGCTCCGGATCTTCAAGGAGCAGCACGGCAACTTCGTGGACGCGACGCCGACCGGCGCGGTGGGGCGGGAGACCCAGTTCACGCAGTCGTACCGGGCGGAGTGGACCTACTTCCTCGCGGTGGTGCGCGGCGAAGTGAACGCGCCGCCCCCGCGCGATCACCTCGCGCTCGAGCGCGTGATCGACGCGGTGTACCGCTCCGCGGACCAAGGACGCGACGTGCAGCTGTGAGCCGAGCCCGCGTCGCCCTCCATTGCGCCGCGGGCGCGGTGCTGCTCACCCTCAGTTACCCGCCGTTCCGCTTTCCCTTCCTGCCGTTCGTCGCCGTGATTCCCGCCGTCCTCCTGATCCGGGCGGCCGAGCGCGCGGGCGACCCTCGCGCCGCGTTCCGGTGGGGCTTCTGGTACGGCTTCGCGGTGAACGGCGTCGCCCTCTACTGGCTGGTGGTGGCGCTGTGGCACTTCACCCGGCTCTCGGCGCTGGGCTACCTCGCCACCATCGCGATCTTCGGCCTCTGGAGCGGCGGGCTCTTCTGGCTCGCGGTCCGGACCCGCCTGCGCTTCCCCCGGCTCCCGCTCGCGCTGCTCTTCCCGATTCTCTGGACCGCGATGGACTGGGTGATCGGGCACCAGGGCGACATCCGGTTCCCCTGGCTGGGACTCGGGACCGCGCTCGCCGA
>DASSQQ010000126.1:0-21591 GCA_035702425.1 Gemmatimonadales bacterium
GAGCTGGACCGCACGGTGGAGCAGGTGGTGCACTACGCCATGCGCTTCCTCGACGCGCGCGGCGCCCTCCTCGCCCTCGCGGGCGCGGAGGAGGTGGAGCCCCTCACCGTCGCCGCCGCGCTCGGCACCCTCGCCCAGCTCAAGGGTCAGAAGATCCCGCGCGACGACCGCGGGCTGGTCGCGCGGTCGGTGGGGCGGGAGCAGCTGGAGCTGATCCGCAACTCGGGCGGAAGCCCCACCGCGCTCGCGCCGTCGTTCTCGGCGGCGGCCGCGGCCGCGGTGCCGCTGCGCGCCCACGGCGTGGCGGTCGGCACCCTGGTGGTGGCGGACCCCAAGAGCGGCGTCTTTCAGCCGGAGGACGTGCGCCTCCTCTCCACCGTGGCGACCCACACCGCCGTGGTGCTCGCGAACGCGCGATTCTTCGAGCTGGTGCGCCACGCCAAGGAGCAGTGGGAGACGGCGTTCGACGCCCTGTCCGAGGGAATGGCGCTGGTGGATGAACGGGGAGAGATCCGGCGCGCCAACCGCGCGCTCGCGGGCCTCCTGCGACTGCCCCTGGAGCGGGTGCTGGGCACTCCCCTCGCCCCCCACCTCTCCGACCGCTCCCCCGCCCTGGCCGACCTCTTCGAGGCCGCCCGGCGCGGCGATTCGCCGCCGCCGCTCGTCTTCCGGTCGGATCTCCTGGACCGCACCGTCCGGGTGAACGCGGCCCGGATGCGCGATCCCGCGGCCGGCCGCTCGGTGGTGGTGCTGGTGGAGGACGTGACCGAGCAGCACGCCCTCGAGGCCCAGCTGATCCAGAGCGAAAAGCTCGCGGCGGTGGGCCAGCTCGTCTCCGGCGTGGCCCACGAGCTCAACAATCCGCTCACCTCGATCGCCGGACTCTCGGAATTCCTGCTGGAGCAGAAAGAGCTGGGCAAGGGGGATCGCGGGCACCTGAAGGTGATCAACGAGCAGGCCGAGCGGGCGGGCCGGATCGTGCGGAACCTGCTCACCTTCGCGCGCAAGGGCTCGGCCGAAGAGACCCGGGTGGACCTGAACGACGTCGTGCAGCGGACCCTGCTCCTGATGGCCTACGAGCTGAAGCTCCGGGAAGTGGACGTGGACCGGGACCTCGCGACCCTCCTGCCCGAAGTGCTGGGCGATCGCCACGCCCTCCAGCAGGTGGTGCTGAATCTCCTGACCAACGCCGCGCAGGCGGTCCAGCAGAATCCACCCGGGCGGCTCCGGCGGGTGAGCCTGCGCACCTGGTTTGACGGACAGATCCACCTCCGCGTCCACGACACCGGGCCCGGCATTCCGGACCAGGTGCTCTCCCATCTCTTCACGCCCTTCTTCACCACCAAGGAGCCCGGCAAGGGCACGGGGCTCGGCCTGTCCATCACCTACTCGATCGTCCAGTCCCACGGGGGGCAGATTACGGTGGAACGGCCCCCGGAAGGCGGGGCCGCGTTCCGGGTGGACCTCCCGCCGGCCCGCGCGGACGCGCCCGCGGGGACGCCGCTCGCGAGCGAGCCGCCGTACGCGCCGCCCGCCGAGAAGCGCAGCATCCTGCTGGTCGACGACGACCCCGCGGTGCGGCGCCTGGTGCGGGCGCTCTTCGCGCGGGAAGGACACACCGTGGAAGTCGCCCGCAACGGCCAGCACGCGCTCGAGCTCGCGGGCGCGAAAGCCTACGACCTGATCCTGGCCGACGCGCGCGCCGCCGCGCGGGGCCGGCTCTTTGTCGAGGAGCTGGTGGAGAAGCTGCCGGAAGTGAAAGCGAGAACCCTGGTGGCGACCGGCGACGTGCGTCCGGCGACCGAAGAGACGCTGGGGCGGCTCGGCTTACGCTACGTCCGCAAGCCTTTCAACCTGCGCGACCTGCGGGACGAAGCGGCGCGGCTGTGGGCGGGAACGCCGTTGTAGGCTTCCGCGGGCCAGCCGTAGGTCCCGAGATTCACCGCGCCGCCCGGCGCGAAGTGGACGCCCTCCCGCAGCAGCAGCGCCCGCTGCAGCACCGAGCCGTGATCGTGCGAGGCGAAGGAGATGCGGCCCGCCGCGTTGATCACCCGCCACCAGGGAACGTCGTCGCCCTCGGGAAGCGCGGAGAGGGCCCAGCCCACCGTGCGCGCCGCGCCGGGCCGGCCGGCGAGCCGCGCCACGACGCCGTAGGTCGCGACCCGCCCCTTGGGGATGTGTCGCACCACGCGGTAGATCCGGTGATAGAACGGGTTCACGCGCTCCTCTGGCGGCGGTCGAAAAGCGTCCGCTTACGATACCCGCAACACGTCGTCCAGCAAGCCCCCGTCCCCTTGACGAAATATGAATTGCAGGTCATCAAGGGCGCGCCGCTCCCGGGGCCAGGCCACCCGCCGCGCCGCGTCGGCCGGCGCGAGCCACTCGAACCCGTCGTGCTCCGAGGAGAGCCGGACCGCGGCGCCCGGTTCCACCATCGCCACGAAGACGGGAATCAGCGCCACGATGCCCGCGCGGTGCAGGTAGAACGACTCCACCCGGCTGAGGTTGTAGAGCGCGGAGGGCAGGAGCCCGGTCTCCTCGGACAGCTCGCGCCGCGCCGCGTCCACGGGGCTCTCGCCCTCCTCGATCGAGCCGTGCACCGTTTCCCAGGTTCCCGGCGACCTCTCCCCGGCGGCCCGCCGCAGCAGCAGGACTTCGAGCCCCGCCCCGGCGCGTCTGGCCACCTGCACGTCCACGAAGACGACCCGCGACTCGGGCGAAGCGCCGCTCAATCCCGCCGCCGGCCCAGCACCGCCTCGAGCCGCGCCGAGAGGGCCCGGGCCCGGAAGGGCTTGGTGAGGAAATCGCTGGCGCCGAGCTCGAACACCCGCACCTCGTTGTCCTCGTCGCCCTTCGCCGTCAGCACGATGACCGGAATCTCCGCCGTGGCGGGACGGGAGCGGAGATGCGAGAGCACCCCGTAGCCGTCGAGACCCGGCAGGTTCAGGTCGAGCACGATGATGTCCGGCCCCACCCGGTCCACCTGGTCCAGCGCCTGCACCCCATCCCGCGCTTCGGTGACCACGTAGCCGTCCCGCTCCAGGAGATCCTTCATCACCTTGCGCAGCGAGTCTTCGTCGTCCACCAGCAGCACTTTCCGCCCCTGCCGGTTCTCCTTGCTCGCCGTGTGGTCGTCCACCAGCTCGAACTGGTAGGGCACGTCCGCCGGCGCGACCAGGCCGCTTTCGGGCGGGAGCGAAAGCGTCCCCGAGGAAAACCGCGCGCCCGAGGTCCGCTGGCCCCCGGCCTTGCCCGGCGCCGCGGGCGCGGCCTCCGCCGGCACGTCCACCTGGGGGGGCTCCACCACCCGCAGCAGCTCGTCGATGGTGCTCTCCCCGCGCAGCACGTGGGAAAGACCCGATTCCCACAGGCTCTTCCAGCCGCTCTTCTTCGCCGCGTCGGCGATGCGATTGGCGGTCTCCCCCGCCGCGATCCGGCGCTCCACCTCGGGGGAAACGGTGAGCACTTCGAGGATCATGAACCGCCCGCGGTACCCCGTCATGGCGCAGTCGGGACAGCCGGCCGCGCGGTACAGCGGCGTGCCGCGGGTGATCCACGGCTTCACCCGTTCCGGCGGGTCTTCCATCCACACTTCCTTGCACGCCGGACAGAGCTTGCGCATCAGGCGCTGCGCCAGGACCCCGCGCAGGGCCGCCGCGATCTTGTAGGCCTCGACGCCGATGTCCACGAGGCGGGTGACCGCGTTGGGGGCATCGTTGGTGTGCAGGGTCGAGAGCACCAGGTGCCCGGTGAGCGACGCCTGCACCGCGATCTGGGCCGTTTCCTTGTCGCGGATCTCGCCCACCATCACCACGTTCGGGTCCTGGCGCAGAATGGAGCGCAGGGCCGAGGAGAAGGTGAGCCCGGCCTTCTCCTGGACCTGGACCTGCACGATCCCCGGCATCCGGTATTCCACCGGGTCTTCCACGGTGACGATGTTCACGCCCTCGCTCTGGATCTGCCGGATGGCGGAATAGAGCGTGGTGGTCTTCCCGGAACCCGTCGGACCGGTCACGAGGATGATGCCCTCGTGGTTGTTGAGCAGCGCCTTCACCGCCTCGGCCTCGCCGGGATTCAGGCCCAGCGAGTCGAGCGACTTGGCCGTGGCCCGGGAATCGAGAATCCGGATCACGACCTTCTCGCCCAGCGCCGCGGGGAGGGTGGACACGCGCAGGTCCACCGGCGTGCCGTTCACCGCCACCCGGGCGCGGCCGTCCTGCGGGCGCAGCCGGTCCGCGATGTCCAGCGACGACATGATCTTGATGCGGGAGATCAGGGGGAGCCCCGCCGCGCGCGGGATCTTCATCACCTGCCGCAGCACGCCGTCGATGCGGTACCGCACCGCCACGCCGCCCTCTTCGGGCTCGATGTGGATGTCCGAGGCGCGGGAGAGAATCCCCTCGGAAATGATGAGGTCCACGAGGCGCACCACCGGCCGCTGGCTCGCCTCGGCCTCGGAGATCGTGATCTCTTCGACCGGCGCCTGCTCCTCCAGGGTGACGATGTCCGCGTTGCTCTCCATGCCTTCGATCAGCTTGTCGAACGCCTTCTCCGGCCGGTACAGCTCGTCCAGCTTCTCCGCGATCCGGGATGGCGCGAGCAGGAGCAGGCGAATCTCGCGGCCGGTGGCGAAGGCGAGGGCCTTCTCGGCGTCGATGTCGAAGGGGTTGGCGGTGGCGAGCTCGAGGAAGGAATCGGTGCGGCGGAGCGGGAGCACCCGGTAGCGCCGCGCCAGCTGCTCCGGCACCGCGTCCCGCAATCCGGTATCCGGGGGTCCCGGCTCGGCGATGCGGATGTGGAAGCGGTCCGAGAGCGCGTGGAGGATGGCGTCGTCGGTGGTGACCTTCTCGGCGACCAGTGTTTCCCAAAGGGTCCGCGAGGGCTCCGCCTTGGCGCGCAGCTCGTCCAGCACGCCGGGGGGACAGACGTCCTCGAGCGAGCGGACGAGCCACTCGTCCGGGAAACTGGCTGGCGTGGGAGCGGAGCCGGTCATGACGCTGGTCGAAACCTAGCCCGGCGCTCCGCGCCGTCCAGCCCGTCCTATTTCAGAGAATGGCCCAGAAATCGCGCGTCACGTCGAGCGTGACACCGGCGCGCCGGCTCTGCAGTCCGTAGCCCACCTCCAGTCGCAGCACGCCCAGCCACTCGAAGGCCACGCCGGTCGTGACCCGCGCGCCCGGCGTCGCGCGCCACGGCGTGCCGGCGACCGGTTCGTCACTCCAGCCGGCCGCGACCATCGGCGCGACGACGATGGTGCCCGGGGTGCGGGCGTACGCGCCGGCGCCGATCCGGAAAAATGGCGCGTTCACCCGCCATTCGGCCGACAGCAGCGCCTCCCGCCGCCCCCCGAACGCGCGGAAGGGCTCGCCCACCAGGGTGCCGCGCCCGCCCAGCACGAAGCTCCGGTAGGCGGGGACGTCGAGCGACGCCACGCCGCCCGAGCCCCGGAACAGGACGTGCGTCGCCCCCAGCGGAAACAGCACGTGCCCGCCGCCCGCCACCCGCGCGTACCCCGCGCCGCCGTCCACCAGCCCGCCCTCCATCGAGAGCGTGATTTCCACGTCGTGCCGGACCGCGAAGCCCTCGCTCTTCCGGCGCGCTTCGAAGCGGACGATGTCCACCGACGGGGCGCCCAGCGCGGGGTTGGGCCGGTAGACGCCGGAGGACGGCGCGGCGCGCACCGCCATCCCCACCGGGGTCTCCCGCCCCGCCTCCGCGGTCCACTCGCCGCGGGCGCCGATCCCGTGGCGGTAGGAGACCCGCGCGCCGTCGGCACGGTAATAGTCGCCGTCGTCATCCCCGAATTCCTGGGCGCCCAGGGAATTGATGAGCGGCGAGATGATCGGCGTGTCCCCCACGTCCCGCACCTCGCGGTAGGCGCGGAGGGCGAGGGTGCCGCGGCCCCCCGAGACCTCGACCGCCGCCGACCCTTTGGCGGTGCGGTCGGCCGTGCCATAGCTCCCGAGGAGCCGCACCAGCACCCGGTCGGCGCGGGCCCGGAGCACCACGCCCGCCCCGGGCGTGAGCCCTTCCACCCGGTTCACGTGCAGGAGATCCGACAGCGCCGGCACGCCGAGGCTCGAGGTCTTGAGTCCGGAGAGCGCGTGCCGCCCCGCGATCCGCTCCACGTCGGCGCGGACGGCTTCCAGATCGCTTTCTCGCACCGGCCCGGCGATCGCCTGGATCGCGGTGGCCAGGGGCTCGCGCCAGGGATACTGGGCGCGGATCGAATCCGGCTCGGGCGAGATTTCCGCTCCCGTGAAGAAGCTGTTCACGAGACCCACGTTCATCTGATAGGAGTCGATCTCCCAGCGGCCGCGGATGATGCCGCGGGCCGGCAGGTCGAGGAAGGTGCCGCGGCGGCGGATTTCGATCTCCTGGCGGAACGGGAGCCAGAACCGGTCCTGCCAGAGGGCGTTGTCCAAGACGATGCTCACGTCCTCGAGCTCGCGGTCCAGGTAGGCCTTGGGCGTGAAGTTGAAGGTCATCCGCACCAGGTCCGCGGTGCCGGCGTCCAGGTACAGCGTTCCCACGATGCGCGGGGCGTCGAAATTCTTGGGACGCACCCGCACTTCGACCACCCGCACGGTGTGGTCGGGGAAGGTGATCTCGGTGGTGTCGCCCAGGGCGAAGTCGTAGAGCGCGAGCCCCACCGAGGAGAGCGGATGCGGCACGTCGCGCACTTCGTCCCCTTCGCCCAGGCGGATGGCGTCGCCGAAGTTGTTCTGGATGATGCCGAGGTGGTCGCGGTGGTAATTGATGTCGGTGGGGAGATCGGCGCGGTCGCGCCAGCCGATGATGCGTTGCTTGCTCAGCGACGGGGCCTTCCAGTACACTTCCAGCTCCAGCTGATCCGCCTTGATCAGGCGCGGAGGTTCGGTGAGGCCTTCCCCGAACTGGCCCAGGAAGAACAGGAACCCGTGCGCCAGGGCCGTGTAGTCGCGGAGGGTGGTGTCGGCGGCGCTCCGGCGCCGGCGCTGGACGGCGCGCCCCACCAGGGCCAGGGTGGAGTCGCTGTTCCAGGCTTGCGCGGCGGCGGACGTGGCGGACGAGACCAGCAGGACGAGGAGCCACAGGTGACGCATCGGACGGTAATCTCGCGGGGGCTTCTGGGAGCGGCAAGCGCGCTGGCGCTCTTCGCCGCCTGTCACGACGCCACCGGAGTCGTGGGCGGCACGCCGCGGGCCGCGCTGCTCGCGCTCCCCCGGGTGGACTCCGTGGACCCGACCTCGCCGCTCTCCTGCAACGTTCGGGAGAACCAGCTCACCACCTGCTCCATCACCCACCCCGACGTTTCCGGCACCCTCTTCGCCACCTTCCACTTCCCCGCGTTCTCGTTGAACAGCGTGAACGGCGTGCTGATCTGCGACAGCTGCGTCGTCGCCGTGACGGTGACGGTCACCCCCGGTCTGTACGGCTTCACCGTCACGCCGTCCAGCCTGACGTTCATCCCCGGCCAGAGCGCCACCGTGGACGTCTCCTACGCCAAGTACGGCGACCTCGCCGTTTTCGACTCGTCCGCCCGCTACCCCACCGACACCGCGTACGACACGGCGCTCGAGCTGTGGTGGGAGCGGAACCCGGGCCGCTGGATCGAGGTGAGCGGGAGCGCGCACTCCGCGGCGCACGTGGTCACCGCCCCGCTCCACGATCCGGGCGCGTTCCTGATCGCCGCCCCCAGGTGAACGACCGCCGCGCCGAATTCCTCGCGCGAGCCGCGCGGGGCGGCGTCGTCCCCCTGGTGCGCGAGGTGGTGGTCGACGCCGACACCGCCGTCGCCGCGTTCGCGAAAGTGGCCCGTCCCCCCTTCGCCTTCCTCCTCGAGTCGGTCCTCGGCGGCGAGCGCTGGGCGCGGTACTCGTTCATCGGCACCGAGCCCCGCGAGGTCTGGCGCTATCGCGGCCGCGCGGTGGAGCGCTGGACCAACAGCGCCGGCTGGGCCGCCGCCGGGGACACCGACGATCCGATCGGCCACCTGGCCCACCGGCTCCGCGCGCTCCCCGCCGTCGCCGTTCCCGGCCTGCCGCGTTTTTCGGGCGGCGCGGTGGGCTACCTGGGCTACGACCTGGTGCGCACCGTGGAGCGCCTGCCGCACCCGCCGGCGGACACCCTCGCCCTCCCGGACGGGGTGATGATGATCGCGGACTCGCTGGTGATCATCGACAACCTGTTCGGCCGCGCCATCCTGGTCGCGAACGCCGAGGTGCCGCCCGAGGCCACGGCCAACGACCGGGTCCGCCACTTCGAGGCGGCGGAAGCGCGGCTGGACGAGCTCGCCGACCGGCTCGCGGCGCCGCACTCGCTGGCGCCGCTCGAGCTCGCGGACGGCGCCCCGGCGCCCGCCGCCACGTCCCGCTATCCGCGGGCCGACTTCGAGCGCGACGTGCGCCGCATCCTCGAATACATCTCCCAGGGCGACGTGTTCCAGGCCGTCCTCTCCCGGCGCCAGGAAGCGCCGGGCGCCATCGATCCCCTGCTCCTCTACCGCTACCTGCGCGCGCTCAATCCCGCGCCGTATCTCTTTCATCTGATGCTGGACGGCGTGACGGTGCTGGGGAGCTCGCCGGAAGTGCTGGTGCGGGTGGAGGACGGCGAGGTGACGGTGCGCCCCATCGCTGGCACCCGGGCGCGCGGCGCGAGCCCCGCGGCCGACGAGGCGCTGGCGCGCGAGCTCGCGGCGGACGAAAAGGAGCGGGCCGAGCACCTGATGCTCGTGGATCTCGGCCGCAACGACGTGGGGCGGGTGGCGGCCTACGGCACGGTGCGGGTCACCGATCTCCTGACCATCGAGCGTTACTCCCACGTCCAGCATCTGGTGAGCGAAGTGCGGGGCCGGCTGCGCGAGGGCTACGACGCGCTCGACGTCCTCAAGGCCTGCTTCCCGGCCGGCACCGTCACCGGGGCGCCGAAGGTGCGGGCCATGGAGATCATCGACGAGCTCGAGCCCGAGCGCCGCGGGCCCTACGCCGGCGCCGTGGGCTACGTCTCCTGGGGCGCGACCAACCTCGACACCGCGATCGCCATCCGCGCGGCGACGGTCCTGAAGGACCGGGTGATCGTGCAGGCGGGCGCGGGGATCGTGGCCGATTCCGATCCCGCCCGGGAATTCGAGGAGACCGAGGCCAAGGCCCGCGCCGTGCTGTCCGCCCTCGCCCTCGCCAAGGCCCGCGGCTGAGGCGTATATTTTCGGCCGATGTACAAGCTGCTCTCCACCTCCGGCGACCAGTCCATCGAGCTCCAACCCGGCAAGCCCCTCGTGGTGGGCCGCGCCGTGACGAGCGACGTCCCGATTTACGACCCCACCATCTCCCGGCGGCACGCCGAGATCGTGCTCGCCGACGGCGGCGTCAAGGTCACCGACCTGGGCTCGTCCAACGGCACCTTCCTGAACGGCGCCCGCGTCACCGACGCCGTGGCCGCGATGAACGACGTGGTGACCTTCGGCAAGGTCGCCTACCGCGTGGTCGAGACCGCGGACCCCACGCCCCGCGCCTTCACCGCGCCGGCGGTGGCGGTCCCCGGCGGCGACTTCGCCCCCAAGCCCCCGGGCGCGACCATCGTGCGCCAGCTCCCGGTGTCGGCCTCGGGCGGCGTGCCCGCCATCGTGATGGACAAGGGCCAGGGCGACTCGCACCTCAAGGTGCAGGCCCAGTCGGTGGAGGAGCGGCGCGAAAAGAAACTCTCGCTCCTGCTCGAGATCTCGAAGGAGCTCTCCAAGCAGCAGCTCCTCGATCAGCTGCTGGACAAGGTGGTGGACTTCACCTTCCAGATCATGAGCGTGGATCGGGTTTCGATTCTCCTGCTGGACCAGAAGACCAACGAGCTGGTCCCCCGGATCTCGCGCTCCCGGACCGGCGACTCCAGCGCCGCCAAGCACGTGCCGCAGTCCATCGCCCGCAAGGCGGTGGACGACCGGGTGGCGATCCTCTCCGACAACGCCGCCGCGGACGAGCGCTTCAAGGGCAAGTCCATCATGATCCAGAGCGTGCGCAGCGCGATGTGCACGCCGCTCATGGGGAGCGACCAGCGGGTCCTCGGCATTCTGTACGTGGACAACCAGACCGCGATCCATTCCTTCGCCGACGAGGATCTCGAGTTCCTGATCGCCTTCGGCGGCCTGACCGCCGTGGCCATCGAGAACTCCCAGCTCTCGGAGCGGATCCGCCGGGAGGCGCTGGTGCTCTCCAACTTCCAGCGCTACTTCGCGCCCAACCTCGCGTCCCAGATCGCCCAGCAGGAGGGCGCCATCCAGCTGGGCGGCGCCAAGCGGCCGGTGGTGATCTTCTTCTCCGACATCCGCGGCTTCACGCCGATGTCGGAGAACATGAGCCCCGACGACATCGCCACCCTGCTCACCGAGTACTTCACGGAGATGGTGGAGATCGTCTTCGAGCATTCGGGGACGCTGGACAAGTTCATGGGCGACGCCATCATGGCGCTCTGGGGCGCCCCCATCGCCCACGAGGACGACGCCGACCGCGCCATGCAGTGCGCCATCGACCAGCTGGCCGCGCTCGAGAAGATGAACGCCAAGTGGAAGGAGCAGAAACGGCCGCCGGTGGCGATCGGCGTGGGGATCAATTTCGGCGAGGTGTTCGCGGGCAACATCGGCTCCGACCGCCGGCTCGAGTACACCGTGATCGGCGACGCGGTGAACACCGCGAGCCGGCTCTGCTCCAACGCGGGGCCCAACGAGATTCTGATCTCGGAGCCGTTTTACAAGGCCCTGAAGAAGCCGCCCAAGGTGGAGGCCCTGGATCCGATCCAGGTGAAGGGGAAAGCGAAGAAGGTCCCGGTCTACCGGGTGAAGCGGTAAGGCGCTCCCGCGCGAGCCAACAGATCGAGCACCAGCCGCAGCGGCAGTCCCATCACGCCGAAGAAGTCCCCCCGAATCCCTTCGATCAGCGCCGCGCCCTTCCCCTGAATGGCGTACGCGCCGGCCTTGTCCATCGGTTCTTCGGTCGCGACGTACGCCGCGATGGTGGCGGCGTCGGCGGAGCGGAAGCTCACCGCGCTGACGTCCAGCGCCTCCTCGATGGCGCCGTCCCGCGCCAGCGCCACCGCGGTGTAGACCTCGTGGGTCCGGCCCGCGAGCCGCGCCAGCATCGCCTCGGCGTGGGCCGCCGATTCGGGCTTGGCGAGAATGTCGCCGTCCAGCACCACCGTGGTGTCCGCGCCCAGAACCAGGGCGTCCGGATGCCGGGCCGCGACGGCGCGGGCCTTCTCCCGCGCCAGGCGGGTGACGTAGGGCCCGGGCGCTTCTCCGGGCGCGAGGCTCTCGTCCACGTCCGGCACGATCACGCGAAAGCTGAGGCCGAGCATCTCGAGCAGCTGCTTTCGCCGGGGCGAGCCGGACGCAAGAATCAGCCGGGGTGCACGACTTTTCGCTCGACGCTTCATTTTTCGAGTATCAGCGTGACCGGCCCGTCGTTGACCAGTTCGACGTCCATCATCGCCCCGAACTCGCCGGTCTCGACCCGCACTCCGCCGCCCCGCTCCTTCAGCAGGGCCACGAAGTCCCGGTAGAGGGGAATCGCCATCTCCGGGCGCGCCGCGTCCACGAAGCTCGGCCGCCGCCCCTTCTTCGCGTCGCCGTAAAGAGTGAACTGGGACACCACCAGCAGGGCGCCCTGCACCTCGTCCAGATCCAGGTTCATCTTCCCCTCGGCATCCGCGAAGAGCCGCAGGCCCAGGACCTTCTCGGCCATCCAGTCGAGCGTTTCCGGCGTATCGGTGGGCGCGAAGCCGGCGAGGACCAGGTACCCCCGGCCGATTTCCCCCACGGTCTTCCCCTCGATCCGCACTGCGGCGCGGGAGACGCGCTGGAGGACTACCCTCACTCGACCGTCACGCTCTTCGCGAGATTCCGCGGCTGATCCACGTTGCAGCCCCGCCGCACCGCGATGTAGTAGGCGAGGAGCTGGAGCGGCAGGACGCTGAGCGCCGGTGTGAGCAAGTCCAGGGTCTCCGGAATCTCGATCCGGTGGTCGGCGAGCTTCGCCAGCGCGGTGTCGCCCTCGGTCACGATCGCGATCACGTGCCCGCCCCGCGCTTTCACCTCTTCGATGTTGCTCACCACCTTCTGATAGACCGCGTCCTTGGGCGCGACGAAGATCACCGGCATCAGGTCGTCGATCAGCGCGATGGGCCCGTGCTTCATCTCCGCCGCCGGATAGCCCTCGGCGTGGATGTAGGAGATCTCCTTCAGCTTGAGCGCGCCCTCGAGCGCCACCGGGAAATTGTAGCCGCGGCCCAGGTAGAGGACGTTGGTGGCCCGCACCAGCCGCTCCGCGATCCGCTCCACTTCGGGCGCCTTTTCGAGCACCTGCCGCACCAGCTTGGGCAGGCGCCCCAGCGCCCGCACCACCTCGCGGCCCTGGAGAATCGACAGCGCGCGCAGACGGCCGAGCTTCAGGGTGAGGAGCGCCAGCGCCGCGATCTGGCTGGTGAACGCCTTGGTGGACGCCACGCCGATCTCGGGGCCGGCGTGGAGGTAGATGCCGCCGTCCACTTCACGGGCGATGGTGCTCCCCACCACGTTCACCAGTCCCAGGGTGCGGGCGCCGCGCCGCTTGGCCTCGCGCAGCGCCGCGAGCGTGTCCGCGGTTTCGCCGGACTGGGAGATCCCCACCACCAGGGTGTGCTCGTCCACGATGGGATTGCGGTAGCGGAACTCGGAGGCGTACTCGACCTCGGTGGGGATCCGCGCCAGCTCCTCGATCATGTATTCGCCGATCAGCGCCGAGTGCCAGGAGGTGCCGCAGGCGGTGAGCACGATGCGGTCGATCTTGAGGAGATCCTCGTCCGAGATGTTGAGGCCGCCCAGCTTCACCGTGCCTTCTTCCTCGAGCAGCCGGCCGCGGAGCGCGTTCTCGATGCTCTCCGGCTGTTCCATGATCTCCTTCAGCATGAAGTGCGCGTAACCGCCCCGTTCGCTGGTGGCGAGGTCCCAGTCCACCTGGGTCACCGCTTTCTCCTTCACCACGGCGTCCAGGTCCTGAATGCGATACTCGTCGGGCCGCACCACGGCGATGTCCCCGTCGTCGAGGTAGACCACGGACCGGGTGTGGGCGAGCACCGCCGAGGCGTCGGACGCCACGAAGTGTTCCCCGCTGCCGATGGCGACGAGGAGCGGCGAGCCGCGCCGCGCCGCCACGATGGTGTCGGGCTCCCGGGCCGAGATCACCGCGATCCCGAAAGTGCCTTCCACCTGACGCAGCGCCGCCGCGACCGCCTCGATCAGGGTCGCGGTCTTGGCGTAGCACTCTTCGATCAGGTGGACCAGCACTTCGGTGTCGGTCTCGGAGCGGAACACGTGCCCGTGCTTCGAGAGCGCGGCGCGCAGGGGTCCGGCGTTCTCGATGATGCCGTTGTGGACGAGGGCCAGGGTGTCGCCGCAATCGGTGTGGGGATGCGCGTTCTCGGTGGTCGGCGCGCCGTGGGTGGCCCAGCGGGTGTGCGCGAGCGCGGTGTGCCCCGGGGGCAGGCGCTTGCCGATCGCCTTCTCCAGCGCCCCGATCTTCCCGGCCGCCTTGAAGACTTCGATGCGTCCGTCTTCCACGACCGCGAGCCCCGCCGAGTCGTACCCGCGGTACTCGAGCCGCTTCAGGCCGTCGAGCACCAGCGGCGCCGCGGGGCGCGGTCCGGTGTAGCCTACGATCCCGCACATAGCCTGCGCCCTTCCTTTATGAGGTCCTGGGCGGCGGCCGCCGTCGGCCCCTCCGCGATGAAGCGCACGATCGGCTCGGTGTTCGAGGGTCGCACGTGGAGCCAGCGGTCGGGCCACGCCAGCCGCAGGCCGTCCTGCGCATCCGCCGCGGCGTCCGGGAATCTCGCGCGCAACGCGGCGTAGGCCCGCTCGAGATCCGCCCCGCGCTCCACCTTGGCCTTGACGATCACGTAACGCGGCGACGCGCGGACCAGTTCCGACACCTTCTTCCCTTCGCGCGCCAGCAGCTCGAGCACCAGCGCCGCGCCGGCCGGGGCGTCGCGCCCGGCGTGGAGCGGCGCGTACATCACGCCGCCGTTTCCTTCGCCGCCGATTTCCGCGCCCCGGCGGACCAGCTCCCGCGCCACGTGGACTTCACCCACCGGCGTGCGGATCACCTTCGCGCCGCAATCGCGCGCGGCGTCCTCGACGACGAGGGAGGTGGAGAGGTTACAGACCACGGGCCGAGACCGGAGGCGACGCATCGTCCGCCGAACCACGTTGCCCGATCCGCACACCGCCCGCACCGCGAACGCCAGCGTGTAATCCTCCCCGATCGGCGTCCCCGTCTCATCCACCAGGGCCAGCCGGTCCACGTCGGGATCGACCGCCATGCCGAGGTCCGCGCCGCTCGAGCGCACCAGGTCGGAAAGCGCGTCCAGGTTCTCCGGGATCGGCTCCGGCGCCCGCGGGAAACGCCCGTCGGTCTCGAGATTGATCCCCGTCACCTCGCAACCCAGACCTTGGAGCAGCTCCGGCATGATCACGCCACCGGCGCCGCGCACGCAGTCCAGCGCCACCTGGAACTTCCGCTTCCGAATCCGTGCCGAGTCGATTACCGGGAGGGCGAGGACCCGCTCCAGATGGCGCGCCACGGCGCCCTGGTCGGCCTTCGCCGATCCCGAACCCCGCGTCCCGCCTGCCGGCTTCTTCTCGAGCTCCGCCACCCGCGCGCCGGCCTCGGTATCAAGAAAGATGCCGTCGGCGCCGACGAACTTGAGGGAGTTCCACTCGATGGGGTTGTGGCTCGCGGTGATGATGATGCCGCCCGCCGCGCGATGATGCAGCACCGCGAGCTGGACCGTCGGCGTGGGGACGAGCCCGACGTCGATCACGTCGCAGCCGGCGCGGGTCAAGCCTTGCGCCGCGGCCCGGGCGAATTCCGGCCCGGATTGACGGGCGTCCCGGCCGAGGACGACGACGCCCGCGTCGTCCTTCCCTCCCCCCGCTTCGCGCCGGGTGCGCCCGAACGCCTCCGCCCACCGGAGGACCACCTCGGCCGTCAGGTCCTTGCCCACGATTCCGCGGACGCCGGAGACGCCCACCATCAGGGTGTCGCTCACGGCGGCAACGTAGAAGGGCGCCCGAAGCGCGTCAATCGGACGCGGCGTCGGCGTGTCGCGTCGTACCGGAGGGCGCGGCGAGGTGCACCGGCTGGAAGACCGGCGTGGCGATGGGGAGCGCGGCGCGGTCGGGGAACGCGTGCTGGAAGGCGTCCACCACCGCGGGATCGAATTGCTTGCCGCGCCCCGACGTCAGCTCTTCCATCGCGCGGTCCACCGAGAGCGAGGGACGGTAGGGCCGGAGGCTGGTCATGGCGTCGAAGGCGTCCACCACCGTCACCACCCGGACCTCGATCGCGATCGCGTCGCCGGCCAGTCCGTCGGGAAGTCCCCGGCCGTCGAGCCGCTCGTGGTGGGACCGGATGACGGCGAGGGCGGAGGGCGCGCCGGAGAGGAGCGGCGCCAGAATCCGCGCCCCGATCAGCGGGTGCAGCATGATGTGCTGATACTCTTCCTCGGTGAGCTTCCCCGCCTTGTGCAGCACCTCCTCGCGCACGCCGATCTTGCCGATGTCGTGCAGGTGGCTGCCCAGTGCGATCTCGCCGATGGCGTCGGCTCCGAGGCCGAGGGCGCGCGCCACCGCCGTGGCGTAGTCGGCGACGCGGAGCGAGTGGCCGCGCAGGTACTGATCCCGCTCCTCCAGCTGCTCGGCCAGCGCCTGGATCTTGCCCAGCGAGAGGTCCTCGATCCGCCGCGCCTGCACCCGCACCAGATCTTCCAGGCGCCGCTGATAGTCGCGGTTCTCGAGCAGGAGGCGGCGCTTGTCCAGCGCCTGCTGCACCCGCGCGCGCACTTCGTCCAGCTGGAACGGCTTGGCGATGTAATCCAGCGCGCCTTCCTGCAGGCAGGCGACGGCGCTCTCCACTTCCGCCACCGCGGTCACCATGATCACCGCGGTCCCCGGCCAGCGGGCGGTGATTTCCTTGAGCAACGCGGCGCCGTCCATCTCCGGCATCCGGAGGTCGGAGAGCACGAGCGGCACCGCCGCGCGCTCCATCTGGGCCAGCGCGTCGATCCCGGAGCTCGCCTCGAAACACTCGAACCCCTCGCTCTCGAGGAGGCGGACCAGCACCCGGCGAAGGCGGGGCTCGTCGTCCACCACCAGGCATTGATTCACGTCGTGCGGCATCATTGGCGCTAACGTACCCGTCGCTTGCTCGGCGGGTAAGGCTCCCTTACGTTCCCCGCCATGACCAAGATCGTGGAGCAAGATCTGCTGTTGCGGCCCGGCACCCGCGCCGTGCACGGAGGCCAGACCCCCGACCCCCTCGCCGGCGCCGTCATGACGCCGATCTACCAGACGTCGACCTACGTGCAGGAAGCGTTGGGCCGCAACAAGGGATACGAGTACGCCCGCACCCGGAACCCCACCCGGGAGGCGCTGGAGCGCAACGTCGCCGCCCTCGAGGGCGGCCGCCACGGGTTCGCCTTCGGGTCGGGCCTCGCCGCCGTGGACGCGGTGCTCAAGCTGCTCTCCGCCGGCGACCACGTGGTGTCCGGCGAGAACGTGTACGGCGGCACCCACCGCCAGATGACGCACATCTGGGCGCGCCTCGGCCTCGAATTCACCTTCGTGGACGGCGGGGTGACCGAGGAGGTCGCCCGCGCGGTCACGCCCCGCACCAAGATGATTTACGCCGAGACCCCCACCAACCCGATGATGCGCCTCGCGGACCTGGCGGCGATCGGGGAAGTCGCCAAGCGGGCCGGCGCGCTGTTCGTGGTGGACAACACTTTCGCCACGCCGCTCTTCCAGCAGCCCCTCGCGCTCGGCGCCGACATCGTCCTCCACTCCACCACCAAATACCTGAACGGCCACAGCGACATGGTGGGCGGGATGCTGGTGACCGCGCGCGACGATCTCGCGGAGCGCATCGGTTTCCTCCAGAACTCCTCGGGCGCCGTGCCCGGACCCTTCGACTGCTGGCTCGCGCTCCGCGGCACCAAGACCCTGGTGCTGCGAATGCGCCAGCACGACGCGAGCGGCCGCCGCATCGCCGAGTGGCTCTCCCACCACCCCAAGGTCAAGAAGGTGTATTACCCGGGTCTCCCCTCCCACCCGCAGCACGACCTCGCCTGCCGCCAGATGAAGGGCTTCGGCGGCATGATCTCGATCGAGCTGGGAGACGTGGAGCGCGCCAAGCGTTTCGTGCAGCGCACCAGAATCTTCGCGCTCGCCGAGTCACTGGGCGGCGTGGAAAGCCTCATCGGACACCCGGCCTCGATGACCCACGCCAGCGTGCCCAGGGACCTGCGCGAGAAGATGGGCCTCTCCGACTCGCTGGTGCGGCTTTCGGTGGGGATCGAGGATCCGGAAGACCTGGTCGCGGACCTGGACCAGGCGCTGAAGGACGCGTAGGCGAAACAGAGACCGGGTGACCGCGTAGGGCGAGTACCTATCCAGAGGAGCACCGCATGACGAACCCCACCGGGCTGCCCGCCGCCCGTCCCCGCAAGATCCTGACCCAGATCGCGCCCGTTTCCTGGGAGCATCCCGCCGACCGCGCCGCCCTGCAGTCGCTGCGCTCGGTGCCCGGCTTCGACGAAGTCCTGAAGAAGATTTACGGGTTCATCGGCGAGCGCGGGGTCCGGCTCATCTTCCAGGCCGACGCGGTGCGCGTGGGCCCGACCCAGTTCCCCCGGCTCCACGCCCTGTACACCGACGTGCTGACCTCGCTGGACTGGCCGCAGCACCCCGAGCTCTTCGTCTCCCAGACGCCCTTCGCCAACGCTGGCGCCTTCGGCATGGACCGGCCGTTCATCGTCATCAACTCCGGCACCCTGAAACTCCTCGACGACGACGAGCTGCGCAACGTGCTCGGCCACGAGCTGGGCCACGTGATGAGCGGCCACGCGCTGTACCACACGCTGCTGGTCCTGCTCCTGAACGTCAGTCTCTCCGCGCTCCCCTTCCTCGCCGGGATCGCGATCCTGCCGATCCAGCTCGCCCTCCTCGAGTGGTTCCGGAAGAGCGAGCTCTCGTCCGACCGGGCGGGACTCCTCGCCTGCCAGGATCCCACCGCCTCGCTGCGCGTGAATCTCAAGTTCGCGGGCGGGGGAGACATGACGCAGATGGATCTGAACACCTTCCTGGTGCAGGCCAAGGAGTACGAGGAGGCGGGGGGCGCGCTCGACCGGATCTTCAAGATTCTGGGCGTGCTGGGCCGCACCCATCCGTTCAACACCATCCGCGCCGCCGAACTGCAGCGCTGGATCGCGGAGGGGCACTTCGACCGCATCGTGGGCGGCGAATACACCCGCCGCGGCCCCGACGCCGAGAAACGGCCGCTCGAGAACGACCTGGACGAGGCGCGGGAGCACTATATGAAGGAAGCGAAAGCGGTCGTGAACGACGTGGTGGACAGCGCCAAGCGGGCGGCGCAGGCGTTCACGGACGCGCTCAAGAAGAAGTGAAGGTTCTCGTCGTCGGGGGAGGCGGCCGGGAGCACGCGCTCCTCTGGGCGCTCCGGCGCGACCTCCCCGACGCCCGCCTCCTCGCCGCTCCCGGAAACCCCGGCACCGCTCTCCTCGGAGAAAATCTCCCCATCGCCGCCACCGCCTCGGACGACCTGGTCCGGGCGGCGCGGGAGCGCGGGGTGGACGCGGTGATCATCGGCCCCGAGGCGCCACTCGCCGCGGGACTGGCCGACCGCCTCCGCGCGGCCAGGATCGCCGCGTTCGGACCTTCGGCCGAGGCGGCGCGGCTCGAGGCCTCGAAGGCGTTCGCCAAGGACGTGATGGCGCAGGCGCGGGTCCCCACCGCCGCCAGCCGCACCGTGCACGACTTTCCCGCGGCCGCGCATTACATCCGCTCGCACGCCGAGCCGCTGGTGGTCAAGGCGTCGGGCCTCGCCGCCGGAAAAGGCGCGGTGGTGTGCGCCACCCGCGCCGAGGCGGAGGCCACGGCCCGCGCGTTCCTGAACGAAGGGACGCTGGGAGACGCGGGGCGGGAAATCGTGATCGAGGAGTTCCTGGACGGCGAGGAGCTCTCGGTGCTCGCCCTCACCGACGGCGAGCGGATCGCGATTCTTCCGCCGGCGCAGGATCACAAGCGTCTGGGCGAGGGCGACACAGGACCCAACACCGGCGGAATGGGGGCGTATTGCCCGGTCGGCCTGGCGACGCCGGCGCTTCTCGACCGGGTGCGGCGCGAGGTGCTGGAGCCGACGCTCGCCGAGGTGTCGCGCCGCGGCGCGCGCTACCAGGGCGTGCTCTACGCCGGCCTGATGATCCGGCCCGACGGAACGCCTGCGGTCCTCGAGTTCAACTGTCGTTTCGGAGATCCGGAGACCCAGGTCCTGCTACCCACCTTGGCTGACCCCGGGGTCAGCCAGGCCCTGATCGATATCGCGCAGGGGAGCTGGCATCCGACGAGCGACGTGCTGATGCCGAAAGGGGCCGCCGTGACGACGGTGCTCGCAGCGCGGGGCTATCCCGACGCACCTGAGAAGGGCGCGGCGATCACGATCCCGGACGACCTGGGTCCGGACGTCGTGGTCTTCCACGCCGGAACGGCCCGGGACGAACAGGGGGTGTTGCGGGTCAACGGCGGCCGGGTGCTCAGCGTCACCGCGCTCGCCCCGACGGTGGCGCTCGCGGCCCGCGCGTCGGCGGCCGCGTGCGAACGGATCGGTTTCGCCGGGAAGACGTTCCGTCACGACATCGCCTGGCGCGAGATCCAGCGTGCCGGAGCTGCCTGAGGTCGAGACCATCGTCCGGGAGCTGGCGCCGCGGCTCCGCGGGCGCCGCATCCGGACGGTGACGCTTCGCAAGACCGACATCCTGCGCGGGGTCTCGAAACCCCGGCTGCTCCGCGTCCTCACGGGCAACCGGTTCCAGTCCGTCGCGCGCCGCGCCAAGCACGCGGTGTTCCTGCTGGCCTCGGGCGAGCGGATGATCGTTCAGCCCGGAATGACGGGCTCGATGATCGTGCATTCGCGGGCGCTGTCCCGCGACGAGTCCCGTTACGCCGTCCTCACCTGCGTCCTCGACAACCGGAAGCTCTTCGTCTACCGGGACGTGCGCCGCCTCGGCACCATCCTCCTGCTGGACGACACGGGCTGGGCGCGGTACTCCGAGGCGATCGGTCCCGAGCCCTTGGACGCCGGGTTCACGCCGGATGTCCTGGCGGAGCGGATTGGCGGGCTCAAGGCGGCCATCAAGAAGGTGATCATGTACCAGAAGCGCCTCGCCGGCGTGGGAAACATCTACGCCAACGAGGCGCTCTTCAACGCGCGCATCGATCCATCGAGACCCGCGGGGGGACTCGACCCGCGCGAAACGAAGGCCCTGCACGCGGCGATCGTGGACATCCTGCGCCGCGCCATCGCGTCGTCAGGGACGACGTTCCGGGACTATCGCACCGGCACCGGGGAGCGGGGCAACTTCCAACTCGAGCTGAACGTCTACGGCCGGGGCGGCGAGCCCTGCCGCAACTGCGGCCACCGGCTCGCCACCACTCACGCGATCGACGCCCGCGCGACTACGGTCTGCGCCTGGTGCCAGCGCTAGGCCGCGCGACTCGGCGCATCCGGGGCGCCAAGTTTTCGATCGGTTGCGGAGACGGAACGTCGACCGACGTGCCGTTGCCCATTTGAAACAAGACGTTGCTCCCCCAACACTTCACCACTCCGCTTTGCACGATGCACCCGTCCTGCCCGTTGAGGGAGAGCGTATCGCCCGTGACCCCGAGGTCCGCCGGTACGACCCCGTACGGACTGGGCCCGTTGAAACCCCAGCACCAGAGTTCTTTGTCGATCGCGAGCCCACAGCTCCAGTCCCCCCCGTTCGTGGCCACGGTCTTGAACTTGATGCCGCCGTGGACCGCCACCGGCTGGCTGTCATTGGCGGTGGTGCTGTCGCCCAGCGCGCCGAACGTATTCACCCCCCAACAGTAAGCCAGGCTGTCGACGGTCACGCCGCACCCGGTGTAGGATCCCAGTGAGATCTGGGAGAACTTCAGGCCTCCCTGTACCAGCGTCGGCACGCTGTCGTCCCCGGTCGAGCCGGTGCCCAGCTGGCCGTAGAACCCGTATCCCCAGCAGTAGGCATCTCCGCTAGTCGCGATGGCGCAGGTCGAGAGGAAGCTCGCTGAGAGATCGGTGAAGGTGAGGCCGCCCGCGGCGAGCACCGGGGTCGTGGACGAGGGGCCGCTCGCCCGGGCATCGCCCAATTGTCCGTAATAGTTGCTGCCCCAGCAGTAGACCGCGCCGGCGGTCGTGAGCCCGCAGGTGTGGGCGTCTCCTCCACTCAGCTTGGTGAAGGTCAGTCCCCCCGCGACCGGCGCCGGGAACGAATCCTGGGCGCCGGTGAGGATGTCATATCCCCAACAGTAAGCGGCGCCACCCGCGTCCAGCCCGCAGGTGTAGTTGTCGCCGACGGCGAGCGACTTGAGCGGGAACGGAGACTCGACCAGGACGGGGACCGAGTCGGCGAGCGTCGAACCGTCCCCGAGGTCACCGGCGTCATTGCTTCCCCAACAGAAGGCCGTCTTCGAGCCGGCGGCGCAGGTGTGAGAGCGCCCGACCGCCACCTGAGAGA
>DASSQQ010000127.1:0-10207 GCA_035702425.1 Gemmatimonadales bacterium
TGGCGCATCGCGATCTCCTGCGCGCGCAGGATTTTCTTGATCGTCTCGGGCCACCAGGACCCCGCCTTGACCGTCGCGTCGTTGGCGACGATCACCGCGGGCCGGCCCCCGACTTTCCCGACGCCGGTCACCACGCCCGCCGCCGGTGCCTGTCCGTCGTACTGGTCGTAGGCGACGAGGAGGCCGATCTCGATCCACGGAGCCCCGGGATCGAGGAGCTTCGCGATCCGCTCCCGGGCGGTGAGCTTCCCCTGCTCGTGCTGGCGCTTGACCTTGTCGGGCCCGCCGCCCTGCTCGATGCGCGCCCGCAGCTCGCGGTACTCCGCGGTGAGGGTCTGGAGGCGGCTCATGCGGGATCGCGGAACGCGGAACGCGGAAGCGGGAGCCACTCAGGCCGCGACATGCTCGGCCGCCCACTCCTCGATGTACTTGATGAGATCGGCGGTCGGGGTGCCGGGACCGAAGAGCCGGCCGATCCCCCGCTGCTCGAGCGCCGTCATGTCTTCGGGCGGGATGATGCCGCCGCCCGTCACCAGCACGTCGCGCCGGCCCGCGTCGTCCAGGAGCTGCTTCACCCGCGGGAACAGGGTGAGGTGGGCGCCGGAGAGGATGGAGAGGCCCACCACGTCCACGTCTTCCTGAATCGCCGCCTGCGCGATCATCTCCGGCGTCTGGTGGAGGCCGGTGTAGATGACCTCCATCCCCGCGTCCCGCAGCGCGGCGGCGACCACCTTGGCGCCGCGGTCGTGTCCGTCGAGCCCCGGCTTCGCGACCAGCACCCGGATGGGGCGCTTCTTCGGACTGGCCATCAGCGGCGGAACCGGAGCAGCGCGGCGAGACCGTCCACGCCACGGCGGGCCCTGGGATCGTACACCACGTTCACCTGGGCGCGCTGATGCAGCGCCTCTTCGACGGCGTCGTCGAGGCGCGGATCGTCGTCCTCGCCGTCGGCCAGAAGGGTGCGGACCTGGCCCCGCTCGAGGGCCTTCAGCGTCGCCTCGACCCCGTTCACGGCCCATCCGGTGCCGAGGCCGTCGCGCACCGCGGCAGCGTGGGTGCGCTCCCAGACCCGGTCCCGTTCCTCACGGAGCAGGAGCGCCGCCTCGCGCACCTCGGTGGCGCCCACGTGCTTGGGATTCATCTTCACCACGCCCAGCACCAGGTCGTGGAGATACGTGTGGAGGTGCGGGAGCACCGCCCCCGCGTCCACGCCGATCCCCGCGAGCACGAGACCGGCCAGCGGCCGCTGCTGGTGAATCCGGTAGATCAGGTCCGCCACGTTCGCGTAGTGACGCTGTTTTTCTTCCCGGATGCGATGGTGGTAGCTGTACTCGCCCGCGGCGCCCGCGGAGAGCCCGCCCCGCACCGCCTGCCGCTGCCCGTGGTACTTGCCGGCACGGGAGACCTCCTCGGCGAAGACGCCGGGGAGCTCTTCCACGTCGAAGGCGGTCACGGCGAAGCAGCGGGCGGAAGCGCGGTCGGCCGCGACCACGAGGATGGTCCCGAACTCCTCTTCCAGGGCGAGGAGCTCGCGGATGAGCGGGAGGGGCGCCACCGCGAGCCGGGAGCGGAACACTCGCGGCAGCGCCAGCGTCTCGAACAACCCCAGCGGACTCGAGGCGAAGATCGCGACCCCGCGGCCCTGCGGCAGGGCGCCCGGCTCCTCCACCCGCTGCAGCACGCGGGCCAGGTCGTCCGCCACCTGCACCCGCTGGTCCCGCGCGAGGGGCTGGCGCGCGAGGTCCGCCACCGCCTGCTTCACGCGGTTCTTCATCTTGATGAGATACTTGCCCCGGGTCTTGTCCCGCGGCTCGAGCTTCAGGTAGCACGACACCACGCCGCAGGGGCCCGGGGTGATGCCCGCGAGCCGCGCGACCACACGATGGGCCGGATCCGGAGCGGTGAGCGGCAGGGCCATGTTAGAAGAACACCGGTTCGCGGTAGGCGCCGTACACCCGCTCCAGCGCGTGCCGGATCTCGTACAAGGTGCAGTCGGCCCGGGCGCAGTCGAGCATCGGTCCGATCACGTTCCGGTCCTGCTCGGCCGCTTCGCGCAGGGCGGCGAGACGGCGCTCCGCCAGCGCCCCGTCGCGCGAGGCGCGGAGCTGGGCCAGCTTCCGCCGGTGCGTCTCCTCGGCGTCTCCCGAAATCTTGAGGATTTCCACCGGGTGATCGTCGTCGGAGATGAAGTCGTTGACGCCCACGATCACCTTCTCGCGCGCCTCGACCTGGCGCTGGAACGTCGCCGCCGACTGCGCGATCTGGCGCTGGAACCACCCGCTCTCGATGCCTCGCACCACGCCGCCGATGGACTGGATCTCGGCGAAGAGCCCTTCGGCCTCGCGCTCCAGCGCGTCGGTCAGCGCCTCCACGTAGTAGGAGCCGCCCAGGGGATCGATCACCTCGGGCACGCCGCTCTCGTGGGCCAGGATCTGCTGGGTGCGAAGCGCCACCTGCACCGCTTGCTCGGTGGGGAGCGCGAGGGTCTCGTCCAGCGAGTTGGTGTGGAGCGACTGCGTCCCCCCCAGCACCGCTGCCAGCGCCTGATAGGCCACGCGCACGATGTTGTTCAGCGGCTGCTGCGCGGTGAGCGTCACCCCCGCCGTCTGGGAGTGAAAGCGCATCATCTGGGAGCGCGCCGACTTCGCGCCGTAGCGCTCCTTCAGGTGCCGGGCCCAGATCCGGCGCGCCGCGCGCAGCTTCGCGATCTCCTCGAAGAAGTCGTTGTGAATGTCCCAGAAGAACGAGAGCCGCGGCGCGAAGGCGTCCAGGTCGAGCCCCCGCGCCACCCCCCGCTCCACGTAGGTGAACCCGTTGGCGAGCGTGAACGCGAGCTCCTGCGCCGCCGTCGCCCCCGCCTCGCGGATGTGGTAACCGGAAATCGAGATGGTATTCCACAGCGGCGCGTGCTCGGCCGCCCACTCGAAGACGTCCACGATGATCTTGAGCGCCGGCTCCACCGGGTAGACCCAGGCGTGCTGGGCCATGTACTCCTTGAGAATGTCGTTCTGAATGGTGCCGCGCAGCTTCTCGCTCGACACCCCCTGCCGCTCCGCCGCCGCGACATAGAAGCAGAACAGAATCGCCGCGGGCCCGTTGATGGTCATCGAGGTCGAGACCTGATCGAGCGGGATCCCGCGGAAGAGATCCTCCATGTCCGCCGTGGAGGAGATCGCCACGCCGCACTTGCCGACTTCGCCCTCGGAGCGGGGATGGTCGGAGTCGTAACCCATCAGGGTGGGAAAGTCGAACGCGACGGAGAGGCCGGTCTGCCCGCGCTCCAGCAGGAACTTGTAACGGCGGTTGGTGTCCTCGGCGGAGCCGAAGCCCGAGAACTGGCGCATCGTCCACAGCCGCCCCCGGTACATCGTGGGGTGCACCCCGCGGGTGAACGGATACTCCCCCGGCGCGCCCAGCTGGCGCGCGACGTCGACGTTCCGCCAATCGTCGGCCGTGTAGATCGGCTTCTTGTCGCTCATTGGGCCGCTCCCGCCTTCAGGTGCTCCAGGATTTCGGCGGCGACTTCGTACGGACTGCGACGGCCGTCGGACATCTCGGAGAGGTGCCGGTCGACCGCGTCCTCCGCCCCGTTGGCCCAGAGCCACTGCCGCACCGCCCGGTTCACCACCGCGCGGGTCCGGTCCGCCAGCCGTCGCCGGTGCCGCGCGGCGCTCTCCCCGCTGGCCTCGAGCCAGCCGTGGTGCCGGTCGAGCGCCTGGACCAGCTCGGCCACTCCTTCACCCTTCGGCGCGACGGTGGTCAGCACCGGCGCGGTCCACCGGTTCTTGCCGTCGGTGCCGTCCTTGCCGTCGGTACCGCCCCGCTGCGGCCGGTGATGGGGATTCACGTGCCGGAACGCGTTCCCTCCCCGGATGCCGAGCATCACTTCGACTTCCTGCCTGAACTTGTCGGCGCCGGGACGGTCGCCCTTGTTCACCACGTAGATGTCGGCGATCTCCATCACGCCCGCCTTGAGGGTCTGGATGCCGTCCCCCGATTCAGGCACCAGCACCAGCACGGTGCTCTCGGCGGTCCGCGCGATGTCGAGCTCCGTCTGGCCCACACCCACGGTTTCGATCAGTACCCGGTCGAACCCGAAGGCGTCGAGGAGGTCCGCCACTTCCTCCGTGGTGGTGGCGAGACCGCCGAGCGATCCGCGGGTCGCCATGGAGCGGATGAACACGCCGGGATCGAGACTCACCGACTCCATCCGGATCCGGTCGCCCAGGAGCGCGCCCCCCGTGAAGGGACTGGTCGGGTCCACCGCGACCACCGCGACCTTGAGCCCGCTCGAGCGGAACTGCTTGATCAGCTGTTCGGTGAGCGTGCTCTTGCCCGCCCCCGGCGGTCCCGTGATTCCGATCCGGCGGCAGCCGCGCGCGCCCACCCGGGCGTGCACCCGGGACAGCACGTCCTCGAAGCCCGGCCGCTCGTTCTCGACCAGGCTGATGGCCCGCGCCAGCGCGGTGGTGTCGCCGCGCTCCAGTCCCCGGACGATCGTTTCGGGTTGCATGCCCTAAATAGGCCTCAGGGAATAAGATAATCAGGGACGCCCGGCCGAGCAGCAGCGGGCGGCTCCTAGGTCCGCTCTCCCCGATCCAGCGCCACCGGCCGCACCGGCCCCCGCCGCACCGCCACCCGCTCCACCTTGGTAACGCTCGCCTCCAGCACGTCGAACTCGAGGCCGCGCCACAGGAACCGCTCGCCGGGACGCGGGATCCGTCCCACGGCCTGCACCAGGAGACCGGCGACCGTTTGCGCGCCGCTCGCCGCCGGGACTCCGAACGCGGCTTCCAGCTCGGCGGCCGGGGCGCTCCCTTCGAGCTCGAGGACCGTTTCCGGGGGTCGCGCGCTCGCGGGCGGCGCCTCCTCCTCGGGGAAGAGATCGCGCACCAGGTCCGTGAGCAGGTCCTCGAGAGTGACGAGCCCCGCCGTTCCCCCGAACTCGTCGAGCACCACCGCGAGGTGCCCTCCGCCGCGCTGCATTTCGACCACGAGATCGGCGGCGTGGGTGGTGCCGGGGACGGTGAGCACCGGACGCACCGCCACCGGCGCCGTGGGATCGAGCTTCAGGAGATCGAGACTGTGCGTGACCCCCACCACCTCGTCCAGCGACCCGCGGTACACCGGGAAGCGACTGTACCCCGACTGCGCGAAGATGTGCGCCGCTTCGGCGGCGAGCATCCCTTCCGGAATCGCGACGATGGCGGTGCGCGGGGTGGCGAGCTCCCGCACCGGCCGGTCGGCGAAGGCGAGCACGCCGGACACCACCGCGATTTCGTCCGACGAGGCGAGCACCTCGGTGTCCGCGGCGGAGAGCACCGACGCGAGGGTGGTGCGTCTCGACGGATCGCGGTGCGGGAGGAACGGCCCGAGCAGGCGTCCGGCCCACTCCATCGCGGGCAGCGCGCGCGCCACCAGCGCCTCGCCCCAGCGGCGCCCCGCCACCCGCGGCAGCAGGTAGGTCGCGGTGACGCAGAGCGGCACGCCGACCAGCACGATGAGCCCGGTGAAGAGCAGCGGCGACTCCTGAACCAGGAGCGCCGGCACCGCGGCGGCCGCGGCGATGACGCCGAGCGAGGTGAGCGCGTTCGCGGTGGCGAGCACGCGGCCCGGATTTTCGAGCAGGTGCGCCGCCGCCCCCGCACCGCGCAGGCGGTAGGTCACCCAGCGGGTGAGCTCGATCTGGCTCACCGCGGCCGCCGCGACCCCGATCGCGGCCGCGGTCCCGGCGAGGAGCAGGCCGGCGACGAGCACCACCACCGCGCCGATCATCGCCGCTCGAAGGAGACCCGGGTCACGCGGCGGCGTTCCACGCTCTCGACCACCACCCGGAATCCGTCCAGGGTGAGTTCTTCGCCGGAGCGGGGGACGCGGCCGAGGATCGAATAGACCAGTCCCCCGACCGTGGACACCTGGGGATGCGAGAAACTCTGGCCCAGCGCGGCCGAGAGATCGTCCAGGGTCACCCGTCCATCCACGAAGTACCGGTCGCCGTCCTGGCGGATCGCCGCGCCGGCCTCCACGTCGTGCTCGTCCCGGATCTCGCCCACGATTTCCTCGAGCACATCTTCGAGGGTGACGAGGCCGGCGGTGCCGCCGAACTCGTCCACCACCAGCGCCAGGTGCGCCGGGCCGCGCTGGAAGTCGCGCAGCTGGCTGTCCAGGGTCTTGGTTTCCGGCACGAAGGCGGCGGGGCGCACCAGGTCCTGCCAGCGCTGGTGCGGCTCGGCGATGCCCATCGCGAGCGGCACCAGATCCTTCGCGTACACGAGCCCCACGATGTTGTCCGGCGTCCCGTCGTAGACCGGTAGCCGGGTGTGTTCGCTCGAGCGGAAGGCGTCCAGGGTGTCCTGCGCCGAGCCCCCGAGGTCGACGCCGGCCATGTCGAGCCGCGGCGTCATCACTTCCTCGACGGTGGTGTCGGCCAGCGTGAACACGCCCAGCAGCATGTCGCGCTGGGCGACGCCGAGATCGGGACGGAGCAGCTCCCCCGCCCGCAGGGTCCGGTGCAGGGAGCGGTCGATCCAGGAGAGGAGCGCGATCAGGGGCCGGAAAGGGACCAGGGTCCGGCGCGCGATGGGCAGCGCGGCGTCGGCGATCTCGGGCGCCACCCGCGCGAAACTCCGCGGCAGCGCGTCGCCGAGAATGAAGAGCAGGAGCGCCGTGACGGCGAGGTGCCACAGCGCGCTCGACCACGGGTCCTCCCACCAGCCGACCGCCCGCCCCGCGGCGACGCCGGCGAGGGCGAGGAGCGCCAGCCGCGCGACGTGCAGCGCCCGGTGCAGCGGCACCCGGCCGCCGGCCGCGAGCGTGGGCGCGTCGCCCAGCGCGTGCACCGCGTCCCCCACCGCGGTCTCTTCGGCGAGCGCGAGCAGGGCGGCCCAGGCGGTCGCGGTGAGGGCCGCGATCATCGACGACCAGGTGACGAGCCAGAGCGGGAAGGTCACGCCCGGCTCCCGATCAGGCGCCGCACGTAGCGCTCCTGGCGCCGCCACATCCGGCCCCGGGTGCGCGCCGGACCGTCGGCGTGGTCGTACCCCAGGACGTGGAGGGTGCCGTGGACGGCGAGCCGGACCAGCTCCTCGTCCACTCCTCCCGTGGCCCCTTGGCCTCTTCCTTCGCTCCGCACCCACCGCCTCGCCGCGGCGGGACACACGTACACGTCGCCGAGCACCCGGCCGTCGGGCTGGGGCAGCGTGAAGGCGATCACGTCGGTGAGACCGCGGCGGCCGGTGGCGCGCCGGTTCAGCCGCCGCATCGCGGCGGCGTCGAGCACGGTGAATTCCACGCGGGTCTTCCCCGCGCGTTCCCACCCCAGCACTCGCCGCGCGGCCCGCGCGAGGCGCTCACGCACCGGCCGCGGGCTGCCAGGTCGCCGTGATGCCGCCACTGGATTCGGGGTAATCGATGCGGTGGTGATGCATGCCGGAGAGCACGCGCACGAACTCCGCCTTGACGTCGTCGATCTGCCGCATGGTCATCGGGGCGTCGTCGAGCTGGCCGGCCGCGATCTTCTGGCGCGCGATGTGCTCGATCGCCTCTTCGATGCGCTGGGGCGTGAGGTCGTCGAGCACCCGCAGGGCCGCCTCCACCGAGTCGGCGAGCATCGCCACCGCGGTCTCGATGGAACGGGGCTTGGGACCCGGGTACCGGAATTCGTCCCGGTTGGCGATCTCCCCCTGCTTCTTGGCCCGCTCCAGGAAGTAGCTGATCTCCGACGTCCCGTGGTGCTCCGGAATGAACGCGGCCACCACGTCCGGAAGCCGCGCCTCCGCCGCGAGCGCGAGCCCGTCGGTGACGTGCTGGCGGATCATTTCGGCCGACTGCCGGGGCGAGAGCCGGTCGTGCGGATTCCCGCCCCGCCCCTGGTTTTCCACGAAGAACTGCGGATGGGTCAGCTTGCCGACGTCGTGGTAGTAGCACCCCACCCGCCCCAGCAATCCGTTCGCGCCGACCCGGTTGCACGCCGCCTCGACCAGGTTGGCCATGGCGATGCTGTGGGCGTAGGTGCCGGGCGCTTCCAGCGACATCCGCTTCAGCAGCGGGCGGCTGGGGTCGGACAGCTCGAGGAGGCGGAGGTCGGTGGTGATGTGCGTGAACGACTCCGCGATCGGCAGCAGGAGGCTGGTGAGCGACGCGGACACCAGGCCGTTCGCCATCCCCCACACCGCGCGCACTCCGACCGCGGCCCAGGGCCAGCCGCCCGCGAGGCCGAGCGCCACCGAGCCGGCGAGGAAGCCGCCCGCCATCACCAGCACCGCGGCGTAGAGATGACTGCGCCGGCGCAGGGAGCGCACCGACAGCGCCGCCGTCACGCCGCCCACCATACAGAGGAAGAGCGCCGGAGTGTCGTGGAAGACCGGCTGGGACCCGATGACGGTCGACAGAATCAGCGCCCCGACCATCGAGACCCGCCCGTTGAACAGCACGGTGAGCATGATCGCGGCGAAGGGGAGCGGAATCAGCTCCGGATGCTCGGGCGCGAATCGCGCCACCGCCGCGGCGCCGCCGATCACCGCCGCGAAGAGGAACGCTACGAAGGCGACCTGCCGGGCGTCGTAATAGGTCTCGCGGCGGTAGAAGAGCATCAGCACCCAGAAGATCGCGAGCACCAGGCCGTCGCGAAGCAGCGGACCGACCACGCCGCGCCAGGATCCGCTGGTGGCCGAGCCGCGGCGCAGCAGCTCCTGGTGCAGCGCGGTGAGCCGCTCGGCCGCGTCCGAGGTGACGATCTCGTGGGCGCCCACGATCCGGTCTCCGGCGCGCACCACGTACTTGTTGCGGTCCACGCTCTTGCGGAGATCGTCGCGCCGCCGCTCCGTTTCCGCGGCGTTCAGGATCAGGGTGGGGCGGAAGAAGTGCCCCGCGAGCTTCAGGAACAGCCCGTCCCCCACGCTGGACGACGGATCGGGCGAGAGCGAGCGCGCGCGCAGCAGATACTGCGGATAGGCGAGCACGTGGTCGCGGGTCAGGGAGGTCTCGAGCGAGCCCCGCCGCACGATCAGCTCCGGCGCGGTCTCCTGCTGCATCTGGCGGGTGGAGGCCACCCCCTGCGCCAGGGTCTGGAAGAAGAGCGCCGACATCCCGTCCGCCATCCGCCGCCGCGCCTTCCCGCTCCCCAGGTACTCCGCCTCCGCCGCCGTGATCGGCACCCCCGCCTGCACCGCCGCCTGCCGGATCGCCACCGCTCCGTGCCCCGCGGCCGCGTTGACCGCGGCGAAGAACGCCCCCACCGCGGTGGTCGCGGAGTCGTTCCCGCGCTGATCGAACTCGTAAATCGGCTTCGCCGTCGCGGCGAGCGCCTCGGCCTCGTGGGACAGCTCGTCGTCCGACTTGTTCACCACGAACGAGAACGGCGCGATCACGTCGTGCTCGGCCACGGCGCCGGGCTCGAGGAGCGGCGCCACGTCGGACGCGGCGCGCGGGAACGCGAGATAGGCCACGGCGGCGAGGACCGGAACCCAGATCCAGCGGACGGCGTGGTAGGCGACATCGCGGCGGCTGGGACGCTTCATATCAACCCTGTGCGTCTTCCGCGTAAGCGCGGATGATGTCCCGCACCAGTCGGTGACGGACCACGTCGGAATCCTCGAGATAGTGGAACGCGATGCCCTCGATGCCGGGCAGGATGCGCTCGATCTGGAGCAGGCCGCTCTCCTCGCGGTTGGCGAGGTCGATCTGGGTCTTGTCCCCCGTGATCACGGCGCGCGAGTTCACGCCCAGGCGGGTGAGGAACATCTTCATCTGCATGCCGGTGGCGTTCTGGGCCTCGTCCAGAATCACGAACGCGTCGGAGAGGGTGCGGCCCCGCATGTAGGCGAGCGGCGCGATCTCGATCACCCGATTCTCGAGCGCCTTCTGCACCCGGTCCCGCGGCATCATGTCCTCCAGCGCGTCGTACAGCGGGCGGAGATAGGGATCGACCTTCTCCTGGAGATCGCCCGGCAGGAAGCCGAGGCTCTCCCCCGCTTCCACCGCGGGCCGCGCCAGCACGATCCGGCGGACCCGTTTGCGGGAGAGCGCGTCCACCGCCGCGGCGACGGCGAGATAGGTCTTTCCCGTCCCCGCGGGGCCGATGCCCACCACGATGTCGTGCTGGACGATGGCATCCAGGTATCCGCGCTGGCCGTTGGTCTTGGCCTGAATCACGCGGCGCAGACCGGGCAGGATGATCCGGGGCTCGTCCCCCGGGGCGCGCGTGGTG
>DASSQQ010000128.1:0-16204 GCA_035702425.1 Gemmatimonadales bacterium
CGCCCAACAATCCCACCGGGAACGTGCTCTCCCGCGAGGAGCTGGAGGCGATCGCGGAGCTCTGCCGCCGGCACGACGCCTACGCCGTGACCGACGAGATCTACGAGCACATCTATTACGAGGGCCGCCACCTCCCGATCGCCTCCCTCCCCGGAATGCGGGAGCGGACCGTGACGGTGAGCGGGGCCTCCAAGACCTACAGCGTGACCGGATGGCGGATCGGCACCATCGTCGCCGGCGCCGAAGCCACGGACGCGATCCGCAAGGTTCACGATTTCCTGACGGTGGGCGCGCCGGCGCCGCTGCAGGAAGCGATCGCGGTCGGGATCGAGACCCTGGGGCGGGAGTATTACGATCAGCTGGCCCGGGATTACCGGGCCCGGCGCGATCTCTTGTGCGGGGCCCTCGCCAAGGCGGGGTTCCGCTGCCGCCCTCCGGCCGGCGCCTACTACGTCCTGGCGGACTTCTCCGATCTGTCGGACCTTCCAGACGACGCGTTCGCGCGCTGGCTCACCGCCGAGCACGGGGTGGCGAGCGTTCCCGGGTCGAGCTTTTACGCCGACGCGGCACGCGGGCGCCGGCTGGTGCGGTTCGCGTTCTGCAAGACGACCGAGATGTTGACCGAGGCCGCGACGCGGCTGGCCGCGATTCACGCCCCACCAATCCACGGAGGCGCCAGTGAGCGTAGGTAAGGAGCATCTGCACCGGATCCACGAGTCGCTCTCATCGTTCGAGGCGGCGATCAAGGAACGCGAGCACCCGGGCCTGATGCGCGACAAGACCGGGCTGCAGCAGGAAGTGGACAAGGCGCGGCAGCGGGTGGTCGAAGTCGTGCTGGAAGTCGTCGCGGCGGAACGCAAGCGGACCTGAGGCGAGGCACGATGCTCATCAAGCGACCCGCGGACATCCCGGCGTCCGAGATCACGGACCAGCGCGTCTACCTGAACCGGCGCGCCTTCATCGCCGGACTCGGCGGCGCGGGAGCGACGTTCGCCGCTTCGGGACTCCCCGCGTGGGCGCGGGCGGCGCGGGCCCCCCGGGACGACGACAAGCCGACGCCCTACGAGACCATCACCACCTACAACAACTACTACGAGTTCGGGACCGACAAGGGCGACCCCGCCCGTTACGCCGGGACCCTGCGCACCCGCCCCTGGACGGTGCGGGTGGACGGCGAAGTGCACCAACCGCAGTCGTTCGACATCGACGCCATTCTCAAGCGCTGGCCCGCCGAGGAACACGTGTACCGGCACCGCTGCGTCGAGGCCTGGTCCATCGTGGTGCCGTGGGACGGCTTCCCGCTCTCCCGGCTCCTGAACCAGGTGCAGCCGACCTCGAACGCGAAGTTCGTGAAGTTCACCACGCTCTACGATCCCCGGCAGATGCCGGGACAGAACGACAACGTGCTGGCGTGGCCGTACGTCGAAGGGCTCCGGCTCGACGAGGCGATGCACCCGCTCACGCTCCTCGCCACCGGCCTCTACGGCACGCCGATGCCCAATCAGGACGGCGCGCCGATCCGGCTCGTGGTGCCGTGGAAGTACGGGTTCAAGAGCATCAAGTCCATCGTGCGGATCACCCTGGTGCGCGACCAGCCCGACACCACCTGGAATCTCGCCGCGCCCAACGAGTACGGGTTCTACTCCAACGTGAACCCCAACGTGGACCACCCCCGCTGGAGCCAGGCGCGGGAGCGCCGCCTCGGCGAGTTTCTCCGCCGCCCCACGCTGCTGTTCAACGGCTACGGCGACCAGGTCGCGTCGCTTTACACCGGGATGGACCTGCGAGCGAACTACTGATGGTGCGTGGTGCGAGGTGAGTGGGGAGACGCGGCGGCGGTGGAGGGGTAGGCTCGCTCAGACCGCCCTCGTCGCGCTGGGGGTCGTCCCCGCCGCCGTCATCATCTGGCGCGCGATCCACGACCAGCTGGGCGCGAATCCGGTTGAAGCGCTCGAACACCGCCTCGGCGACTGGACCATCTGGCTCCTGCTCGCCACCCTCGCCATCACCCCCATCCGCCGGCTCACCCGCTGGAACGGCATCACCCGGTTCCGGCGCACCGTCGGCCTGCTCGCGTTCGGCTACCTCTGCCTGCACTTCCTCACGTACCTGGTGATCGATCAGGGCTTCCCGATGCAGGGGTTCGCGATCCGCTACGTGGCCAAGGACATCGCCAAGCGGCCCTACGTCACCGTCGGATTCACGGCGTTTCTGATGCTGATGCCGCTGGCGTGGACTTCGACCAAGGCGTCCATCCGCCGCCTGGGCCGGCGCTGGACCACGCTGCATCAGCTGATCTACCCGGCCGCGGCGCTGGGCGTCCTTCATTATCTGTGGCTGGTGAAGGCGGACCGGTCGAAGCCGATCACTCTGGGCTTGATCCTGGTGGCGCTGCTCGCGATCCGGGTGTGGACCGAGCGGCGCCGCGCGGTCCGCCGGCCCGCCCAGCCGGGGCCGGGCGCCGCTCCCGAGCGGGTCGCGCTCTCAGGCGCGCCGTAGCGCCCGCTCCACCTCTTCCCGGCCGGCGACGAGCCGGTCCGCTTCCTCTCCCAGCGCCTTCGCCGCGGCGAGATCCGCGGTGAGTCCCTCGACGCTGCCCGCTCCGGCGGTCAGACGCAGGAGATCGAGGCGGATCGCCTCCAGCGCGGCCACCGCTTCGCCCAGCCGGCGCTGGGCGCGTTCCCGCGCTTTCGAGAAGTCGGCGACGAGGGCCGCGCGCTGCTCGCCGGCGGCGCGCTCGCCGGGACCGGTTCCCGCGAGCCCGATCGCGCCGTCCAGTTCCTCGACGCGCTTCCGCATCGCGTGGGCCTGGGACTCGAGGCGCCGCACCGTTTCGGGGAGGTCGCCGAGCGCGGCGCGGGTGGGTTTGGGGAGCGCCGCGAACAGCGCGTCGGCGGCGAGGCCGATGGCGATCTCGGTGGGCCGGTTGGCGATCGCCGGCGCGGCGGGCGCCAGGCCGAAGCCCGACACCTTGAACAGCCAGCGTCCGACCTTGCCGCCCCAGAACCGTCCCCAGAGCGGTGACGACGCCACGCGCGAGCGCCGCCGCATCCAGGCGGCGACGCCGAAGGCCACACCGTACAGCGCGGCGATCCCGGAGACCCACAACATGTTCCCGCCGGGCCCGAGCATGATCGCCACCGAGGAGAGCGCGGCGACGCTGAGCCCCGCCACGCTCGCCGTGCGCAACGCCTTCTCGCCGAAAGTCGGGCCGCTCCCCGATTCGAACTGCATTTCCTCGCGCTTCAGGTCGAAGCGCTGCTGGAGCGCGACCTGGAGGTCGTCGGGGCCGAAACCTCGGCGGATCAGCTTCCGGATCTGGCGCCCCAGGTACAGCGGCGGCAGGACGAACGCGGCGGTCTTGAGCAGCGTGAACAGCACGACTTGAGAAAGCGGCGCGCCGGCGGTGAGCACGCGGGTCGAGATCCGGAACAGCATCGGGATCAGGAAGGCGTAGAAATACGAGGTGGCCGCGATGATCACCCGTCCGCGGTTCAGGAAGACGCGGATCGGCACCGGGATGTCCTGTCGCGTCGAGAGCGCGTCTCCCAGCGACTCCGCGAGCGCGGCGCCGGTCGGGAAGCGCCCGTCCGGATCCTTCACCAGGCACTTGTCCACCGCCGCCGCGAGGGAGCGCGGCACCGCCGGCGCGACGCTCGCGAGCGGCGCCGGCGCCTGGGTCAGGTGTTTGGCCAGAATCGCCGCCGCGTTGCCGCCGTCGAAGGGGAGTCTCCCCGAGAACGCGAAGTAGCCGACCACGCCCAGCGCGTAGAGATCGGTGCGGCCGTCCACCGCCTCGCCCGCCGCCTGCTCCGGGCTCATGAATTCCGGCGTGCCCAGCACCTCGCCGACGCCGGTGCCGCCCGAGCTCTGGGTGAGGCGCGCGATGCCGAAATCCGCCACCAGCGCCCGTCCCGATCCGGCTTCGAGGAGAATGTTCTCCGGCTTCACGTCCCGATGCACCACGCCCTCGGCGTGGGCGTAGGCGAGCGCCCACGCCACTTCGCGGAGAATCCGGGCCGCCTCGGCCGGCGGGAGGGGGCCGCGGGTCCGCACCCGCTGGGAAAGGGTCTCGCCGTTCACGAAGGCCATCACGTAGAAGACGAAGTCGCCCGCTTCGTCCACGGCGTGGATGGGCACGATGTTGGGATGGGAAAGCCGCGCCGCCATCCGCGCCTCCCGCAGGAAGCGCTCGCGGAGCGGCGCCTGCGCCGCGAGCGCCGGGGGAAGCAGCTTGATCGCCACCAGCCGGTCGAGGCGCACTTCGCGCGCCAGGTAGACGATCCCCATCCCGCCGCGCCCCAGCTCCCGCTCCAGCGAGTAGCGGCCGGCCACCGCCTCCTGGAAACGCAGGAAGGTCTGGTCCACCAGCGCTTCGGCCACCTTCACCCGATCCCTTCTTCGGCTTCCGCGTTGCTCTGGAACAGCAGGTCCACTTCCCGCGCCACTTCGCGGGCCAGCCCCAGGTCCGTGGTGAGACTCTGGACACTCCCCGTACCGGCGTGGAGCCGCAGGAGATTCAAACGGATGGTCTCCAGCGCGGCGACGGCGTCCTTGAGGCGTTTCTGCACCTGCTCCCGCTCCGCGCGCAGATCGGCGACCATCGCGTCGTGCCGAGTGCTGAGTTGTTCGTCAGCACGCTTCCCTTTCTCTTCCCCCGTCCCCACGTCCCTCACGTCTCCCAGCGCGTCGTTCAGCACGTCGAGCCGCCGGCGCATCCGCTGCGCGTCCTCCTCGAGGCGCCGCACCACGTCGGGAAGCTCCTTCAGCTCCTGGCGCGTGGCCCTGGGGAGCTCGGCGAAGAGCCGCTCCGCGGCGAGGGAGAGCGCGAGCTCGGTGGCGCGGTGCGTGGTCGCGGGCGCGAGCGCCCGCTTGCCGACGAAGGGACGCGCCAGCGCGAAGAAGGACCGGCCGATGGGCCCCTGCCAGATCCAGGACCAGATCCGGGTGTCGAGATCGATCCGACGGTTCAAGCGGGTGAGCCACAGAAACCCGGTGGCGAGGGTGGCGAACGCCGAGTAGGCGAACACCGCGAAGTTCGACGGGAACGACGTCGTGAGCATCGACCCGGTCAGGAGCGCGATGCTGGCGCTCCCCGCCGCGAGCAGGCGCATCACCCGCTCGTAGGTCGAGGCCCGTCCGCCGTACTCGAAGACTCGCTCGTCACGCCCCAACTCGAGCTCGGCGCGGTACCCGGCGGCGAGGTCCTGGGGTTCGAATCCGGAGACGAGGAGCCGGCGCGCGCGGGCCACCAGCATCACCGCGGGCACGCCGAACACGCCGGCGCCGAGGGCCAGCCAGGCCACGAGCTCCTGGGCGCGCGCCGGCGCGAGGCCCGCCGCCATGGTGATCCCGATCGGCAGGAACAGCGCGTAGATGAGTCCGCCCATCCCGCCCAGCCGTCCGCCGCGCTTCACGAACACCCGCAACCCCACCGGCAGCTCCTTGCGCCCGTCGAGGGCGAGGCTCAACCGCTCGGCGAGCGCCGCGGCGTCCGCGGGCCGCTCCTCCCGGTCCTTGGCGAGACACGCGGTCACCGCCTGCGCCAGCCGCCGGGGCACGCCGTCCGCGACCTCGGCGAGGGGCTTCGGGGCCTCGGTGATCTGCTTGGCCAGCACTTCGGTCGCCTTCTCGGCCTCGAAGGCGAGCCGCCCCGAGAGCGCGAAGTACCCCACCAGCCCCAGCGCGTAGAGATCGGCGCGGGGATCCACCGCCTCGCCCAGGGCCTGCTCGGGACTCATGAACTCGGGCGTGCCGATCACTTCGCCGCCGTCGAGACTCCCGGCGCCGCGCACCACGGCCGCGATGCCGAAGTCGTTGATCAGGGCGCGGCCCGAGGCCCGCTCCAGCAGAATGTTGTCCGGCTTGACGTCGCGATGGATCACGCCCTGGCCGTGGGCGTAGCCCAGGGCCCAGGCGATCTCGCGCAGGATCCGCGCGCCGTCGGAGGCGGGGAGGGGGCCCCGCGCGCGCACCCGCTCGGTGAGCGTTTCGCCGTCCACGAAGGCCATCGCGAAGAACACGAACTCCCCGATCTCTTCCACCGCGAAGATGGGGACGATGTTGGGGTGGGAGAGCTTGGCGGCGGTCCGCGCTTCGCGAAGGAACCGCTCGCGCAGCGACGCGTCGAGCGCGCGGCCGGGCGGGAGCAGCTTGATCGCCACCAGCCGGTCGAGCCGCGCGTCCCGGGCGAGGTAGACCACGCCCATGCCGCCGCGCCCCAGCTCCCGCTCCAGCGAGTAGCGGCCCGCGAGCGCGGTCTGAAAGGAAAGAAACAGCGGGTCCACCCGCGCCGGCGCGTCTGGCATCGCCGCCAATCGTAGACCAGATTCTCCGGTCCTTCAACCCGTGCGGATCCGTCCGATATGGCCGACCATCAGCCGTACGTGCCCGCCTCGCAGTCGCCCGCCGAGCTCACCCTCCGGGCGCTGGTCACCGGGGTGGTCTTGGGCCTGATCTTCAGCGCGTCTTCGGTCTATCTCGCGCTCAAGATCGGCCTCACGGTGTCGACCTCGATTCCGATCGCGGTGCTGTCGATCACCATCTTCCGGGCGCTGGGCCGCACCTCGATTCTCGAGAACAACATCGTGCAGACCACGGGCTCGGCGTCGGACGCCGTCGCCTCCGGCGTGGTCTTCACCATTCCGGCGATCCTGCTGATGGGCTACGACCTGGACATCAGCCGGGTGGCGATCCTCGCGGGCGTGGGCGGGCTGTTGGGCGTGCTGATGATGATTCCCCTGCGCCGCGCGCTGATCGTGAAGGAGCACAAGACCCTCATCTATCCCGAAGGCACGGCGTGCGCCGAAGTCCTGATCGCGGGCGAGGAGCGCGGGCTCCAGGCCAAGCGCGTGTTCCAGGCGTTCGGCGTGGGGTTCCTGTACAAGTTCCTGCAGGGGGGGCTCAAGTTCTGGTCCGACGTTCCCGGGAAAGCGCTCTCGTTCTTTCCCGGCGCCGCGATGGCGACCGAGACCTCCCCGGAGCTGATGGGCGTCGGCTACATCATCGGACCCCAGATCGCGGGGTTCCTCTTCGCCGGGGGCTGCTTCGCCTACCTGGTGCTCGCGCCCGCCATCAAGCTCGTGGGCTCGGGGCTCACCGAGCCGTTCGGGTTCCCGCCGGTGAAGCTGATCCGGGACATGAGCCCGAGCGAGATCCGCGCCAGCTTCGTGTTCTACATCGGCGCCGGCGCCGTCGCCTCGGCCGGGATCATCGCGCTGGCCCGCTCGCTGCCCACCATCGCGTCCGCGTTCGCCACCAGCTGGAGGAATCTCCGCGAGTCCCGCCTCGGCCAGGCGCTCGGCGCCAGGATCCGCACCGAAGACGACCTGCCCATCACCCTCACCGTCGGCGGCTCGGTGGTGCTCGCGGTGGTGCTCGCCCTCCTGCCCCAGGTGCACGTCAACCTGCTGGGCGCGATCCTGATCGTCATCTTCGGATTCTTCTTCTCCACCGTCTCCTCCCGCATCTGCGGCCAGATCGGCTCCTCCGCCAACCCGATTTCCGGGATGACCATCGCCGCCCTGCTCGGCACCACGCTGATCTTCGTCGCCATCGGCTGGACCGGCGTGGATCACCGGGTGCAGGCGATTTCGATCGCCGCGGTGGTGGCCGTGGCGACCGCCGTCGCCGGCAACACTTCCCAGGACCTGAAGACCGGCTTCCTGGTCGGCTCCACGCCGCGGCGCCAGCAGATCGCGATTCTGGTCGGCGCGCTCGCCTCCGCGCTGGTGGTGGGATGGACCCTCACCCTCCTCAACCGGTCCTACACCTACCCGGTGCCGGAGCGGCACCCGGCGTTCTCCGCCGCCGCCACCGAGCCGCAAAACGGCGGCCGGCCGCCGGTCGAGATTCTCCCCGCCACCATGTCCGGGTTCCGCGTCGCCGGCTCCGACTCGAGCGATCGCGCCTCCTACCAGGTGGTGCGGGTGTACGTGGTCACCGAAGGGGTGCCGGCCGGCAAGTACCTGATGGATCCCGCGAGCCACGAGCTCCGCTACGTGCTCGATCCCGGCATCGGCGGGCGGATCCACGACTTCAACGGCCGCACCATCCCCCGCCTCGATTCGCCCAAGGCCACGATCATGGCGCTGATCACGGACGGGATCCTCACCCACAAGCTCCCCTGGGGGCTGGTGCTCCTCGGCGTCTTCGTCACCATCGCGATCGAGCTGATGGGGGTGCAGTCCCTCCCGGTGGCGGTGGGCGTGTACCTCCCGATTTCGACGTCGTCCGCGATGTTCGCGGGCGGCATCGTGCGCTGGCTGATCGAGCGCCGGGCGCGCTCCCAGCAGCAATCGCTGGCCGAGCTCGAGTCGGGGCCGGGCGTGCTCTTCTCGTCGGGACTGATCGCGGGCGGCGCGATCTGCGGCATCGTGCTCGCCGCCATCGCCGGCGCGCTCGGCTCCGCCGACGCGCTGGCCGAGAAGGTGCCCTGGGCGCACGTCCTGGGTTCGCTCGCCACCTCGAACATCTTCGCCTACCTGCTCTTCGCGCTGATGGGCGTCCTGCTCTTCCGGGTCGCGTCCCAGAAGGCCTGAGGCGTGCGCGTCGTCTCGCTCTTCCCCGCCGCGACGGAGATGGTGGCGGCGCTCGGAGGAGCGGGACTCCTGGTGGGCGTGTCAGACCAGTGCGACTGGCCCCCCGCCGTTCGCGCGCTGCCGCGGGTCACCCGCTCCAGCCTCGATCCCGCGCTCACCGCGGCCGGGATCGACCGCGCCATGGCGCGGGCGCAGGCGGGCGGGACGCCGTCCGGCTCGATCGACGAGGAGCTGCTGCGGCGGCTCCAGCCCGACCTGGTCATCGGCCAGTCACTCTGCGAAGTGTGCGCGATCGGCGGGGACGCCGCCGCGACCGCGATGGCGCGCCTCGATTCCAGACCCGCCTCGCTCACCCTGCACGCGCACACCCTGGAGGAGGTGCTGCGGGACATCCAGCGGGTGGCGGACGCGCTGGACCTCTCGAGCGAGGGCGACGAACTGGTCCGCGGAATGCGCTACCGCCTTCGGGTCGTCCGGAACCGCACGCCGATTCCCCCTCCCCGGGTTCTCGTCCTCGAGTGGCTCGACCCGCCGTACGTGGCGGGCCACTGGGTGCCGGAGCTGGTGCGGATCGCGGGCGGGGAGGACGTGGGCAACCCGCCCGGTGCCCGCTCGGTGGCGCGGCCGTGGGAAGCGCTCGCGGCCCTCTCGCCCGACCTGGTGGTGATCGCGCTGTGCGGCTTCGACCTGCCGCGCGCCCACCGGGAGTTCGCCGGGCTGCGCGCGCCGGAGGCGGCGCCGCTCTTCGTCCGCCCGCCCAAGTTCTTGGACGGCAACGCTTACACTTCGCGCCCGGGTCCCCGGCTCGCGGAGGCCGCGGAACTCCTCGCGCTGTTGATGCGCGGTTGACGGTATTCGGTTACCCTGGCGAACTTGAACGCCCGCATGCATGCCGTCGCGCTCTCCCTCGCCGTCTGGGCCCTGGTCCAGGTCCCGGTCCCGCCCCCCAGGGACACGCTCCGGGTCTACGCGGTGGGCGACCTCAACCTGGGCCGGTGGATCACCCATCAGCGTCTCTTGAAGGGCGACACCCTGTACCCGTTCCGCGTGGTGCGGGACACCCTGAAACGGGCGGACCTGCTCTTCGGCAACCTGGAGAGCGCCATCGCGCCGGCGGGGCACCGGTACGAGGACACGGGCAGCGTGGTCTTCACCGCGCCGCCCATCGCGGCCGACGCGATCGCCAAGGCCGGGTTCACGGTGGTGAGCGACGCCAACAATCACGCCTGGGACGGCGGCCGCGCGGGCGTGTTCGCAACCCTGAGGGAGCTCGACCGGGTGGGAGTGGCTCACGTCGGCACCGGCCGCACCCTGGAAGAAGCGCACCGCCCGGCGTGGATCGAGCGCAGGGGCTGGCGGATCGCGGTCTTCGCGATGACCCGCGCCTTCAATCCCGCGCCCTATGACTTCTACTCCCACGAGGGCTCGAAGTACGTCGCCTGGGCCGACAGCACCTGGCTCTATCCGGCCATCCGGGAGGTGAAAGCCTCGGGGCGGGCGGACCTGGTGATCGTGAGCGTCCACGGCGGCACCGAGCTCTCCGACGGACCCGACGCGTATCTCAAGAAGTTCTGGCGCGGCGCGGTGGACGCGGGCGCCGACATCGTGCTGGGGCACCACCCCCACGTGCTGCAGCGGGTGGAGTGGTACCGCGGCAAGCCGATCGTCTATTCGCTGGGGAACTTCGTGTTCGAGCAGACCTCGCCCTGGACGCGACTCTCCGCCATTTTCCGCTTCGTGGTCACACCGGACGGCACCATCACCGCGGATCTGATCCCGACCCGCGCGAACTTTCAGGTCACCTTCGCGGCGGGCGCCGCGGCGGACTCGATCCGCCGCCGGGTGGGCCCGCTCGCCGCTCCCACTCCAGCCTCGGACGCGCCATGACGGCTTCTTCCGTCGGATTCTTGAAGCGCCTTCTCGACACTCCCGGACCCTCCGGCTTCGAAGCCGCCCCCGCGCGGGTGTGGCGCGACGAAGTGCAGGGTTTCGCCGATGCGGTCCGCGCCGACGTGCGCGGCAACTCGGTCGGCGTCGTGAACCCCAAGGGCACGCCCCGGCTGATGCTCGCCGGGCACATCGACGAAATCGGACTCCAGGTCACCCACATCGACGACGACGGGTTCCTCTACTTCGGCGGGATCGGCGGATGGGACTCCCAGGTGCTGGTGGGCCAGCGGGTGGTCCTCCTCGGAAAGAAGGGCCCGGTCCGGGGCGTGATCGGCAAGAAGGCGATCCACCTGATGAAGGCGGACGAGCGCGACAAGGTCTCCAAGATCACCGATCTCTGGATCGACGTCGGGGCGGCGAACAAGGCCGACGCGGTGGAGCTGGTGCGGGTGGGCGACGCGGGCGTGCTCGATTCCGACGTGCTCGATTTCCCGAACGGGCGCGTGGTCTCCCGCTCCATCGACAACCGCATCGGCGCCTACGTGGTGGCGGAGGCGCTCCGCCTCCTCGCCAAGGACAAGCCCAAGCACGCCTCGGTGCACGCCGTGGCCACCACCCAGGAAGAGATCGCCTGGACCGGCGGGGGCGCGCGCACCGGCGCGGTGGCGATCGATCCCCAGGTGGCGGTGGTGGTGGACGTCACCCACGCCACCGATTACCCCGGCGCGGAGAAGAAGCAGGCGGGCGATCACAAGCTCGGCGGCGGCGTGGTGCTGTCCCGCGGATCGGCGGCGAGTCCGGTGGTCTTCGAGCTCTTGGCGCAGTGCGCGGACGCGGAGAAGATCCCCTACACGGTGCAGGCGGCGCCGCACGACACCGGCACCGACGCGGACGCGATTTACAACGCGCTGCAGGGGGTGCCGACGGGCCTGGTGAGCGTGCCCAACCGCTACATGCACAGCCCCAACGAAATGGTGGCGATCGAGGACCTGACCCGCGCGGCGCGGCTGCTCGCGGCCTTCGCGCGGAAGCTCACGCCGGACACCGACTTCGTGCCGCGCTAGGCGGGGTCGCCCTTCTTCCGCAGCTCCGCCACGGCCGCCTGGGCGGCTGACTTGACCTGCCGGTCCGAATCCCCGGCGAGCCCCTGCAGCGTGCCCACCGCCGCCGGCGTTCCCGCGATGCGCAGCGCCTCCACCGCGGCCACCCGGAGCGGGGTGGGTTTCCGGCCGAAGAGGCGTCCCGAGGGCTGAGCGAACTTGATCAGCGCCTGCACCGCGTCCGGACTCGCGATGCGGCCCAGTGCCAGAATCAGCTCCCGCTCCACCGCTTCGTCCTTCTCCTCTTCCATCGCGACCACCAGCGGCATCGCGAGCGCCGACGACTTCCGGCCGCCGATGCCGAGCGCCACCTGGATCCGCACCTCCTGCGACTTGTCGCGCAGCGCGCGGCGCAGCGGCTCGGCCGTCGCCGCCGTGCCCATCTTGGCGAGCGAGAGCGCGGCCGCCTTCCGCACCCGCTCGTCCTGATGGTCGATCTGCTTGGCCAGGGCCGGCACCGCTTCTTCCATGCCGATCTCGCCGATCAGCTCCGCCACGTTCCGCACCACGAACCACTGGGGATGGTCCAGCATGTGAATCAGCTGGTCGGTCCCCTCCTTCATCTGGCTCAAGGCGGTGAAGACGTGCCGCCGCTCGCCCACCGTGGACGCCGCCACCAGCAGCTCGAGCAGCACCTCCATCCCGTCGGGGCCGGCGCGCTGCAGCACCGTCACCGCGTCGGCCTGATGCATCGGCGAGCTCAGGAGCTGGGCGACCGCGTTGAGCAGGGGCTTCGACACCATTCGCTTCAACGCGATGCCGTACTGCCGGCGCTCGTTGGGCCCGCCGGCCTTCTGCTCGATCCGCGCCACCGCCGCGGCCAGACTCAGCGCCTGCTCGATCCGACCCGCCTTGGTCGCCGCTTCCACCTGGCGCCCGATTTCCGCGAGAATGTCCCCCGCGTTGGCGGCCCTGGGATTCCGGTCGAGCTCGGCGAGCGCCCCGGTGAGCGGCACCGGCGCCGCGGCGGGCGCCGGCGCCCGGACGGCGCCCGGTTCCGGCGACACCCCGGCGCGCGGTGGAGACGGCGGGGGCGGAGACTGAGGCGGCGGTGGAGGGGGCGGCGGCGCGGGAGGGGGTGGCGGGGGCACGTCGTGCGTGATCGGACCCACGCCCTCGAGCGGCTTCGCGGGCGACTTGGTGTCCAGCATCGAGTCCCCGCGGAGGAGTCCCTCGGTGCCATACGGCGACGCGCCGTGGGTGACGAACCCCTCCTCTTCGGGCTCCCGCGGCGAGGGGGCGACCGGCTCCTCCTGTTTCACGATTTCCAGCGCGGGAGCGGGCGTGGACGGCGGCGGCGCGGGCGGCGCGGCGGGCTCCGCGGGCTCGTCCGGGAAGAGGCGCGCCATCGCGACCGTCACCCGCTCAGCGCCGGTGGCGCGGAGCCGCGTCGGAATGTCCTGGCCGCCCGGCTCCCCGGCCAGCGCTTTCAGCAGCTCGAAGAGATGCGCGGGGGGCGGATCGTTGGGGAGCGTGACTTCCGTGACCTGGTGGCGCACCATCCGCTGCACCAGCGGCGGCACCGTGGGACCGTCCGCCGGCACGTCGTTCACGAGGAGGCGGTCGCCGGCGACTTTGAGGACCGCCCCGTCCGCCTTCAGGAGCGCGAGCACGGTGCGGAACGCCGCCTTCTGCTCGTCCTTCGCCTCCGGATCGCGGAAAAGATCGACCGCGCGCGCGAAATGGGTGACGAAAGCCTGGGCGACGAGCATGGGCCGCGAAATTTAGACGGCGGGGTGACCCCCGGCAACGCGCGCGAGCGCGCGGGCCGCGTCGGCCTCACGAATCGGGGTGCCGGGCAAGCGCAGCGCCGCCGACAACGCCGCCACGGGGGGCGGCGCGAGCCCGAGCGCTCCCAACCGCTCGGCGGACGTGAGCAGCCGCGCGAGCGGCTGGTCCTCCGCAAGCCGGCCACGCTCCAGCACCAGCCCTCGATCCAGGGTCTCCGCCGCGAAGGCGAGGTCGTGGGTCACCACCAGGACCGCCACGCCGGCCTCCGCGCGCGCCGCGATCGCGCGGGCGACGCGCGCCTTCAGCGCGCGATCGAGACCGGCGGTCGGCTCGTCCAGCACCAGGAGCATCGGTTCGAGCGCGAGCGCGCCCGCCAGCGCGGCGAGCTTGCGATAGGGCGCGGGCAGATCGTAGGGATGCTGGTCCGCCACGTCGCCGAGCTCGAGGGCGGCGAGCGCCGCCTCGACGCGCCGCGCCGACTCGGACGCGCTCTGACCGAGCGCCCGCGGCCCGAACCCCACGTCCTCCCGCACCGTGCGCGCGAAGAGCTGCTGATCGGCGTGCTGAAAGACGGACCCGACGCGGCGGGCGAGCTGCTCCGGCCGGCGGCCCGCCGTCTCCCAGTCGCCGACCAGCACCACGCCGGAACGCGGATGCAGGAGGCCGGTCACGAGACGGGTCAGCGTGGTTTTCCCCGCTCCGTTCCGGCCCAGCAGCGCGACCCGCTCGCCCGCCGCGAGCGAGAATGAGACCTCGGCCAGGGCCGGGTGTCGGCCGTAGGCGAAGGAGACCTTTTCGAAACGGAGCGCGGTCACGGGAGGCGCGCCACCGCCTCCGAGACCGTCAGTGGAAACGGCGTCGCCATCGCCGCCCGGCGAAAGACCCCGGCGACGGCGCTCGATCCCGGTCCAGCCCAGATCTCTTCGCCGGCGAGCACGTCTCGCGGGGTCCCCACCCGGCGCAAGGCGCCGCGCTCGAGCCAGGCCACGCGGGTCGCCGCCGCGGCGGCCGCATCGAGGTCGCTGGACGCGACCATCACGCTCGTCCCTTCCCGCGCCAGCTCCGCGAAGATCCGCCACGCGAGCGCCGCGCCCGCGGGGTCGAGCTCGGCGGTCGGCTCGTCCAGGAGCAGGAGCGCGGGCTCCATCGCCAGTACGCCCGCGAGAATGACGCGCTGCAGCTCCCCGCCGGAGAGCGTCGCGGGGTCGCGCCCGGCGAGGTCGGTGATTTCGAAGCGCGCCAGCGCACGGTCCACCGCCTCGCGGATCGCCGGGAGCGGGCGGCCGAGGTTGGCCGGGCCGAAGGCGACTTCGTCCCGGACGGTGAACGCCATCCCCGACACCTGGGTCCACGGCGTGGCGAGGACGATCCCCGCGGCGCCGTTCCGGGTGACGGTTCCGGTGACGGCGCCGCCGGTCACGCGGGGCGCGAGCCCCGCGGCGACGAGCAGCAGGGTGGACGCGCCGGCGCCCACCTCGCCCACCAGCGCGAGCAGGTCCCCGCCCCGAACCTCGAGACTCACTTCGCGGAGCGCGGGCGCGGCGGTCGCGGGATACCGGAAGGTGACGCGGTCGAGCGCGAGGGTCGTCATCGGAGCCTCGCCGCCGCCGACAGCACCACCAGCGCGACCAGCACCCAGCGCAGCGCGTGGCCGGCCGGGGGATCGGCCGGCGGCGAGAGTGGCGTGCGCCTGGCGCCGGCCACGAGGCCGCGGGTCTCGAGCGCGAGCGCGCGCTCGTCCACCTCGTGGAGGGCCGAGAGAATGAGCGGGAGCGCGAGGGCGCGGAGCGCGAAGGCGCGGGCGGCGATCCCGCCCCGGGTGGCGAGCCCGCGGCAGCGCTGGGCCTCGACCAGGCGCGCGGCGCGCGCCTTGAGCACGGGCACGGCGGAAAGCGTGCCCGCGAAGAGATAGGCGATGTGAACCGGCCACCCGGCCGCCACCATCGCTTCCACGAGGCGCGCGGGCGGCAGGATCGCGACCAGCCACACGAAGCTCGCGATCATGGTGGTGAGCCGGAGCCCGATGGCGAGCGCGGTCCGGCGATCGTGCAGCACCAGGAGGAAGAACCAGAACGGCAGCGCGGTCAGCGCCGCGGTGCGCACCGTCGCCCGCGGGGCCATCCCCGGGGCGGCGCAGAGCCCCAGCGCCACCGCGACCGTCGCCAGCGGGCCCCAGGGCGCGGGAAGAATCCACGCCATCGCGGGCAGGGCCGCCGCGATGGCGGCCTGGGTGAAGGGGTGGAGCGTCCTCACTCCGCGCCGATCGCGCGGAGCGCCGAAGGAAAGCGCGCGGCGGTGCGGCGCGGCAGGGCGTGCAGCACCGTCGCCACCAGCGCGAAGCTCACCGCCTTGTCGCCGAAATCAGAGACGAAGCTCCCGAAGGCGCAGGCCAGGATGTCCGACATGCCGAGGCGCCGGCCCACGAGGGTCATCAGGGTCACGCCGCCCGAGGTCGAACAGCCGAAGATCTTGTAGGAAATCGGGGTCGACGCGGCCGCCGCCACCACGCCCAGCAGGAGCCCCGCCGGGATCGCGGTCTTGAAGTTGCGGAAGAGGCCGAGCCGCGCCGCGCCCCACGCGTAGAGCGCGACGATGACCTGCACCACCACGAACGGCAGGAAGGTGGGATTGCGGAGCGAGTTGGTGACCGAAGTGAGCACCCCCACCGCGATTCCCACCCCGGGCCCGCCCAGGGCGGTGGCGAGGATCGTCCCCGTGGTGTCGAGAAAGAGGGGAATCCCCGCCGCGTCCACCACCGCCGACAGCGCGAGGTTCACGGCGACGGCGACCGGAATCAGGGCGAGGAGCCGGACGGACAAGGGGAGTGCGCTTCCGTGGAGGTCGCGCCAAAGATAGATATAGCGTCATGCTCCTCACCAGCCTGCTGCTGCTCGCCTGCGCGGTTCCCCAACAGGACACTTTGACGCCCGCGGCGCGCCGCGT
>DASSQQ010000129.1:0-11287 GCA_035702425.1 Gemmatimonadales bacterium
CAGGTTCACCCGCAGGCCGTAGAGGTAGTAAATCCGCCCCAGGTCCCCCGCCTGCACCATCGCGCGCAGGCGCTCCACCGCGGGATGATAGACGAGGAGGTGCCCCGCGAGCACCGGCACTCGCTGGTCCGCCGCGGCGCGCGCCACCGCCTCCGCGTCCTTCACCGAGAGCGCGAACGGCTTTTCCACGAGGCAGGGCTTCCCGGCCGCGATCGCCTCGAGCGCGATCGTGGCGTGGGTGGTGGCCGGAGACGCGACGACCACCGCGTCCACGCGGTCGAGGAGCGCCTTCACGTCGGCGGTGACGAGGGTAGACGGATACTGGCGCGCGAGCCGCTCGCGGGTCTTGTCGCTGGTGTCGCACACCGCCGCGAGCTCGGCGTCCGCGAGGGAGGCCACCGTGCGGACGTGGTTCTTCCCCCACATCCCCGCCCCGACTACCCCGACTTTCAGCCTGGTCACCGGTAGAAGCCGCGAATCGTGTCCACCACGTAGTCGAGCTGGGACTGGGACAGCTCGGGGTAGATGGGGAGCGAGAGCACTTCGAGCGCGGCCCGCTCCGACACCGGGAGCCGGCCCGCGCGGTAGCCCAGGTGCGCGAAGCAGTTCTGCAGGTGCAGCGGAATCGGATAGTAGACCGCACACCCGACGCCCTTTTCCTTCAGGTGCGCCTGCAGCGCGTCCCGCCGCTCGACCCGGAGCGTGTACTGATGGAAGATGTGCTCGTTGGCCTTGTCGGTGACCGGGGCCTGGACCTGCGGCAGGTCGGCGAAGGCCTTGGCGTAGTAGGCCGCGTGCTCCCGCCGCTTGGCGGACCAGCCGGCGAGGTGCGGGAGCTTGGCGAGCAGAATCGCGGCCTGCAGGGTGTCGAGGCGCGAGTTGGTGCCCACTTCGTCGTGATGATACTGTTTGGCGCCGCCGTGGAGCCGGAGCTTCTTCAGGCGGTCCGCGGCCTGGTCGTCCGAGGTCACGATCATCCCCCCGTCGCCCCAGGCGCCGAGGTTCTTGCTGGGGAAGAACGAGTACCCGGTGACCCAGCCCAGCTCGCCCGCCATGCGCCACTCACCGTCCACGCTGCGCCGCGCGCCGATGGCCTGCGCCGCGTCTTCGATCACCGGAATGCCACGCTTCTTCGCGATGGCCAGGAGCCGCTCCATCGCCGCCATCTGGCCGAAGAGGTGCACCGGCACGATGGCCCGGGTGCGGGGCGTGAGCGCCGCCTCGACCGCGGCGGGGTCGATGTTCAGGGTGCCGGGCTCCACGTCAACGAAGACCGGGGTACCGCCGGCGTTGTGGATGGTTCCCGCCGTGGCGAAGAAGGTGAACGGGGTGGTGACCACCTCATCCCCGGGCTTCAGGCCCAGCGCCTTGAGGGGCAGCAGCAGCGCGTCGGTGCCGCTGGCGCACCCCACGCCGTGCCTGGCGTGCGAGAGCCTGGCCACCTCGGCCTCGAGCTGGCCGATGGCGGGACCCATGATGAACTGCTGGGATTCTATGACCCGCTCGACGGCGGGCATGACCTCGTGCTTGATGCTGCGGTACTGGGCCACGAGGTCGAGCAAAGGCACGTTCACGAGAGTGTCTCCAAGGAGCGCCGCATCTTAGCGGGGGCGGCGCGGCGGAGCAATCTCCCGCAGCACGCCCCCTTCCTCTTTATAGGAGGCGCCGCAGGCGGCGCAGGCGGCCTTGCCGCCTTCCAGCCGCAGGCGCTCCCCGCACTGACACATCCAGCCCACCCGCCGGGCGGGCACACCCACCATCAGGCCGTAGGCCGGCACGTCCGACGTGACCACCGCGCCCGCGCCCACGAAGGCGTAGGGGCCGAGGGTGACGCCGCACACGATGGTGGCGTTGGCGCCGATGGAGGCGCCGCGCCGGACCAGGGTCTTCCGGTATTCGTTTTTCCGGGACACGTGGCTGCGCGGATTGAGCACGTTGGTGAACACGCAGGAGGGGCCGCAGAACACGTCGTCCTCGAGCTCGACCCCCTCGTAAATGGAGACGTTGTTCTGGATCTTGACGTTGTCCCCGATCTTGGTGCCGGGCATCACCACCACGTTCTGGCCCAGGTTGCAGCGCGCGCCGATGACGGCGCCGGGCATCACGTGGGAGAAATGCCAGATCTTGGTGCCGGCGCCGATCGTGGCCCCGGCGTCCACGAAGCTCGACTGGTGCACGAAGTAGTCGGCCATCAGACGCCGATCACCTTGACCTCGAGCTCCATCTCGACGCCCGCCTTCTTGGCCACCGTCCGTTTCACGTGGTCGATGAGCTTGAGGACGTCAGCGGCGGTGGCGGTGCCGCGATTGACGAAGTAGTTCGCGTGCATGGTGGAGACCTGGACGCCGCCGATGGTGAAGCCCTTGAGCCCCACCTCGTCGATCAGCATCCCGGCGGTCTTGGCGCCCGGCGGATTCTTGAAGGTCGAACCCGCGCAGGGCTGGTCGAAGGGCGTGCCCGCTTTCCGCCACCGCAGCAGCTTGCCCTGCAGCTCCTTCAGCTTGGCGGGCGACTCTTCGCCGAGCTGCAGCTTGGCCTCGAGCACGATGACCTCGCCCAGGTTGCTCGCCCGGTACTTGTAGGAAATCTGCTTGCGGGGAACGACGCGCGTCTTGCCCTTGGTGTCCATCACCGTCACCTCGGTGACGATCTCCGCAAACTCCGCGCCGTGGGCGCCGGCGTTCATGTAGACCCCCCCGCCAACGGTCCCCGGGATCCCGATGAAGCGCTCCACGCCCACGAACCCGGCGTCCGCGGTGCGGCGCGCGAGAATCGGCGTGGGCATGCCCGCTCCCACGATGGCGATGGCGCCCTTCATCTCGAACTTGTCGAGGCCCTTGCCGAGCTTGATGACCACGCCGGGGAATCCGCCGTCCCGGACCAGGATGTTCGAGCCCAGGCCGAGGATCGTCCACGGCACGCCGCGGTCGCGCGCCATCTCCACGGCCTTCACCACGTCTTCGGCGTCGGCGGGCAGGACCAGGTAGCGCGCGGGCCCGCCCAGCCGCCAGGTGGTGTGGCGGGCGAGCGGCTCGTTCTCGAGCATCTTGCCCTTGAACTTCACCTTCGGCACCGGAGGCGGAGCCGGCGCCCGCTTGGGGGCCGGCGCGGACGCCTTCGCGGGTTTCGCCGCGGGCTTGGTTACGCCCGCACGGTGCGCGGGCCGCGCGCCGCCGCGCTTGGCGCCGGCCGCGCCGGACTTGGGACGCTCGTGTTTTCGTGCCATTCTTGGAGGCTCCTCACGCTTCCCACCCGACTCTTCAGGGCGATGATCGCGTCACAGGCGGCGCTCGCCGCGGACATCGTCGTCGTATACGGCACGCGGTGCATCAGCGCCGCGCGCCGGATGGCATAGTCGTCCGCCTGGGTGAACTTCCCGAGCGGCGTGTTGATCAGCAGGTGAATCTCGCCCGACACGATCAGGTCGATCGCGTTGGGGCGCCCTTCGTGCACCTTCAGCACCCGCTCCGCCGGCACGCCGCGGGCCTTCAGGTAGGCCTGCGTACCCTCGGTCGCGACGATCCGGAACCCCATCTCGTGAAACCGCCGCACGATGGGGACCACGGTCGGCTTGTCGTGATCGTTCACCGTCACGAACACCGCGCCGTCCTGGGGCAGGCTCCCGTCGGCCGCGATCTGCGCCTTGGCGAAGGCCATTCCGAAGGAATCCGCGAAGCCCATCGCCTCCCCGGTGGAGCGCATCTCCGGGCCCAGCACCGAGTCCACCCCCGGCAGCTTCACGAACGGGAACACGGCCTCCTTCACCGCCACGCCCGGGACGGGAAGCTCATCGGGAAGACCCAACTCGTCCAGGGTGTGCCCCACCATCACCGCCGCGGCGAGGCGCGCCAGGGAGACCCCGGTCGCCTTGCTCACGAAGGGCACCGTCCGGGAGGCCCGCGGATTGACCTCGAGCACGTACACCACACCGGCCTTGATGGCGTACTGCACGTTGATCAGCCCCACCACGCCCAGCGCCTCGGCGAAGGCCTTGGTGTGCCGCCGCATCTCCGCCACCTGGCGGTCCCCGATTAGGTACGGCGGCAGCACGCAGGCCGAATCGCCGGAGTGCACGCCCGCGTCCTCGATGTGCTGCATCACCCCCGCCACCACCACGCGGTGGCCGTCCGAGATGGCGTCCACGTCGGCCTCGAAGGCGTCTTCCAGGAAGCGGTCGATCAGCACCGGGTGCTCCGGCGCCACCCGCGCCGCCTTCTCGAAGAACTCGCGCAGCGACCCCTCGTCGTACACGATCTCCATCGCCCGGCCGCCCAGCACGTAGGAGGGCCGGATCAACACGGGATAACCGATCCGGTCCGCCGCCGCAATGGCCTCCGCGATGGAACGGGCGGTTCCGTTCTCGGGCTGGGTCACCCCCAGCTGCCGGACCAGGGCTTCGAAGCGCTTCCGGTCCTCCGCCACGTCGATCGCGTCCGGCGAGGTGCCGAGCACGGGCACGCCGGCGGCCTCGAGGGGTTTGGTGAGCCGGAGCGGGGTCTGGCCGCCCAGCTGCACCACCACGCCCTTGGGCTGCTCCCAGCGCACGATCTCGATCACGTCCTCGAAGGTGAGCGGCTCGAAGTAGAGCTTGTCCGAGATGTCGAAGTCGGTGGAAACGGTCTCGGGGTTCGAGTTGATCATGATGGTCTTGTAGCCCAGCTCGCGGAACGCGAGCCCGGCCCGCACGCAGCAGTAGTCGAACTCGACGCCCTGCCCGATGCGGTTGGGGCCGCTCCCCAGGATCACGATCCCCCGCTCGCCGAACGGCGTGGACTCGTTCTCCTCGTCGTACGACGAGTACAGGTACGGCGTCGAGGACGGGAACTCGCCGGCGCAGGTGTCCACGGTCTTGTACGCCGGGTGGACGCCCAAGGCCCAGCGCCGCTCCCGCATCGCGCTCTCGGTGGTGCCGGTGAGATCGGCGAGCTGGCGGTCGGAAAAGCCCATCCGCTTCATCCGCTTCATCTCGCCGGCCCCGACCTCCGCGAGCCCCGCGAACCACCGCTCGGCCGCCAGCAGCTCCTCCATCTGCCCCAGGAACCAGGGATCGATCCCCGACGCCTCGGCGATGGTCTGGAGTGAAAGACCCGCGACCAGCGCCCGCTTCACCTGGAAGATCCGCTCCGGGGTCGGGGTGCGGAGCGCCACCCGCAGGTCCTCGGGCGAGTCGCTCGTCAGCCGGTCGTCGGCGAGCGTGGCGCCCGAGACCCATCCCGGCCGGCCGGTCTCGAGCGCGCGGATGCCCTTCTGGAAGGCCTCCTTGAAGGTGCGGCCGATCGCCATGGCCTCGCCCACGGACTTCATCTGCGTGGTGAGATGGAAGTCCGCGGTGGGGAACTTCTCGAACGCGAAGCGCGGCACCTTGACCACCACGTAGTCGAGCACCGGCTCGAAGGACGCGGGCGTGGTCTTGGTGATGTCGTTGGGGAGCTCGTCCAGGGTGTAGCCCACCGCGAGCTTGGTGCCGATGCGCGCGATGGGGAACCCGGTCGCCTTGGACGCGAGCGCCGAGGAGCGGGAGACCCGGGGGTTCATCTCGATCACCAGCATCTCGCCGTCCGCCGGGTTCACGGCGAACTGGATGTTGCAGCCCCCCGCCTCGACCCCGATCTCGCGAATGATCTGGATCGCCGCGTCCCGCATCTTCTGGTACTCGCGGTCGGTGAGCGTCATCGCTGGCGCGACGGTGATCGAATCGCCGGTGTGCACGCCCATGGGGTCCAGGTTCTCGATGGAGCAGACGATCACCACGTTGTCCCGCCGGTCCCGCATCACCTCCAGCTCGAATTCCTTCCAGCCCAGCACCGAGCGCTCGATCAGCGTCGAGTGCACCGGCGAGAGCTCGAGCGCGCGGTCCACGCCCTCCTCGAACTCCGCCCGGTTGTAGGCGATCCCGCCGCCGGTCCCGCCCAGCGTGAACGACGGCCGGATGATGGCCGGGTACCCGATCGAGGTCACCGCGTCCAGCGCGTCGGCCTTGCTGGTGACGGTCCGCCCCGCCGGGGTGGCGAGGCCGATGCGCCGCATCGCGGTCGCGAACTCGGCGCGGTCCTCCGCCATCTGGATGGCGCGCGCGTTGGCGCCGATCAGCTCCACGTGGTGGCGCTCGAGGGTCCCGTCCTTGGCGAGGGCCATCGCCACGTTGAGAGCGGTCTGGCCGCCCATCGTGGGGAGCAGCGCGTCGGGGCGCTCCCGCTCGATCACCCGGCGCACCCAATCCGGCGTGACCGGCTCGATGTAGGTGCGGTCGGCGAGCTCGGGATCGGTCATGATGGTCGCGGGATTGGAATTGACCAGAATGACCTCGTACCCTTCTTCTTTAAGGGCCTTCACCGCCTGGGTGCCGGAATAGTCGAACTCGGCCCCCTGCCCGATCACGATCGGGCCGGAACCGATGAGCAGGATGCGACGGAGGTCAGTCCGCCGCGGCATCGAGCACCTCGCGCAGCGTCTGGTCCAGGGTGTGCCGGGGCGCCCATCCGGTGGCGGCGCGGAGCTTCCCTCCGTCACCCACCAGGAACGGGATGTCCGCCGGACGGACCAGCGCCGGATCCACTTCGGGAATCGGATCCACACCCACCAGGCGGGCGATGGCGAGCAGAAGATCCTGGAGCGAGATCCCCCGCCCCGACGCCACGTTGTACGCCTCGCCCGCCTGGCCGAGGGAGAGCAGCCGCACGTAGGCGTCCACCACGTCGGCGACGTGCAGGAACTCCCGCACCGGATCCAGGTTTCCGACCTTCACCACCCGCGCGCCGATCCGCTTGGCGCACTTCAAGCGCTCCGCGAAGGCGGGGACCACGAAGCGGGGATCCTGCCCGGCGCCGGTGTGCGGGAACGCGCGCGCGATGACCACCCGGAGTCCGGCGCGGCGCCAGGCCTCGAGCACCGCGATCTCCGCGCCGGCTTTGCTCGCGCCGTAGGGCGAGATCGGCTCGATGGGATCGGTCTCGAGGCGCGCCGTGGCGCGCCGGCCGTAGACCTCGGCCGAGGAGACGAGCAGGAGCAGCGGGTCCGCCGTCCCCGCGCGCTTCGCCTCGGCGAGGACGTCGGCGATGCGCGCGCTCCCGCCGGCGTTCGCGTCCCAGGCGGCGCCGGGGTCCCGCAGGGCGTCCGCCGCCGAAGCCACCGCCGCGAGATGGATCACCGCGTCGTAGGGAAGCGCCACGCAGGCCCGCACCGACGCGGTGTCGGTGAGCTCGAGGGGAATCCAGCGGACCGCCTCCTGCTCCGCCGGCGTGAAGCCCAGATCGGTGCGCGCGGGCGTGGGCCGCACCGCGCCGAACACCTCGTGACCGTCCGCGAGGAGCCGGCGCACCAGCACCCGGCCCACGAAGCCGTCGGCGCCGGTCACGAGCACCTTCACGCCAGCCGCTCCAGGTCCGCGTCCACCATCATCCGCACCAGCTCGGCGAAGCTGGTCGTGGCTTTCCAGCCCAGCTGGCGGCGGGCCTTGCCCGGGTCCGCCTGCAGGACGTCCACCTCCGCGGGCCGCACGAAGCGCGGGTCCACTTTCACGTGCTTCTCCCAGTCGAGGCCGGCGTGCGCGAAGGCGATCTCGCAGAGCTCGCGCACGGTGTGGGTCTCGCCGGTGCCGATGACGTAGTCGTCGGGAGCGTCCTGCTGCAGCATCCGCCACATCGCGTCCACGTAGTCGCCGGCGAAACCCCAGTCGCGCCGCGCGTCGAGGTTGCCCAGCGCGATGACCTGCTCCTTCCCCTTCACGATGCGCGCCACGCCGTGCGTCACCTTGCGGGTGACGAATTCGAGGCCGCGCCGCGGGGACTCGTGATTGAAGAGCATGCCGCTCACGGCGTAGAGGCCGTAGGACTCCCGGTAGTTGACCGTGATCCAGTGCCCGTACACCTTGGCCACGCCGTAGGGCGAGCGCGGGTAGAAGGGCGTGGACTCGCGCTGCGGGGTCTCGGTCGCCTTGCCGAACATTTCGGAGGAGCTCGCCTGGTAGAAGCGCGCCTCCGGGTGCGCGAGCCGCACCGCCTCGAGGAGCCGGGTGACGCCCAGCGCCGTGAACTCCCCGGTGAGCACCGGCTGGCTCCAGGAGGTGGGCACGAAGCTCTGGGCCGCGAGGTTGTACACCTCGTGGGGCTTCGCATCCCGGATCACGGCGGTGAGGGAGTGCTGGTCCAGAAGGTCCGCCGGAACGATGTGCAGCCGGTCGAGGAGATGCCCGATCCGCTCGTAGGAATCGTGGGAGGTGCGGCGGACCACGCCCACCACCTCGTATCCCTTGGCAAGGAGCAGCTCCGCCAGATACGACCCGTCCTGGCCCGTCACCCCGGTGATGACCGCCGTGCGGCGGGGTTGCCCGGGGTTACCCTCCGGGGTACTTTTCGGCCGCTTTTCACCCCCCGGGCGGCGATCCCGCGCCTCGGGGCTCGGTTTCTGGGCTTTCATCGGTCGGACGGTCCCGTATGGCGCGAGTGTGCGAGATCTGTGGCAAGGGCCCGGTGTCGGGTCATAACGTGAGCCACGCGAACAACAAGACGCCCCGGCGTTGGTACCCCAACCTCCAGCAGGTGCGGGTCCTGGTGGACGGGTCGGTGCGGCGGCTCCGGGTCTGCACCCGCTGTCTCAAGTCCAACAAGATCGCCAAGGCCTCTTGAAGAAAAGGGGGCCCCTCGGGGCCCCCGGTCGGTCCGAACACCCCGCCGCTCCGTCACTCACCCAGCAGTTCGATCCGGGCCACGTCCGCGCCGTCGCCGGCGCGGTGGCCGAGTTTGACGATCCGCGTGTATCCGCCGGGGCGGGCCGCGAACCGCTTGCCCAGATCCACGAACAGCTTGTGGGTGACGTCCTTGTCCTTGATCCGCCGCTCCACCTGCCGCCGCGCGTGCAGGTCCCCGCGGCGCGCGAGCGTGATCAACCGCTCGGCGTAGGGACGGAGCTCCTTGGCCTTCGCTTCCGTGGTCACCACCCGGTCGTGCTTGAACAGACTGGTCGCCATGTTGGCGAGGAGCGCCTTGCGGTGGCTCGCGGTGCGCGAGAGCTGGCGGTGCTTGGCGCGGTGCCGCATTACTCCTCCACGCCCTCGGTCAGCTGAGCGGTCGGCGCCACGCCAGGGTCGAGCACCCGCACGTCGTTCTCGGTCTCTTCGACCTTCATCCCGAAGTTGAGGCCTTCGCGGCGGAGCAGCTCGGCGATCTCGCCCAGCGCCTTGTCGCCCACGTTCTTCACCTTGAGGAGATCTTCCTCGCGGTACTGCACCAGGTCGCCCAGGGTGCGGACGTTGGAGTTCTTGAGCGAGTTCACGGACCGCACCGAGAGACCCACGTCGTCAATGGAGCGGCCCAGGAGGTCCTTGAGCCGGGCCGTGGCCTGGTCGTTGGTGGTGGACGCCGGCTCGGCGACCATCGGCACCCGGCCGAAGTCCACGAAGAAGCGGAAGTGCTCCTGGGCGAGCGCGGCGGCGTAGGCCACCGCGTCCTCGGGGCTGATGGTGCCGTTGGTCTCGACCGACAGGGTGAGCCGGTCGTAGTCGGTGCGCTGGCCGACGCGGGTTTCCGCGACGGTGAAATTGGCGCGGCGCACCGGATTGTAGATCGAGTCCACGCGCACCACGTCCACCGGCATGGTCCGGTCCATGGGATGCTGCTCGGCCTCGACGTAGCCGCGGCCCTTGTTCACGTACAGCTCGCCGCCGATTTCGCGGTCGTCCTGGACGGTGAAGAGCAGCTGGTCCGGATTCACGATGACGACCGAGCCGTGCTCCTCGATGTCGCGGGCGTAGACGGGACCCGCCTTCTCGTGCTTGATGTGCAGCACCGCTTCGTCCACCTCGGGCGAGAGGACGAGGGTGAGCTGCTTCAGGTGCTGGATGATCTGGTGGACGTCCTCGACCACGCCGGGAATCGTCTGGTGCTCGTGCACCACGCCGTCCAGGCGGAAGGCCCAGACCGCGGACCCGCGGAGGGACGAGAGCAGCATTCGCCGCAGCGAATTGCCGAGGGTATAGCCGTACCCGCGCTCCAGGGGCTGGAGACGGAAGTCGGCGGCATTGGGGTTGTCCTCCCGCTTGGTCATTTCGACCAGGTGGGGACGGACCAGCCCGCTCACATCGAGAGTCGTCATCACTTGGAATAGAGCTCGACGATTAGCTGTTCCTGTGCGGCGATCGGGATGGCCTCGCGCGTCGGCCGTTCGGTCATCTTGCCCGTCGCCTTCTCGGTATCGACCTGAATCCATGAAACCGGCTGGCCGCGCGTGAACTGCTCCAGCGCCGCGCGGATCTGTACCATTTCGCGGCTGGCCTCGGCCACCCGTACTTCGTCTCCGGGACGCACCCGGTAGGACGAGACGTCCACGGTGCGGCCGTTCACCTGGATGTGGCGGTGGCGGACCAGCTGGCGCGCCTGCCGCCGCGAGACCGCGAAGCCCATCCGGTACACCAGGTTGTCGAGGCGGCTCTCCAGGGCCACCAGCAGCGCCTCGCCGGTGACGCCGGGCTCGCGCTGCACCCGCTCGAACACGTTGCGGAACTGGCGCTCGGTGAGCCCGTAAATCCGCTTCACCTTCTGTTTCTCACGCAGCTGCTTCGAGTACTCCGACGCCTTGCGGCGGCGGCCGGCGGTCTGGCCGTGCTGGCCGGGCGCGTAGGCGCGGCGCTCGATGGCGCACTTCTCGGTGAGACAGCGCGTGCCCTTCAGGAAGAGCTTGGTGCCCTCGCGGCGGCAGAGCTTGCAGGCGGGTCCGGTGTAACGCGCCATGGGCTAGACCCGCCGCTTCTTCGGCGGACGGCAGCCGTTGTGCGGAATGGGCGTCACGTCGCGAATGGAGCGGACCTGCAGGCCCGCGGTGGCAAGCGCCTGGATCGCCGACTCGCGTCCCGACCCGGGGCCCTGCACCCGCACGTGCACCCGCTTCACGCCCAGGTTCAGCGCCTCGCGCGCCGCCTGCTCCGCCGCCACCGTGGCGGCGAAGGGCGTGGACTTCTTGGAACCCTTGAACCCGGCCTTGCCCGAGGAACCCCAGGTGATGGCGTTCCCCTGCATGTCGGTGATGGTGATGAGCGTGTTGTTGAAGGTCGCCGTGATGTGCGCGATCCCTTCGGCTTCCACGACTTTCTTGACGCGCTTCGCGCCGGCTTTGGCTTGGGCCATTTACTTTTTCAGGGCGGGCTTCTTCTTGCCCGCGATGGCGCGCCGCGGTCCCTTCTTGGTGCGCGCGTTGGTATGGGTCCGCTGCCCCCGCACGGGCAGGTTCTTGCGGTGACGGGTGCCGCGGTAGGTCCCGATGTCCATCAAGCGTTTGATGTTCATCGCGACTTCCG
>DASSQQ010000130.1:0-27995 GCA_035702425.1 Gemmatimonadales bacterium
CGGCGGCAGCGGGCGCGGCGGACGGGGCGGGCGCGGCGGCGAGCGCGGGCGCGACGGCGGCGAGCGGGGCCAGGGCGACGGGTTCGTCGAGAACGTGGTCGCCATCAACCGCGTCGCCAAGGTGGTGAAGGGCGGCCGGCGCTTCAGCTTCAACGCCCTGGTCGCTGTCGGCGACCGGCAGGGGAAAGTCGGCGTCGCCACCGGCAAGGCGAACGAAGTGAGTGAGGCGGTGCGCAAGGCGGTCGAGGCCGCGCGCCGCCGGCTCTTCGAGGTGCCGCTCACCGGGGGGACCATTCCCCACGAGATCACCGGCCATCACGGCGCGGGACGGGTGCTGCTCAAGCCCGCCGCGTCCGGTACCGGCGTGATCGCGGGCGGCCCGGTGCGCGCGGTGCTCGAATGCGCCGGCGTCCGGGACATTCTGACCAAGAGTCTCGGCTCCAACAACCCGCACAACATGGTGCGCGCCACCGTGGACGGGCTGCAGCGCCTGGTCACGTCGCGCCGCATCGCGCAGGAGCGCGGAGTCGAAGTCGAGAGCATCCAGTACAAGGCCCGCCAGGAGGTCGCTCATGGGTAGGCTTCCGCCCACCCGGAAGTACCGGAAGAAGGTTTCCAGCCGGGATCCGGTTCTGCCCCCGGCGGGGAAGGGCAAACTGCGCATCGAGCAGGTGCGCTCGGGGAGCGGCCGCACCGGCCGGCTCCGGCGGACGCTCGAGGCGCTCGGACTCAAGCATCACCAGGACGTGGTGATCCAGAAGGATCATCCCGCGCTCCGGGGAATGCTCTATCAGGTGCGGCACCTGGTGAAGGTGACGCCCGCGAAGGCGGGGGAGTAGGCGATGCCGAAGGCGAAGGCCACCACGCGGAAAGCCAAAGCGAAGGCGGGCGAAACCTACCGCCCGCTCCGGTTGCACGATCTCAAGCCCCCCAAGGGCTCCACCCAGCGGCCCACCCGGGTGGGCCGGGGACCGGGCTCGGGGATCGGCAAGACCTCGGGCAAGGGCAACAAGGGTGAGAAGGCGCGCGCCGGCGGCGGGCGGCGACCCGGGTTCGAGGGCGGCCAGATGCCGCTGATCCGGCGCATCCCCAAGCGCGGCTTCACCAATCCGTTCAAGCAGCCGGCGCAGGTGGTGAACGTCCGCCACCTCTCGCTCCTGGCCGAGGGCGTGGAAGTGACGCCGGAAACCCTCTTCGGCGCCGGCCTGGTGCGGCGGCCGGACGCGCCCATCAAGCTGCTGGGCATGGGCGAGGTTCCGCGCAAGTTCCAGATCAAGGGCGTCGCCGTTTCCACCGCCGCGCGGCAGAAGATCGAGCAGGCGGGCGGCACCATCGAGGGCTGATCGCTTGACCGCGCCGCAGATTCCCAACCTGTTCAAGGTGCCGGAGCTGAAGGAAAAGCTCCTGTTCACCATCCTGTGCCTCGTCATCTACCGCATCGGGGCGCACATCGCGACCCCGGGCGTGAACGTCGAGGCGCTCACCAACTTCCTGAACAGCGCCGGCAAGGGCACCCTCTTCGGGCTCTACGACCTGTTCGCGGGCGGGGGCTTCTCCCGCGCCACGGTCTTCGCGCTGGGCATCATGCCCTACATCTCCGCCAGCATCGTGTTCCAGCTGGCGGCGCCGGTGTTCCCGGTGGTCGAGAAGATGCAGCGCGACGAGGATGGCCGGAACACGCTCACCCAGTGGACGCGCTACCTCACGGTGGTGCTGTGCATCATGCAGGCGTACGGCTACGCCGTCTTCGCCGAGTCGCTCCCCGGCGCGGTGGCCGAGCCGGGCCTCGGGTTCCGGCTCACCACCACGCTCACCGTCACCACCGGCGGCGTGTTCGTGATGTGGCTGGGCGAGCAGATCACCGAGCGCGGCATCGGCAACGGCGCGAGCCTCCTGATCTTCTTCTCGATCGTGGAGCGGATCTGGCCGGAGACGCTGCGGACCTTCGAGTCCATCTCGTCGGGCACCACGCGGCCCACCATCCTGCTCGCGGTGCTGGGGGTTCTGCTGGCGGTGGTGGGCGCCACGGTGGGGGTGACGGTCGCCGCCCGGCGTATTCCGATTCAGATCCCGCGCAAGGTGATGGGGCGGGGCCGCATTCGAGAAGGGCAGAAAACGTTCATCCCGCTGCGCCTGCTGACGGCCAACGTGATGCCGATCATCTTCGCGCAGTCCCTGATCATCGTGCCCGGAACCATCGCGACCTTCAGCGGCAATCAGCTGCTCAAGAACGTCGCGGACTACTTCAGCGTCACCTCGCCCGCGTACCTGATCTCGAGCGTGGTCCTGATCGTGTTCTTCTCGTACTTCTACACCGCGATCATCTTCAACCCCGTGGATCTGGCCGAGAACCTCAAGAAGCAGGGCGGGTTCATTCCGGGCGTGAAGCCCGGCGCCGCGACGGCGGACTACATCGACGAAGTGCTCTCGCGGATCACCTTCCCGGGCGCGCTCTTCCTCGCCGCCATCGCGATGCTGCCGATCGTGGTGTCCAACGTGCTGAACATGCCGTTCGGATTCGGGGGCACCGCGCTCCTGATCGTGGTCGGTGTGGCCCTGGATACGGTGCAGCAGATCCAGCAGCACCTCCTGCTGCGCCAGTACGACGGCTTCATGAAAGAAGGCCGGGTCAAATTCCGCGGCCGTAACATTTAGCCGGCCGTGTTCATTCTTCTCCTCGGCGCGCCGGGCTCGGGCAAGGGGACGCAGGGGAAGATTCTGGCCGAACGCCTCACCATCCCGAAAATCGCCACCGGCGACCTGATCCGCGCCGCGATGCAGACCGGCACGCCGCTCGGCACCCAGGCCAGGCAGTTCTACGACGCGGGGAAGCTGGTCCCCGATTCGGTCATCTTCGGCCTCATCAAGGAAGAGCTGGCGAAGCCCGAGGCCAAGGACGGGGCCATCTTCGACGGCTTCCCGCGCACCGCGGGCCAGGCGGAGCTGGTGGACCGCACCCTGGCCGAGCGCGGCCAGCGGCTCTCGGCCATTCTCCTGCTGGACGTCCCCGAAGAAGAAGTGGTGCGGCGGATGACCGAGCGCGCCAAGGTCGAAGGCCGGATCGACGACACCCCGGACGTCATCAAGACCCGGCTCCAGGTCTACCAGCGGGACACCGCCCCGGTCATCGCCCACTATGCGGGGCGGGGCGTGGTGCACCGCATTCCCGGCACCGGGTCGGTCGAGGACATCGCCGCGGAGATCAAGCGGAAGCTGGGCCGATGATCACCATCAAGTCGCCCCGCGAAGTGGACACCATGGCCGCCGCGGGCCGGATCGTGGCCGAGACCATCGCGCTCGCCCACCGCCACGCCAAGCCCGGCGTCTCCACCGCCGACCTCGACCGCCTCGCCGAGGAGTTCATCCGCTCCCATCCCGGGGCGCGGCCGTCGTTCAAGGGACTCTACGATTTCCCCGCCACTCTCTGCACCTCCATCAACCACGAGGTGGTGCACGGCATTCCGTCGTCCAAACGGGTACTCGAGGCGGGAGACCTGCTCTCGGTGGACGTCGGCGTCGCGCTCGAGGGCCTGCACGCGGACTCCGCGGCCACCTTTCCCGTGGGCGAGGTGACCCCCGAGGCGGCACGCCTCCTCGCCGTCACCCAGGAGGCGCTCCGCGCCGGCATCGCGCAGGCGGTCGCCGGGAATCACGTCGGGGACATCGGCCACGCGGTGCAGGAAGTGGCGGAAGGCGCGGGGTACTCGGTGGTGCGGGAGCTGGTGGGGCACGGCATCGGCTCCGCGTTCCACGAAGAGCCGCAGGTCCCCAACTTCGGGAAGCCCAAGCGCGGGGCGCGGCTCGCGCCGGGAATGACCATCGCCATCGAGCCGATGATCAACGTGGGCGGGCCCGAGATCCGGACCCTGGACGATCAGTGGACCGTGGTGACCGCGGACGCGACCCTCTCGGCCCACTTCGAGCACACCGTCGCCATCAGCCCCAACGGGGCGCCGCCGCGAATTCTCACCCTCGCCTGAGCGCGCGGATGGCGCGACTGGCCCTGCTCGCGGCGCTGATCGCCGGCGCGCCGGTCGCCGCGCTCCCGCTCCAGACTCCGGCCCTTCCCGTCTGCCCAGCGCACCCGCTCCCGCCCCGGGAGGCCGGCGGCGCTCCCGTCTACCTGCCCTGTCAGCTCGACCGCGAACCGCGTCTCGTCGGCGACAGCCTCGACGTGCTCTATCCGGGGGTCCTGCAAAGCGCCGGCATCGAAGGGCTGGCGCGGGTCCAGCTTATCATCACCGCGTCGGGGGCCGTCGACTCGGCGTCGGCGACGGTCACGGGATCGATGCATCCCGGATTCGACGCGGTGGCGCGGGCCGCGGCGCTCGGCGCGCGCTTCACGCCCGGGCGGATCGGGGCCCGCGCCGTGGCCTCGCTGGTGACGCTCGATTTCGAGTTCGCGCTGGGGGAAGCCCTGCGCTCCGAGGCCGCGGCGGAGGCCGCGCGGATGGCGGCGCTCCGGGCCGATACCACGCCGGCGGCGCGGGTGGTCGCGTTGCGGCGGATCGCCGCGGTCCTGGGCGGCCGGGCGGTCCGGGTCTTTCCGTTCGATGCCACCTGGGACGCGCGCCGCCACCGGCCGTCGGGGGGCTGCGGGCCCTACCGGGTATATGTGTCGCCGCCCGCCGTGGCCGGCCCGCCGCCCGGGCCGGGGCGCGTGGCGGCGGTCCGGGCGTTCGCCGACTCGCTCGCGTCCGACTCCGCCACTCCGGACGCCGTGCGGGCGGCGGCGTTCTGCTTGGGGGAAGGGCTGTCGCCCTAGCCCGCGTTTTTGGCGAGGCGCTTCGCTTCTTCCGCGAGCTCCGCGCCCCGCGCGGGCTCCGACAGCGACCCGAGATTCACCCGCACGTTCTCGAGCGCGCCGAGCAGTGAGGCGCGGGCGAGCATCTCGGCCACCTTCGCGTCGCTTCCCGCGTTCTTGTTGCCGATCTGTCCGATCTCGCGCGCCAGCGCCATCAGCCGCGACGCGGCGCGCGCGGTCTCGAGCGGCGTGGTCGCGGCCACGAGCAGGGCGCTGTCGATCGCCCGGGCGCGCGCGGGGTCGTCCTTGGGGATCTTGTAGGCGGCGCTCACGCCGGTGTAGGCCGCCGCGTCCTCGTCCACCAGGCGGCGCAGCTCGGCCCGTAGCGCGTCCCCTTCCGTCAACAGCTCCCTGGCCCGGGCTTCGACCGCGGCGTAGGCCTTGCGGCCGATGGTGAGCCGCGCCACCATCGCCACCAGCGCGCCCGCGAGGACGCCCGCGAGCGCCGCCGCGCTTCCGCCCCCGGGGACCGGCGCCCCGCCCGCGAGCTCCCCGACCCAGCCGTCCAGACTCGGGCCCTCCGCCGCGCGGATCTTCGCTTCCAGGAGATGCGCGCCCGCGTCGGGGAGCTTGAGGTGCGCGGCGCCGGCGCCGACGATCGCCCGCTCCGGCGTCAGGCCCACGAGCTCGCTCTTCAGCACCTGCACCCCGCGGGCGGCGGCCGCCGCGGCGATCGCGTCGAAGACGACGGCGGGCGGCGTCACGTCCACGTCGAGCAGGTTCATCGAGACCTGCGCCTTGCCGCCGACCTCGAACCCGCTGGCCTGGACCGCGGGAAGGCCGCCCGAGGACGTGCGAATCCGCTTCGCGATTTCCTTGGCGAGCGAGACATCAGCGGAATCGAGGTAGACGTTGAACGCGACCAGGAAGGGCCGGGCGCCGACGGCGGTGGCGCCGGCGGTGGGGTGAACGCGCTTGGGACCGAAGTCCGGGTCCGCGGAAGGATCGGCGCCGATTCGCTCCCGCAGACCTTCGAATTCGCCCTTGCGGACGTCGGGGAGCCGCTCCCGCTCCGGCCGGGCCGCGGCCTTCGCGTAGAGGAAGACGGGGATCTCGAGCTCCCGGCCCAGCCGCTCGCCCAGCCGCCTGGCGAGGGCCACGCACTCGTCCATGGCGACGTCCCGCACCGGCACGAAGGGGATGACGTCGGTGGCGCCCATGCGGGGGTGCTCGCCCGAGTGCCGGGTGAGGTCGATCTTCTCGCGCGCCACCCGCGCGGCGCGGAACGCCGCCTCGAGGGCGGCTTCCGGCGGTGCCACCAGCGTGAACACCGAGCGGTGGTGTGAGGGATCGGCCTGTACGTCGAGGAGCGTGACGCCCGGAACGCCGGTGAGCGCGTGGCGCAGGGCGTCCAGCACCTCGCGGTCCCGGCCCTCGGAGAAATTCGGAACGCACTCGACCAGGGGAGACGGCATCTAGGCTTTCCTCAAGAGGTTCACGAGCCAGCGGTGCATCACCGGGTTTCCGGCGACGATGGAGCCGAAGCCGATGACATCTTCGCTTCCCGGGAGCGTGGTCACCACGCCTCCCGCCTCCCGCACCAGCAGCACGCCGGCCGCCATGTCCCAGGGCGCGAGGGTGAGCTCCCAGAAGGCGTCGAAGCGCCCCGCCGCCACGTCCGCGAGGTCGAGCGCCGCCGAACCGGCGCGCCGGATGCCGCTGGTGGTGCCCATCACGGCCGCGAACTGGGAAAGATACTCGCGCAGCTGCCCCAGCTCCTTGAAGGGAAAACCGGTGCCCACCAGCGCCCGCCGGGGCTCGGCGAGCGTCGAGACGGCGAGCGGCCGGTCTTCCGCCCAGGCGCCGCCGCCCGCGGTCGCGTGATAGACCACGTTCCGCGCGACGTCGTGCACCACGCCCACCGACAACTTCCCGCCCACCACGCACCCGATGCTCACCGCGTACTGGGGATAGCCGTGCAGGAAGTTGGTGGTGCCGTCGAGCGGGTCCACGATCCACACCAGGTCGCCGCGCGCGGCCTGGTGCGGCGACAGCTCCTCGCCCACGATGACGCTGCCCGGCGTTTCGGCCGAGAGGGTCTCGACGATCAGCGCCTCCGCGCCGCGATCCACGTCGGTGACGAAATCGTGCCGCGCCTTCTCGGTCCACAGCGCGGCCGAGGGCGCGGGCTGGCGGGCGATGAACTCGGCGGCGCGCTCCGCGGCCCGCCGGGCGACGTCGACTAACTCCAAGTCCGTCCGCACCTTGCGGCTCGCCCCGCCGCCGCCGTAGGTTCACTGCCCATGGCGCGCGTTTTCTCCGGCATCCAGCCCTCGGGTGAGCTGCACATCGGCAATTACCTCGGCGCGGTTCAGGCCTGGGTCAAGTTGCAGCACCAGCACGAGTGTCTGTTCTCGATCGTGGACCTGCACGCCATCACTCAGGCCTACGACGCCGCGACGCTGGCGGCGCGCACCGAAGAGATGGCGGTGGGGCTGCTCGCGTCGGGGCTCGAGCCGGGGAAGTGCATCGTCTTCGTCCAGTCCGAGGTGCGCGAGCATTCCGAGCTCGACTGGCTCCTCACCACCGTGACGCCCCTGGGCGAGCTCGAGCGCCAGACCCAGTACAAGGAAAAGGCCCAGCGGCAGGAGAGCGTGCCCGCGGGGCTCCTCGCCTACCCGATCCTCCAGGCGGCCGACGTCCTGCTCTATCACGCGACGCTGGTGCCGGTCGGTGAAGACCAGCTCCAGCACCTGGAGCTGATGCGCGAGATCGCCCGCCGCTGGAACGCGCGCTTCGCCCCCGGATTCTTTCCCGAGCCCGAGGCCCGGCTCTCCACGGCCAAGCGGGTGCTGGGCCTGGACGGCCGCGCCAAGATGTCCAAGAGCCTCGGCAACACCATCGGGCTCTTCGACACCCCCGAGGAGATCTGGGAGAAGCTCAAGCCCGCGGCCACCGACCCGGCGCGCAAGACCCGCAAGGATCCGGGGACGCCCGAGATCTGCAACATCTACACCATGCACCAGGGATTCTCTCCGCCCGCCACGGTGCAGGAAGTCGCGGCGAATTGCCGATCCGCGGCGTGGGGCTGCCTCGACTGCAAGCGGGTGCTCGCCGACAATATGATAGCGGCGCTCACCCCCATCCGCGAGCGCGGGGCCGCGCTGCGGGCCGAGCCGCGCCGGGTGCGCGACGTGCTCCGCGACGGCGCCGCGCGCGCCCGGGCGCTCGCGCGGAAGACGATGACCGAGGTGCGGCGCCACATGGGCTTTTTCTCCGCCGGGGAGGACTGATGGGCGAGCTGATCCAGCGCTTGAGCGATGTCCTGCATTTCGACCTCCTGCAGCAGCTCCTCCTCGCGGTGCTCCTGGGCGGCGCCATCGGGTTCGAGCGGGAGATCTCGGGGAAGCCCGCTGGCCTGCGCACCAACATTCTCATCTGCGTGGGCGCCACGCTCTTCACCGTCCTCTCCGCCAAGATGTCGCTGGGGCGCGGAGATCCGGCCCGGGTGGCCGCGCAGATTCTCCCCGGCGTGGGGTTCATCGGCGCGGGGACCATTCTCCACACCCGCGGCTCCGTCACCGGCCTCACCAGCGCGGCCACCATCTGGGTCGTCGCCGCGATCGGGATGGCGATCGGCGGCGGCGCGTATACCGAGGCGCTGGGGACCGCGCTCCTCGTGATGATCGTCCTGCAGGGCCTGGGCTTCCTCGAGCGCGCGGTGGCGAAGCAGGCCACCCGCACCCACCTCGTGATCCACGCCCGCCCCGAGGCCACCGCCATCGAAGACCTCGAAGCGCTGGTCCGCCGCTCCGGACTCGAGATCGAGCGCGCCGAGTCCCGGCGGGAGAACGTGGACCTGGTGGTGGAGTTCGACATCCGCGGGCCGCGCCGCCTGCACGACCAGGCGATGATCTCGGTGCTCCATCACCCCACGGTGCGGACCGTCTCCACCGGAGAGTGACCCGCCGCCTGGTGGTGGACCTCGCCTCGCCGCGCGCCGTGTGGCGCGTTCCCGGTGACGCGCTGTCGGCCATCGGGCGCGCCCTCGGCCGGGGATGGGAGGTGGCCGCGGTAGACGCGCCCGCCGCCTCGGACGGAGACGGCGGGTCCGGCACCCCCCAGGCCATCGCCGCCGCGCGAGGGGCGGAGATCTACCTCGGCTTCGGCGTCCCGGAGGGCGTGGTCGCCGCGGCGCGGGGGTCTCTGCGCTGGGCCCACACCGGCACCGCCGGCGTCGGCGCGTCGCTCGGGCACCTGTCCGGGACCGGGATCGTCCTCACCAACTCGGCGGGCGTGCACGCCGAGCCCATCGCCGACTGGGTGATCGCCGCCGCGCTCTACTTCGCCCGCGGACTCGACTGGATGGCGGGCGCCCAGCGCGCCGGTCGCTGGGCCAAGGACGAGTTCACCGACCTCTCCCACCCCATCCGCGAGTTCTCGGCGCTGCGGGTCGGGATCTTCGGCCTGGGCGGCATCGGCGGCGCGGTGGCCCGCCGGGCCCTGGCGCTGGGCGCGGGCGTGGCCGGCGTGCGGCGGCGGCCGGAGCGCGGCGGACCCCCGGGGCTCGCCTGGATCGGCGGCTGGCGCGACCTCCCGCGCCTCGCCCGGGAAAGCGACCTCTTGGTGATCGCCGCCCCGCACACCCTGGAGACCGCCGGGGCGGTGAACCGGGCCCTGCTCGAGCAGCTGCCGGCCGGCGCGGTGGTGGTGAACGTCTCGCGCGGGAGTCTCCTCGACGAGACCGCCCTGCTCGATCTTCTGACCGCCGGGCGCCTGCGGGGGGCCGCGCTGGACGTGTTCGGAACCGAGCCCCTGCCGGCCGGGCACCCCTTCTGGACCCATCCCCGGGTGCTGGTGTCTCCTCACGTGGCCGCGGTCACGGGGCGGTTCTGGGAGCGGGAAACGGCCCTCATCGTGGACAACATCCGGCGCTATCTTGCAGGTGCGCCCCTGGTGAACGTGGTGGACCTCGAGGCTGGATACTGAATGGAAATGGAAAAGATCATCAAGGCAGCTGTGGACCGCGGCGCCTCCGACCTGCACATCAAGGCAGGAGACGTGTTCCGCGCGCGCATCGACGGGAAGCTGGTGCCCCTCACCAAGCAGCGGCTCTCGCCGGAGCAGACCAAGGCCATCGCCCTCCGTCTCATTCCGAGCGAGGAAGACCGCGCCCGCATCGACAAGCTGCGCGACTACGACTGCTCCTGGGGCATGCCCGGGATCGGCCGCTTCCGGGTGAGCATTCTGCGCCAGCGCTCGTCGTTCATGATCGTGATGCGCTCGATTCCGTTCGACGTGCCGACCTTCGAGTCCCTGAAGCTCCCGCCCGTCCTCGCCAGCATCGCGAGCGCGGAGCGGGGGATGATTCTGGTTACCGGGGTCACCGGCTCGGGCAAGAGCTCGACCATGGCGTCCATCATCAACCACATCAACCAGACCCAGCACAAGCACATCCTCACCCTGGAGAACCCGATCGAGTTCCTGCACCGGGACATCAACTGCTCGGTCACCCAGCGCGAGATCGGCGTGGACACCGACGATTTCCGGATGGGCCTCCGCGCCGCCCTGCGGCAGGATCCGGACGTGGTGCTCATCGGCGAGATGCGGGACTCGGAGACCATCGACACCGCGATGAAAGCGGCCGAGACGGGACACCTGCTGATCTCGACCCTCCACACCCCGGACGCGGTGACCACCGTCAGCCGGATCGTTTCGATGTTCCCGCCGGAGGAGCAGGAGGTCGCCCGGCTCCGCCTCTCCGAGGCGCTGCAGGCGGTGATCTCGCAGCGCCTGCTCCCGCGCGCCGACGGGCACGGCCGCGCCGCCGCGCTCGAGATCCTGATCGCCACCGGCACGGTGCGCGATTACATCAAGGACGCGAACCGCACGCCCGAGCTGCGCGACTACATGCAGGAGTCCCGCGAGCAGTACGGGATGCAGACCTTCGACCAGCACCTGATGGACCTGGTCACCGAGGGCACGGTGACCTACGAGACGGCGATGGCGGCCTCCTCGAACCCCGCCGACTTCGAGCTGCAGCTGAAGACGCTGCGCCGCCGCTCCCGCGTGGCCAAGGCGCCGGATGTCGCCGCCGCGGCCGCTCCGGCGCCGGACGCCGATCGTCCCGAAGGGTTCACGGACGACATGTCGAGCCTCCTGCCCTAGTGCGTTGAGCGCCCCGAAGCTCGAGGGGGTCCTCGCCCCCATCACCACGCCGTTCGATCCCGTCACCGGAGACGTCGCCGCCGAGCCCCTCCGGAAGAACGCCGAGCGCCTCCTCGGCGCCGGCCTGGACGGGATCCTCGGCGCGGGCTCGACCGGCGAAGCGCCGCTCCTCTCGAACGAAGAGTTCCGGCTCGTCGTCGCCACCCTCCGCGCCGCGGTGCCCCGCGACCGCCTCCTCTTCGCCGGGACCGGCGCCGAATCCACCCGGGCCGCCATCGCGCTCTCGCGCGCGGCGGCCGCCGAGGGCGCGGACGCGGTGCTGGTGCGGCCCCCGGGGTACTTCGGCGCCCAGGCGGTGAACGGGCTCGTGGACTATTACCGGGCGATCGCCGACGCGAGTCCCGTGCCGGTCCTGGTCTACAACATGCCCAAGTTCACCCATCAGCCGATCGCTCCGGCCGTCGTGGCCGAGCTGGCGCGGCACCCCCGCATCGTCGGCGCCAAGGATTCGTCCGGGGACGTGAAGAACCTCGCGGCCTACCGGGAAGCGGCGCCCCGCTGGGCGCTCTTCGTCGGTTCGGCGTCGCTCTTCCACGCCGCGCTCGAGCTCGGCTGCCAGGGGGGAGTGCTGGGCGTGGCGTGCTTCGCGCCCCGCCGCTGCGCCGACCTGCTCGCGGCCCATCGCGCCGGCAAGCGGGACGTCGCCGAGACGCTGCAGCGCACGCTGACCACCCTCGACAAGGAAATCGTGTCGAAGAGCGGACCCGCCGGCGTGAAGGCCGCGATGGACGCCGCGGGATACTTCGGCGGCGATGTACGGGCCCCGCTGGTCCCGCTTCCGGACGCCGAGCGCGCGCGGCTGGCGCAGCTCGTGGCGTGACGGCGGACCGGGCCCTCTTCGAGCGTCTCGCCCGGCCGCGGTTCGTCGGCACACCCGCCCACGCGGCGGTCCGTGAAACGCTCAAGGCCGGGCTCGGCGCCCGCGGGTTTCGCGTCCTCGAGCACCCGTTTGCCGCGACCGTCCTGCGGGTCCTCTGGCTCCCGTCGCTCGCCCTCGCCGCGACCTTCGGATGGATCGTGCGCGAGGTCGCGATGGACACCGTGCGGCTCCGCGGGCTCCCGCTGTTCGCGACCGGCGCCGTCGCGGCCCTCGCGTTCTTCGGGTTCGCGATGCTCCGCCTCGCGCGACGGCCTCCCATTCCCGCCGTCAATCTGATCGCCGTCCGCCCGGGACCGCGGGTCAAGGTGTGGCTCGTGGCGCATTACGATTCCAAGGGGCAGGGGATCTCGATGGCGGGCCGGATCGTGGGCGTCGCGGTCTTCGTCGCGGGCTGGGTGACGCTCGCGGGGCTCGGCGTGGCCGCGCTGGCGGGATCCGCGGGAGGGTTCTGGACCTCGGTCGCCGCCGGGGCGTGCGCCTTCTGCGGCGGACTCTGGCTCTGGCGGGCGAATCTCACGGACCATTCGCCGGGTGCGGTGGACAACGCCACCGGGCTCCTCGCCGTGTTTTCGACGGTGGCCGCGCTCCCGCCGGACGCGCCCGTCGGCGTGATCTTCACCGACGCGGAAGAACTTGGCCTGGAGGGAGCCCGCGCGCTGGCGCGGGATCGCGCCAATCTCTTCCAGGGGACCGCCGTCGTGAACTTCGATGGCCTGGACGATCGGGGCCGGCCGTTCGTGCTCCCCCACCGGGCCGGCCCCCTCGGCCGGGCGACCGCCCAGATGCTGGGCGTCGGGCACTCTCGCGTGCCGGTGGTGGTGGACGGCATCGCGCTCGCTTCCGTGGCGAGCGAATGCTTCACCGTGATGAGGGGAAACTGGGGAACCGCCCGCGTGGTGCACACACCGCGGGACACAGCGGCGCGGTTGAGCCTCGAGGGAGTGACCGCCGTCGCCGGCGCCGTAGCGACGGCCGTCGCCCGCGCCGTTGACGCTCCCCCGGGACCGCCCTAGCTTACCTCAGAGGATGCACGAACCGCCCCGAGCTCTCGGGGCGTTTTTGCTGAAAGGGGCGCGCGTGTTCGGACCGAAGGCCCATTGCGTCGTGGTGGTGGGTGCCCAGTGGGGTGATGAGGGCAAGGGGAAGATCGTCGACGTGCTCGCCGAGCGCGCCGACTTGGTCGTCCGCTATCAGGGCGGCGCCAACGCCGGGCACACCGTCCACACCGCGAGCGGGGAGTTCGTCCTGCACCAGATCCCGTCCGGGATCATCCAGGGTGCGGTGTGCGTGGTGGGGAACGGCGTCGCGCTCGATCCCGAGACCTTCTTCACCGAGCTCGATGCCCTCGCCGCGCGCGGCATCAAGGTGGATCAGAAGCTCTTCGTCTCCGACCGCGCCCACCTCACCCTTCCGCTCCACCAGCTCCTGGACCAGGCGCGGGAGAAGCGGGAGAAGATCGGCACCACCGGGCGGGGGATCGGCCCCACCTACGAGGACAAGTACGGGCGCCGCGGCCTGCGGGTCGGCGACCTCCGCAACCTCGCCCGCGCCCGCGACCTCGTGGCCCATCGCGTCGCGGCCGCGAATGAAATGCTGGGTCTCCTCGGCGGCCCGGACCGCGCCGACGCCACCGAGCACTGCCAGCTCCTGGAACGCCTCGCCCCCCGCCTGCTCCCCCTCACCGTGGACGCCGGTCGCGTGGTGTACGAGGCGCTGGACCGCGGCGAGTCGGTCCTCCTCGAAGGGGCCCAGGGTGCCCTGCTCGACGTGGATCACGGGACCTACCCCTACGTCACCTCGTCCAACACCACGGCCGGGGGCGCCGCCGTGGGCGCGGGGATCGGTCCCACCGCGATCGACGCGGTCCTGGGCGTGGTCAAGGCGTACACCACCCGCGTGGGCAACGGGCCCCTGCCCACGGAGGCCGAGCCCGCCGTCGCCGAGCGGATCCGCCGCATCGGCGACGAGTTCGGCGCCACCACCGGGCGGCCCCGGCGCTGTGGCTGGTTCGACGCCGTGGTGGTGCGCTACGCGGTGCGCGTCAACGGGCTCACCGGGCTCGCCGTCACCAAGCTCGACGTCCTGGACGCGTTCCCGGAAATTCCGGTCGCCGTCGCGTATCGTCTGGACGGCGAAATCGTGGACAGCATGCCGGCGGACGTCGAGCGCATCGAGCGGGTCGAGCCGATTTACGAAACCCTCCCCGGGTGGGAGAAACCGCTCACCGGCGTGCGCCGCCTCGCGGAACTGCCTCCCGCCGCCCGCGCCTATCTCGACCGGCTGCAGGACCTCGCCCGCGCGCCGATCCGCTACGTGAGCGTCGGCACCCGGCGCGATCAGATCATCGAAGTTCAATGACCCGCGGGCGCCGGCGGCTCCTCTGGGGCCTGGGCGCGGCGTTCCTCGTCGTCTTCTGGGTCCTGGGGGCGCTCCGCCTCTGGCTCGGCTCCTCGGTCCCCAGCCTGGGCGGGCGGGAGTCGGTCCCCGGCATCACCGACAGCGTCGTGGTGTTTCGCGACTCGCTCGGGGTCCCCCACATCGTGGCCCGCACCGACGACGATCTGTTCGCCTCCCTCGGCTACCTCCACGCCCGCGACCGGATGTGGGAAATGGACCTGATGCGCCACCTCGCCGAGGGGCGGGTCTCGGAGCTGGTGGGGAGCCGCGCCGTGGGGCTGGACCGCACCTATCGCGCGCTCGAGATGAAGCGGATCGCCCGGGCCAAGCTCGCCGTGACGGGGCCCGAGGCCCGGCGCGCCGTGGAGGCCTACGCCCGCGGCGTGAACGCCTGGCTCTCCCGGGACCAGCGCGCGCCCGAGTTCCGCCTGGTGGGACACACGCCGGAACCGTGGACCCCCGTCAACTCGATCGAGATCGGGGTGGTCGAAGCGTGGGACCTCCACACCTCCGGGGCGGAGCTCGCGATGGCCCGCGCCGTGGCGCGCCTGGGCCCGGAGAAGGCGCGCGACCTCGCGCCCAGCTACCCCGACAGCGCGCCGGTGATCGTCGGAGCCGGCGGGAGACTGGAGACGGGACACCTGGCCGGGCGTCCCGCGCCTGTCGTCTCCCGGTTCTCGGCTCCCGGTCCTCGTCTCCCCTCTCCCGATCTCGACGGCCGGGGCGACGCTTCCAATTCCTGGGTCATCGGGCCCGCGAAAACCGCTTCCGGCAAGCCCATCCTGGCCAATGATCCGCATCTCGTGCTCCGGGCGCCGTCCATCTGGTACCTCGCGGCCCTCCACGCGCCGGGCTTCGACGTGGTGGGCGCCACCATCCCCGGGATCCCGGCCGTCGTCCTCGGCCACAACGCCCGGGTGGCGTGGGGGTTCACCAACGGCATGGTGGACGACGTGGACTTCGTGATCGAGCAGCTCGATCGGGATTCGACTCACGTGCGGACCCCGTCGGGGTGGGCGCCGGTGGACGTCGTCGCGGAGACCATTCAGGTGAAGGGCGCCGCCCCGGTGGTCTATCGCCGGCTGCGCACGCCTGACGGGCCCGTCGTGAACGGCGAGTGGCGTCCCGATTCGGGCCGGGTGCTGGCCCTGCGCTGGGTGGCGCAGACGCCATCCGACGAGCTCAGCGCCCTGCTCGCGATGGACCGGGCCTCGACCGAGGCCGACTTCGAAGCCGCGGTGCCCCTCTTCCGCTCCCCGGAACAGAACATCGTGTTCGCCGACGCCGGCGGAGACATCGCGTACTACCTCGGCGGCCGGGTGCCGGTCCGACGGAAAGGGAACGGCGGGCTCCCCACGCCGGGGTGGACCGGCGAGGGCGCCTGGGAGCGCTTCCTGAGCGACGCCGAGCTGCCGCGGATGAGGAATCCGCGGGCCGGGTTCATTGTGACCGCCAACAACCGGATCGAGGGGAACCGGTTCCCCTTCTTCATTTCGTCGGACTGGGAGCTGCCCTACCGCGCCCAGCGGATCCTGGAGATGGTTGCGCCCGAATCGAGCGCGACCGCGGCCGGCGAGGCGCGCCACCAGCTCGACGTGACCAGCGTCTTCGCGCGGGCGACGGCGCCGCTGGCGGCGCGGGCGGCGGAGTCCCTGGGGCGCGTCGATGTCGCCAACGAACTGCGGCGCTGGGACGCCCGCTTCGCCCTCGACCGCACCGAGCCGACGATCTTCTGGTCCTGGTACCGGGAGCTCGAGCACCTCACCTTCGACGATCAGTACCCGGACTGGGAGCCCAGCGCCCCGTTCCACCACTGGCTGGCCGTGGGCGCGAGCCCCTGGTTCGACGACGCCCGCACGCCGCAGCACGAGGACTTGGCGTCGCTGGCCCGGCAAGCAATGGCGCACGTCCTGGCGCGGTCCGCGGCACCGCGGTGGGGGGCCGTGAACACGCTGACCGAGGACCATCCGCTCGGCGCGGTGCCGTTCCTGGGGTGGTTCGCCGGCTTCAACATCGGGCCCGTCCCGGCGGAAGGCGGCAGCTGGACCGTCAACGTCTGCCCGTCGGACGAGCGCACGCCGCCCTTCGCGTGCACCGAGGGACCGTCGCTCCGGCACGTTGTGGACCTGGGCAACGTGGACGGCGACGGGGGGTTCATTCTTCCCGCCGGCGAGTCCGGGCACCCGCTGTCGCCGCACTACCGGGATCAGGCGGCGCGATGGCGCCGGGGCGAGCTGTGGATCCTGCCGGTGGACGTGCGCAAAGTGGCGGCGACGGACACCCTGCGACTGGTCCCGCTCCCGCACTAGCGCAAAAGAAAACCCCCCAAGGTTGCCCTTGGGGGGTGATCGCCTGCCCAACATCGTGCGCCCTAGAACCCGATGTGAGCGAGGCGAGTTTGGCTCACGTTAGGAGAACGAAAACGGCCCCTGCGCTCTCTCTTGAAGGGCACCGGGGCCATCCGCATCCCTGGCAGCCGGGCCGTCTCGATGAACGAGACCCCTTGGCTTTGCGCCCCGCCGTCGCCAGCGGTTTGCCCTGATCAGAGAACTGCGCGTTCTAGTCCAGCAAGAACAGTGCCCCCGCAAGTGGCGCGTCAAACAACGCATTTCTGGACGCAGCGGTCTCAATGGCATTGCAATAAGCAATATTCGTGGCATATTGCGTCACAATCTTGGCTGATTTTGTTGCTGGCTCCTGACCGGGGTTTTGGGTCATCTTTCCGCGATGCCGCCGCTCGTCCTCGTAGCCCCCGCCGCCTTCAAGGGTACGCTCGGTCCTCGCGCCGTCGCCGAGGCCATTTCGGACGGCGTGCGCGCCGCGATTCCCGGTGCCACGGTCCTCGCCTGTCCCGTGGCCGATGGGGGCGACGGTCTTCTCGATGCCGTGTTGCCCCCCGGGACGCGACGCGAGAAGGTCTCGGTCAGCGGCCCGCTCGCTCAGCCGGTGGACGCCGAGTTGGGGTGGCTCGACGGCGAGACCGCCCTTTTCGAGAGCGCCGCGGCGTGCGGGCTCGCGCTCCTGAACGGCGACCAGCGCGATCCGCTCCGGGCCACGACCCGAGGGGTGGGGGAGCTGATCTGGGAGGCGGCGGACCGGGGCGCGAAGACCGTCGTCGTGGGATTGGGTGGATCGGCGACCGTGGATGGCGGCACCGGCGCGGCCCGCGGACTGGGCTGGGCCTTCGAGGACGACGCCGGGGCTCCACTGGACGAGGGCGGCGGGCCGCTCGAGCGCCTGGCGCGTCTCGTTCCGGGATGGCATCTCGCCGCCCGGGTGGTGGCCCTCACCGACGTCCTCACGCCACTCAGCGGTCCCGCCGGCGCGGCCCCGATCTTCGGGCCGCAGAAGGGCGCCGGTCCGGAGGACGTCGCCCGCCTGTCGCGAGGCCTCGATCATCTGGCCGATCTCTTCGGCCGGCAGGGACGGAGCGACCTCGGCGCCCGGGCGGGGGGCGGCGCCGCGGGGGGGCTGGGGGCGGGTCTCGCCTTCTTCGCGGGCGCCGAGCTCGCCCCGGGGGCGCCCTGGGTGCTCGAGCGCGTGGGCTTCGACGCCGCGCTCGCCAAGGTGGACTTGGTGATCACCGGAGAGGGAGCCTTCGACGGGACCTCGCTGCTCGGCAAGGCGACGGGTGAAGTGATGACGCGCGCGCGCAGCGCCCGGAAGGCGGTGGCGGTGGTCGCGGGTGTAGCGACCGGTGACGCGCCGGCGGGGGTGACGCTGGTGGCGGGCGCCGGCGCAACGCTCGACGCCGCCGCGATTGCCGCGGCTGGCGGACGCGCGGCCCGGGCCGCGCTCGGGTTGCCCCCCGCCTAGCGGCGGGCCTATCTTCCGCCTCCTATGCCCCCTGCCGACAACCTGATGGACAAGCTGGTGTCGCTCGCCAAGCGGCGCGGCTTCGTTTTTCAATCTTCGGAGATCTACGGCGGCCTGGGATCGGTGTGGGACTACGGTCCGCTGGGCGTCGAGCTCAAGAAGAACATCAAGGAGCGCTGGTGGCGCTCGATGGTCCACGAGCGCGAGGACATCGAGGGGCTGGACGCGGCCATCCTGATGCACCCCAAGGTCTGGGAAGCGTCGGGCCACCTCGCCGGCTTCACCGATCCCCTGATCGATTGCAAGCAGTGCAAGAACCGGTTCCGCGCCGACGACCCCAGAATCAAGGGCACGCCGGGCGAGCCCTCGGCCCAGTGCCCGGTGTGCGGGACCAAGGGGACCCTCACCGCGCCCCGGATGTTCAATCTGATGTTCAAGACCTTCATGGGTCCGGTGGAAGACGCGGCCGCCGTGATCTACCTCCGGCCCGAGACGGCGCAGGGGATCTACGTCAACTACCTGAACGTCCTGCAGTCCTCGCGGCAGAAGGTGCCCTTCGGCATTGCGCAGATCGGCAAGGCGTTCCGCAACGAGATCACGCCCGGCAACTTCACCTTCCGGACCCGCGAGTTCGAGCAGATGGAAATGCAGTTCTTCGTGCAGCCCGGCGAGGACGAGAAGTGGTTCGAGTACTGGAAAGGCGAGCGGATGAAATGGCTCGAGGGCCTCGGCATCAGGCCCGAGAAGCTCCGCTTCCACCGGCACGGCAAGGACGAGCTGGCGCACTACGCCAAGGACGCCTACGACATCGAGTACGAGTTCCCCTTCGGCTGGCACGAATTCGAGGGGATTCACAACCGGACCGACTTCGACCTGTCCCGGCATCAGGCCGCGTCCGGAAAGAAGCTCGAGTACCTCGACACCGTCACCAATCAGCGCTTCATCCCCTACGTGGTCGAGACCTCGGCCGGGGCCGACCGCACCGCGCTGGTGGCGCTGGTGGACGCCTATCACGAAGAGGAGGTGGAGGGGGAGAAGCGGGTGGTGCTCCGCTTCCAGCCCTCCCTCGCGCCCCTCAAGGCGGCGGTCTTCCCGCTCGTGAACAAGGACGGCATGCCGGAGCTGGCGCGGCGGATTTACGACGATCTGCGCCGGCAGTACAACGTGTTCTACGACGACGGCGGATCCATCGGGCGGCGCTACCGGCGCCAGGACGAAGCGGGGACGCCGTTCGGCGTCACCGTGGACGGCCAGAGCACGCAAGACCAGACCGTCACCGTCCGCGACCGCGACACCCTGAAGCAGGACCGGGTGGCCGCGTCCCAGCTCGCGGGCTATCTCGCGGACCATCTGGCGCGGTGAGCCAAGGCGCCGCGCGGCGGGTGTTCCTGGACGTGCCGGACCTGCTGTTCCGGTCCAGGCTCCAGGCGGTGGCGCGTCGGGCGGGGGTGGAGATCACTAAAGAGGAAGGGGCGTGCGAGGTGGCCGTGGTGGCGCTCGAGGCTCCCGGCGCGGAACGGCGGCTCAGCGCCCTGCTGGGGCGGGGGATCGCGGTGCTGGCCTTCGGTTCCCACGTGGAGGCGGAGCAGCTGCGCGCGGCGCGCGAAGCGGGAGCCGAAGCGGTCCCGAATTCCCAGGTGGCCTCGCGCCTCGCCTTTCTCCTCGCCGCGCCGCAATGATCGAGCGGGTCTGAGGTGGCCGCCCCCCGGGCCGGTCTCTATCTTTCCCATTCCGACGAACGGATCCAGCGATGCATCACACCGTCACCGTAGCCGTGCCCGCAGAAGAGGTCCTCGCCCGCGCCAAGACGTTTTTCGCCGAGCGGGTTCCCAACGCGTCGGCGTATCCGGAGAAGGAGGGCGCCCGGTTCCTGGTGCTGCGGGGCCAGGGCGGGGAGGAGATCGTGATCAGCGTCGCGCCGGCCGACGGCGGCGGGACGCTGGTGCGGGCGTCCACGCTGTTCTTCGATCAGGCGCTCGACCGCTTCCTCTCGACCCTCGGCGTCGTCTCCAGCGTCCAGGTCGCATGACGGCCGTCGCGGAGCGCTTCGCAGTCCGGGTGATGGTGACCGACGTGTGGGACCAGGTGTTCCTCGCGGTCGAGCTCACCACCACGGTGGCCGCGTTGAAGCGCGAGGCGCTCACTCGCGCGACGAAGGAGCGGGACCTGGACCTCGCCGACTACATCGTCAAGTTCCGCGGGGCGCTGGTGCTGGACGAGCGGGCGACGCTCGCCGCCCTGGGCGTCCGGCCCAACGCGCCGTTCATCGTCCTTCCCGCGCGGCGCCGGCCGGTGCGATGAAGCCCCGCCGGGCGCTCGCCACCTTCGCCGTCGGCTTCCTGCTCCTCGACGCGGTGCTCCTGGGCTACGCCGGCGCCGAGCTCAAGCGTCCATCGCTGGTGATCGGCGCCGCCCTCTGCGTCCTCCTCGCCGGTCTCGTGGTCGTCGGCTGGCGGCGCTACCGGCGGGTACTGGTCGAGCTGGACGCGGCGCGGCGCGCGATTCGCGCCGAGGCCGAGTCCATCCGGGCGCTCCTCGAAAGCCACCACCTCCGCAACTAGTGTCCACGACGATCGTCTGGAACCCCGCCACCCGCGGCCACGACGCCGGGGCGGGGCATCCGGAGCGTCCGGAAAGACTGGATGCGGTGCTCGACGCGTTGCGGGCGCCCGATCTCGCCTCGCAGGTCGAATGGATCGAGGCGGCGCCCGCCCCGCGCGAGGCTCTCGCCCGCGTCCACCCGGCCCGTTACCTCGACGCCCTGGAGCAGCTGGGCCGGGCCGGCGGCGGGGCGCTCGACGGCGACACGGCGATGGGCCCGGCGAGCTGGGACGCCGCGCTCGCCGCTTCCGGGGTGGCGATCGCGGCGGTGGAGCAGGGCTTGAAGCGCGGCACGGCGTTCGGCGTCACCCGGCCCCCCGGCCATCACGCGCTCGCCGCACGCGCGATGGGATTCTGCCTCCTGAACAACGTGGTGATCGCGGCCCGGCAGGCGCAGGCCTCCGGCGCCGCGCGGGTGCTGATCGTGGACTGGGACGTGCATCACGGGAATGGGACGCAGGCGCTGGTGGAGCGCGATCCGTCGATCCGCTACGTCTCGATGCACCAGTATCCGTGGTATCCCGGCACCGGCGCGGCGGAGGAGCGGGGCGTGGGGAACGTCTTCAATGTCCCGCGTCCGCCGGGGCTGCCCCGGGGGACCTACGTGGCCGACCTGCGGTCCGCGGTGGACGCCGCGCTCGCGGGCTGGCGGCCGGACCTGGTGCTCGTCTCCGCCGGATTCGATTCGCTCCTGGGCGATCCGCTGGGCGGCTTCACGCTCCTCCCGGAGGACATGGCGGACTGGACCCGCGCCTTCCGCGAGCGGGCCCGGTCGCCGGTGGTCGGCGTGCTCGAAGGCGGGTACCGGCTCGACCTCCTCGCCCGGGGAGTGCGGGCCCACGTCACCGCGCTTGCTTAAGGGGCCCGGGCACCCCGATACTTCACGCCGTTCCCGCGCCGCGCCCTCCTTTTCGAAGGATGCCATGACCCTGAAGCTCTCCGCCGAAGTCGTGACGCTCACCACGCGCCACCCGTTCATCATTGCCCGGGGCGGCAAGAGCGAGTACCGCGTGGTGTGGGTGCGGCTCACCGATGGCGACGGGGTGGAGGGCTGGGGGGAGGCCGATCCGTCGAGTTATTACGGGGAGACCGCGGACACGGTTCTCGAAACGGTCCGGAAGCTCGAGCCGCATCTGCCGGCCGACGCGTTCGATCTCGAAGCGGCGGAAGCCCGGTTCCTGCAGGTGGTCCAGCACAACGGCGCCGCCCGCTCGGCGCTCTCCGCCGCCCTCCACGATCTCGCCGGCAAGCGGCTCGGCCAGCCGCTGTGGCGGCTGTGGGGACTCGATCCCCGCAAGGCGCCGGTGTCGTCGTTCACGATCGGAATCGATACCGCGGAGAAAATGCGGGAGAAGGTGAAGGAAGCGGCGCCCTACCCGATCCTCAAGATCAAGCTGGGCACCGATCGCGACGAGGAGATTCTCGCCACCATTCGGGACGCGACCGACAAGCCGATCCGGGTGGACGCGAACGCCGGCTGGACCGTGGACCGCGCGATCCAGATGCTGCCGGTGCTGCGGGAGTACGGCGTCGAATTCCTGGAGCAGCCCCTCCCCCCGGAGGACCTGGACGGACTCGCGGCGGTGCGCCGCAAGGCGGATCTCCCCATCGTGGTGGACGAGAGCTGCATCGTGGCCGCGGACATTCCGCGCGTCGCCGCCGCGGCGGACGGGATCAACATCAAGCTCGCCAAGTGCGGCTCGCTGCGGGAGGCGCTGCGCATGATCGCCACCGCCCGCGCCCACGGGATGCTGGTGATGGTCGGCTGCATGATCGAGACCTCGCTGGGCATCACCGCGGCGGCGCACTTGACGCCTCTCGTGGACGCGGCCGACCTGGACGGCGCGGCGCTCACCACCAACGACCCCTTCATCGGCGCCACGATCGAGGGCGGGCAAATTCGCCTCCCCACGGCGCCGGGGCTGGGCGTGCGGCGCCGGTGAGCCGGGAGGCGCCCGCGCGCTTCGCGGAGGTGGCGCTTCCCCTCCCGGTCGCGACGGGCTTCATCTACCGGATTCCCGAAGCGCTCGCCCAACGCGCGGTGCCCGGCGCCCGGGTGCTGGTCCCGGTGCGCGGCCGCCGCGCGCTGGGCCTCGTGGTGCGGACCGACGTCCCGCTCCCCGAGTACGACACCAGGGAAATTTTCTCGGCGCCCGACGCCGAACCCGCCCTCGGCGAGCCGCTGCTGGAGCTGGCGCGCTGGGTGTCGCGCTACTACGGCGCGCCGCTCGGGCTCACCCTGCGCTCGGTGCTCCCGGGACCGCTCTTCGGCGCGGCGGGCTCGGCGGGGAAGGGCGCCGAGGCGTCGGAACGGGTCGTCACCATCACCCGCGCCCTCCCGTCCCTCCTCGAGCGCGAGCGCGCCTTCGCGCGGTCTCCCAAGCGCCGCGTGGCCTACGAGGCGATCGAAGCCCTGGGCGGCTCGGCGCCGGTGCGCCAGCTGGCGGAGCGCCTCCACGTCACCGACGCGGTGATCGCGGGGCTCGCGACCCAGGGCCTGGCGCGGATCGAGCGGGTGACCCGCACCCGCGATCCGTTCTCGGGGCTCGCCACGCCGCCGCCGCCCGTCCTCACCGACGATCAGCGGCGCGCCATTCTGGCGATCGAAGGGACCCCGCTCGATCGACCGGTGCTCCTCCACGGGGTCACCGGCTCCGGCAAGACCCTCGTGTATCTCGAAGTGCTGCGGACGCTGGTGGAGCGCGGAGACGGAGCGATTCTGCTCGTGCCCGAGATCGCGCTCACGCCCCAGACCGTGGCGCGGGTGCGGGGCGTCTTCGGCGACCAGGTGGCGGTGCTGCATTCGGGGCTTTCCGACGGCGAGCGGGCCGACGCGTGGTGGGCGCTGCGCCGGGGGACCCGCCGGGTGGCGGTGGGGCCGCGATCCGCGCTCTTCGCGCCGGTCCTTCGCCTGCGGGCCATCGTGGTGGACGAGGAGCACGAGTCGAGCTACAAGCAGGGGACCACGCCGCGCTATCACGCCCGCGACGTGGCGCAGGTGCGGGCGCGCCTCGAGGGCGCGCGGCTGATCCTGGGGAGCGCCACGCCGTCGCTCGAAACGCTGGCGCAGGTGGCCGACGGGCGGGTGGTCGAGGTCGGCCTGCCGGAGCGGGTGGGCGCGCGGCCGCTCCCGCCGGTCGAGGTGGTCGACCTCCGGTCCGCGCCGCGGGTCGAGGACGCCGGCATTGTTCCCTGGACCGAGGCCCTGGACGCGCGAGTCCGCGCCGCCCTCGACGCGCGGGAGCAGGTGATTCTTCTCCTCAACCGGCGCGGGTTCTCGACCTTCGTGCAGTGTCCCAAGTGCGGCGTGGTGGTCGAGTGCCCGTCGTGCTCCATCGCCCTCACGCTGCACCGGGGACCGGAGGTGCTGCGCTGCCACTACTGCGCCCATCAGGAGCCGGTGGCTGAAACGTGCGGGGCGTGCGGCAATCCCACCCAGCGGATGGGCGGGCTCGGCACCCAGCAGCTCGAGCATTTCGTGGCGCTGCGGTTCCCCGCGGCGCGGCTCGCGCGGATGGACCTCGACACCACCAGCACCAAGTGGGCGCATCACCGGATTCTGGAGCGCTTCGCGCGGGGCGACGTGGACGTGCTGGTGGGCACGCAGATGATCGCGAAGGGACTCGACTTTCCGAACGTCACGGTGGTGGGCGTGGTGGACGCGGACACCGGGCTGCATCTCCCGGACTTCCGCGCCGCGGAGCGGACCTTCCAGCTGGTGGCGCAGGTGGCGGGACGGGCAGGCCGGGGTCCGAAGGGCGGGCGGGTGATCGTCCAGACCCGCTCCCCCGATCACCACGCGATTCGCGCGGCGGCGCGGCACTCGGTGCGCGCTTTCGCCGAGGCGGAGCTGCCCCTGCGGCGGCCGCCCCACCCGGCTTATCCGCCGACGGTCTCCCTGGCGCGCTTCGTCGCCACCGCGGGCCAGGCGGCGCAGGCGGAGGAGGGCGCCCGGCGGGCGGCGGACTGGCTGCGCCGGGCCAGCGCCGAGCGGCTGGGGGGCGCGCTCACGGTGCTCGGCCCCGCGCCGTGCCCGATCGCCCGGCTGAAGGGCCGCTGGCGCTGGCACGTGCTGGTCAAGGCGGCCGACGGCCGGGCGCTCTCGCGGGTGGTGCGGGCGTGGAGAGCGGGACCGCGGGGCCGGGGCGGCGTGGTGGTGGATCGGGATCCCGTGTCCCTGTTGTAGAAGGGGGAACGCGGAAGTCGGAACTCGGAACGGCGCTCTGTTCCGCCTTCCGCGTTCCGCGTTATCTTTCGCTCCCTGTGACCCTCCCGCGCTTCCGGTACCGACCCCCGAATTTCGACGCGCCGCCGCTCGACGCGGCGCCCGACGCGCGGTTCGAGCCCGCACCGGCCGACGGGGTTCTTCCCGACGGCTTTTTTTCGACCACCAACCTTCCCACGTACCTGAAGCTGGGCGGCGCGTGGCGGCGGCCGCGGCTGCCGCGGATGGATTGCGTGGTGGTGCGGCATCCCAACGACGATCTCCTCACCACCGAGCCGCGCAAGGTCCGCCGGGGCGACGGGGTGGCGGTGGGCCAGTCGGAAGACGGCAGCGAGGGGATCTACGTCCACGCCGAGGGATTTCTCGGCGGCCGCCACAGCGCCAACGAGTTCCGGTTCATGCAGACCGAGGTGTCCCGCGAGAAGCCGGTGGACTACTCGGTGCTGGCCGAGCTCCTGGGCGAAGAGAAGCGGCGGGGCGGGAAGATTCTCTGGGTGGTCGGCCCCGCGCTGGTGCACGCGCGCGCCCGCGAGGACATGATCTGGTTCATCGAGAACGGCTACGTCGGCGCCCTGCTCGGCGGCAACGCGGTCGCGGTGCACGACCTCGAGGCCGCGATCTTCGGGACCACGCTGGGCATGTCGTCGTCCGGCGAGGGCGTGGAAGGCGGACACGCGCTCCACATGCGGGCCATCAACGCGGTGCGGCGCGCGGGCTCGATCGCCGCCGCGGTGACGAGCGGGCTGGTGCAGGGCGGGATCATGCACGCGCTGGTGACCCACGGCGTGCCCTACGTGCTCGCGGGCTCGATCCGCGATGACGGGCCGCTGCCGGACGTCATTCCCGACACCCTGGCCGCGCAGGACGCGATGCGGGAGCAGACCTCCCGGGCGACCTTCGCGGTGTTCGTCGCGACGGCGCTCCACGCCATCGCGGTGGGGAACATGCTGCCCGCGTTCGTGGACGCGGCGACGCCCGACGGCGTCCGGCCGCTCACCACGATCTGCGTGGACCAGACCGAATTCGTCGTGAACAAGCTGCGGGACCGGGGTACCCATCAGGCCTACGGGGTGGTGACGAACGCGCAGGACTTCATGCACGTCCTCCGCTTCTACGTGGAACGATGGGAACAGGCGCCGGCGCCGGCCTCCCTGGCGCGCTAGGCCCCGCGCCGGGCCAGGGCCCGGGGTGGGTCAAGCTCGCGGCGGCGGTGGAATCGCAGGTGCCGCCGGCGGACATCGAGACCATTTACCTCTTCCGGCCGATCAAGCGGGAGGGGCGGGAGTGGGGAACGGCGGTGGTGACGCAACGCACCACCGAGGGGCGGTTGCGGGTCTACACCGCGCGCTACATGCTGGTCGTGCGCGGCAAGGACCGCGGGCAGGCCCGGGTGGAGGTGGAGGAGGTCGGCCTCTCTCCGGCGGAGGTAGTGGCCCAGGTGATGCAGGCCACGGCGGACCGGAGCGGCGAATCGGAGCCCCCGATCGAGACCGGTCCCCGGGTGTGGTTTCCGGAATGACGCAGTCCAACCTACACGAGCGCCAGAGGGTGACGGGTTGATCGACTCCAGCATGTTCATGCCGACCAAGGCGTTCCTGACCAAGGGGGTCGGGCGGCACAAGGAAAAACTCACCAGCTTCGAGATGGCGCTGCGGGACGCCCACCTGGCCAGCTTCAACCTGGTGCGGGTGAGCTCGATCTTCCCGCCCAACTGCGAGCTGGTGGACCGGGAGGAGGGCCTCGCCAATCTGAAGCCGGGGCAGGTCCTCTTCACGGTGGTCGCGGAGTCGTCCACCAACGAGCCGAGCCGCCTGGTGGCGGCGTCCATCGGGCTCGCGATGCCGGCGGACCCGTCGCATCACGGCTACATCTCGGAGCATCACAGTTACGGGCAGAACGAAGTGGTCTCCGGCGAATACGCCGAAGATCTCGCGGCCTCGATGCTCGCCACGGTGCTGGGCGCGCCCTTCGACCCGGAGCAGGCCTGGGATCAGCGCCGCGAGCAGTGGATGCTCTCGGGCGACATCGTGCGCACCCTGAACGTCACTTCCACCGCGGAGTGCGGCGAGGACGGCCGGTGGACCACCGTCGTGTCGGCGGTGGCGTTCTGTGGGTAGCGGCGGGGTCTCCTTCGCCGTCGCCTTCGCCGCGGGGCTCCTCTCCTTTCTCTCCCCCTGCGTGCTCCCGCTGATTCCGAGTTACGTCGGATTCCTCACCGGGATGTCGGTCGAAGAACTGGAGGTGCGGCGCGGCACCGCGCTCCTGCACGCCCTGTGGTTCGTCGCCGGATTCTCGCTGATCTTCATGGCGCTGGGCGCCAGCGCCTCCGCGCTGGGCGGGTTTCTCCTCGGCTACCAGGTGTGGATCGGGCGGGTGGGCGGCGTGCTCGTCATTCTGTTCGGGATCTACCTGCTCGGCCTCTGGCGTCCCGCGTTCCTCGAGCGGGAACGGCGCTTCGATCTCGCGCGCAAGCCGATCGGCTACCTGGGCTCGGGCGTCGCGGGCGTGGTCTTCGGCGCGGCGTGGACCCCCTGCGTGGGACCGATCCTGGGCGCGATCCTGACCCTCGCCGCCGCCGGCGCCAGCGTCTCCCGCGGCGCCCTCCTGCTCGGCGTCTACGCCGCCGGCCTCGCCGTGCCCTTCCTCATTACCGCGCTTGCCCTGGACCGCTTTCTGGTCTGGTTCCAGAAGTTCCGCCGCTACATCGGCTGGGTGGATCGCGTGGCCGGGGTGCTGCTCGTCGTCCTGGGCCTGCTCCTCGTCACCGACCGTTTCACTCTGCTCGCCGGCTATCTCCAGGGTCTCACGCCGAACTTTCTGAAGAGTCGGTTGTAAGGAAGGGGGAGGCGGGTCGGGAGACGCGTCACGTTGCGTTCCGCGGCCCCGCGCCTCAACCGTCTCATCAGGAGGTGCTCCATGATTCGCACCAGACTCGGCGCGGCCGCGCTCGCGCTGATCACCGCCGCCGCCCTGGGGTGTCGCAAGGGCGAGGCCAACGATACCGCGTCCGCCACCGCCACTCCGGCGGTCATCAGCCACGACCCCGCGCCCGCGCCGGCGACGCACTCCGCGCGCCGGGGCGGCAGGACCGATCGCCCCGCGCC
>DASSQQ010000131.1:0-21458 GCA_035702425.1 Gemmatimonadales bacterium
GGCGCCGCCGTCCACCTGCAGGGCTCCGGGCCGGCGGCCCGCGTCCTTCGCCATGGCGTCCAGCACTTCGCGGGTGCTGTAGGCCATCGCCTCGAGCGCGGCCCGCGCCAGATGAGCGCGCGTCGTCCCGCGGGTGAGGCCGACGATGGTGCCCCGCGCCTGCGCGTCCCAGTGCGGTGCCGCGAGCCCCACGAAGGCGGGGACGAAGTAGACGCCTCCGGTGTCCGTCACGCTCCGCGCCAGCTCCTCGGTCTCCGCGGCCCGGCTCACGATCTTGAGTCCGTCGCGCAGCCACTGCACCGCCGCGCCCGCGATGAAGACGCTCCCCTCGAGCGCATAACAGGGATGCCCTTTCTCGTCGCAGGCGACAGTGGTAAGGAGTCCGTGCCGGGAGCGCGCGCGCTTGGCGCCGGTGTTGAGGACCAGAAATGCGCCGGTCCCGTACGTGTTCTTGGCCTGACCGGCCTTCCAGCACCCCTGCCCGAAAAGCGCGGCCTGCTGGTCCCCCGCCACGCCGCGGATCGGAATGGCGGCGCCGAGATGCTCGGCCGCCGTCACGCCGAAGTCGCCGGAGGACGCGCGAATCCCGGGGAGCGCGTGACGCGGCACGCCGAACAGCTCGAGGAGCGGCGGGCTCCAGTCGTGGCGGCCGATGTCGTACAGCATGGTCCGCGAGGCGTTGGTGTGATCGGTGGCGTAAGTGGCTCCGTTGGTGAGCCGGAAGAGGAGCCAGGCGTCCATGGTGCCGAAGACCGCTTCACCGGCGCGTACCCGGCGCCGGAGCCCCGGCACGTGGGCCAGCAGCCATTCGATTTTGGTGGCGGAGAAGTACGGATCGAGGACGAGCCCGGTCCGCGAGCGGATCGCGGGACCGTGGCCCCCGCGGGAGAGGGCCGCGCACCGCGCGGCCGTCCGCCGGTCCTGCCACACGATGGCACGATGCAGGGGACGCCCCGACGCCCGCTCCCACGCGCAGACCGTCTCCCGCTGATTGGTGATCCCCAGGGCGTCGGGAACCACGCGGGCGGCGGCGATCGCTTCCCGCGCGGCTTCGAGGGTGATCCGGAAGATTTCTTCCGCGTCGTGCTCCACCAGGCCGGGGCTCGGAAAGTGCTGGGTGAACTCGCGATACCCTCGCCCCAGCACCCGCCCGTCCGGAGCGACGACGAGCGCGGTGGAGCCGGTGGTGCCCTGGTCGAGCGCGAGGACGGAAGGCATGCACCAACCTAACGCGGAAGTCGGAACACGGAATGCGGAACGGCGGGGCGGGCGGGTTCCGCGTTCCCACTTCCGCGTTCCGCGTTACCTTTACCGCATGGCATACCAAACTCTCCTGTTCGACATCCGGGACGGCATCGCTTTCATCACCATCAACCGTCCCGACAAGCTCAACGCGCTGAACGACCAGGTGGTGGCCGAGCTGGGACAGGCCGCGGACCGGCTCGCCGCCGAGGGCGCGATCCGGGGCGCCATCCTGACCGGCGCGGGACCCAAGGCCTTCGTGGCGGGCGCGGACATCGCGGACCTGGCCAAGCAGGGCCCCTTCGACGGGAAGGCCCGGGCCCAGCGGGGCCAGGGGGTGCTGCGGCGGATCGAGACCTGCGGCAAGCCCGTCATCGCGGCCGTCAACGGCTTCGCGCTGGGCGGGGGCTGCGAGCTGGCGATGGCGTGCCACCTCCGGGTCGCCAGCGAGAACGCCAAGTTCGGCCAGCCCGAGGTGAAGCTGGGCATCGCCCCCGGGTATGGCGGCACCCAGCGCCTTCCCCGTCTGGTGGGCAAGGGCGTGGCGCTCGAGCTCATCCTCACCGGAGAAATGATCGACGCGAAAGAGGCCTACCGCATCGGGCTGGTGAATAAAGTGGTGCCCGCGGCGGACTTGCTGGCCGAATCCGAAAAGATGCTGCGGGGTATCCTTTCCATGGGTCCCCTCGCCGTCCGGCTTTCGATGGAGGCGGTGGACTCGGGGTTGGAGATGACGCTGGACGAGGGCCTCCTGCTCGAAGCCAATCACTTCGGGCTCCTCGCGGCGACCCACGATATGAAGGAAGGACTGACCGCATTCCTCGAGAAGCGCGCGGCGAAATTCGAGGGCCGCTGAGGGCGGCGCTGGTCTTCGCGATGGTCGCGGGGGCCGTCGCGGCGTGCTCGGACCGGCCCCGCCCCGGTCCGCCCCGGCTCAGCATCACCCTGGACGAAACGCAGGTCCATTCGCCCGATACCCTCACCGGAACGCTGGACGCGTCGGATCCCGACGGGATCGACTCGATCTGGCTCACCGTGGACTCGACCCGGGCCGGAGACGACGGCCTGCTGCAGGAGAACTTCGGGGAGCGCTTCGCGCTGCCGGTCCAGTCCGGCCACACGCCGGGGTTCATCGTCGGGGTGAGACTCGAGGCCCGCGACGTGAGCGGGTACACCAGCTCCAAGGACACGTCGGTGGTGGTTTTCTAGGGCCTCGCAGCATTCAAGTAAGTCTTGACCTGACAACAACTTCTGGGTAGTTTTCAGCCTCGAATGACCCAACGGAAACAGGGCAAGCCGGTGGCCGTCGGCGAGGCGCTGAAGGGATACCTCGCCAAGTCCGGGCTGGTGAAACGCCTGGCCCAGGCCCAGGTCATTCCCGACTGGCCGGCGCTCGTGGGTCCGCAAATCTCGGCGGTGACGACGCCGGAGAGCGTGACCCCGGACGGAACCCTCTTCGTGCGCGTGACCTCCTCCGCCTGGATGAACGAGCTCTCGCTGATGGCCCCGGAGATCATGGCGCGGGTGAACGCCGGCCGCGGCGCCGGCCGCATCAAGACCATCCGCTGGCTTCTTTCACGTTAGGACCTATGGCCAAGGCAAAACCGGCGACCCCACCCAAAGGCAACGGCGACTACCAGGCCGACTCGATCCAGGTCCTGAAGGGCCTGGAGGCGGTGCGGCGCCGCCCCGCGATGTACATCGGCTCGGTGTCGGCCCGCGGCCTGCACCACCTGGTCTACGAAGTGGTGGACAACTCGGTGGACGAGGCGCTGGCCGGCTTCTGCACCAAGATCGACGTCACCATTCACAAGGACGACTCGGTGACGGTGGTGGACAACGGACGCGGCATCCCGGTCGACCTCCACAAGACCGAGAAGAAGCCGGGCGTCGAAGTGGCGCTCACTGTGCTCCACGCCGGCGGCAAGTTCGACAAGAACACCTACAAGGTGTCGGGCGGCCTGCACGGCGTGGGGGTGTCGGTGGTGAACGCGCTCTCCGAAAAGCTCGAGGTCCTGGTGGACCGCGACGGCAAGCGCTACCGCATGGCCTTCGAGCGCGGCGAAACCAAGAAAAAGCTCGAGGTGGTGGAGAAGGTGAAGGGCACCGGCACCACGGTGTGGTTCAAGCCCGACTCCTCCATCTTCACCGAGACCCGCTTCGACTTCGGCACCCTCGCCAACCGGCTCCGGGAGCTGGCCTTCCTCAACAAGGGCCTGACCATCACGCTCAAGGACGAGCGCAAGGGCCAGGTGAAGGAAGAGGTCTTCCTCTATAAGGGCGGGCTCGCCGAGTTCGTGAAATGGATTCTGGGCAACCGCGCCGCCCTGCACGCCAAGCCCATCGTGTTCGAGGCGACGCGGGAGGACGTCGAAGTGGAAGGCGCGGTCCAGTACGACGACCAGTACAGCGAGAACACCTTCACCTTCGTGAACAACATCAACACCCACGAAGGCGGCACCCACCTCACCGGGTTCAAGTCGGCGCTCACCCGCACCATCAACGAGTGGGCCAAGAAGGACGGACTGCTCAAGAAAGAGGAGTTCACCCTTTCCGGCGACGACGTGCGCGAGGGCCTGAACGCGGTCCTGCACGTGAAGGTCAAGAATCCGCAGTTCGAGGGCCAGACCAAGACCAAGCTCGGCAACTCCGAGGTCGAGGGCATCGTCAAGACCGTCGTCAACGACGCGCTGGGCGCCTTCCTCGACAAGAACCCGAGCGTGGCGCGCACCATCATCGCCAAGGCGCTGTCGGCGGCGCGCGCGCGCGAAGCCGCCCGCAAGGCGCGGGAGCTGGTGCGCAAGAAGAGCGGGCTCGAGGGCGGACTCCTCCCCGGCAAGCTCGCCGACTGCTCGCTCACCGATCCCAAGCTCTGCGAGGTCTATCTGGTGGAGGGCGACTCCGCCGGCGGCTCCGCCAAGCAGGGCCGCGACCGGAGCTTCCAGGCCATTCTGCCGCTGCGCGGAAAAATCCTGAACGTGCAGAAGGCGCGGATCGACAAGATCCTGTCGAACGAGGAGATCCGGACCATCATCACCGCGATCGGCACCGGCGTGGGCGAGGAGTTCGCCATCGGCGAAGCGCGCTACCACAAGATCATCATCATGACCGACGCCGACGTGGACGGGGCGCACATCCGCACCCTGCTCCTCACCTTCTTCTATAAAGAGATGAAGGACCTGCTCGAGGCGGGCTACATCTACATCGCCCAGCCGCCGCTCTACCGCGTCGCCAAGGGCAAGGAAGAGTATTACGCCTACGACGAGAAGGAGCGCGAGCAGCACGTCAAACGCCTCGGCAACGGCGCGGAGGGGCACGGCAACATCCTGATCCAGCGCTACAAGGGACTGGGCGAGATGAATCCGGAGCAGCTCTGGAAGACCACCATGGATCCCGCCACCCGTACCATTCTGAAAGTGGGCATGGAGGACGCGGCGCAGGCGTCCTTCCTCTTCGAGACGCTGATGGGCGACGAAGTGGAGCCGCGGCGGAAGTTCATCGAAGAGAACGCGAAGTTCGTCCGGAACCTGGACGTCTGACCGCCTATCTCGCCGTCTTCGCCGTCCTCGTCGCCGCGGTCCTCTGGCTGCTGTGGCCCCGGCGCAACGATTCCGAGCCCACGGCGCACCGCCGGTTCGACGAGTCTCCCGATCGCGACGTCACCACGCTGGAGGAAGCGGAGCGCGAGGTGCGCGACGCGCCGGACGACGAGAGCGTCCGGGATTGGGGCCCGGGAACGCCGAAGCCTCCGTTGTGACAGGAGTCACAGGAGAAGCGGGGGCTCCAAGTGAGTAGTGAGGGGTAGAGGGATCCAGCGTCAGAACCCGAGAGTCATCACCGGCCCCGTTGCGCCCGCGATACGGCCCAACGGGGCCTTTTCATATTCCTGGAGGCGAGGTGCGATGCCGGGTCGTCTCGATCCGCAGACCCTGCTCGACAGCTTGGACGTCGGCGTCGTGGCGATCGCCCCGGACTGGACGATCACCGCGTGGACCGGCGCCGCGCCGCGCGTCACCGGGCTCGCGGCCGAGCACGCGTTGGGTCAGAACTTCTGGGCCGTCTTCCCCACCGCCAAGGGCACGCCGCTGGAAGGCCTGGTGCACGACGTGCTGCACGACGGGACGCCGCGGGAGTACGTGATCCCGGTGGTGGCGCCCGACGTGGAGGGCGTGGTGTTCCGCACCCGGATCTCGCGGGGGCCGCACCGGCACCTGCTGATGGAAGTCTGGGAGGCAGGGCTCGAGGTCACGAACCCGGCGCAGGCCGCGCAGATCTCGGACGCGTTCGACGCCGAGCGGCGGCTGCTGCGCCAGCTCTTCACCTCGCTCCCCATCCCCGCCCTGGTGATCGCGGTGGACGGCCAGATTCTCGACGTGAACCCGGAGGGCGCGAGCCTGCTCGGCGTTCCCGACCCGCGCGCGCTCCGCGGCCGCCGCCTCACCGACTGGGCGCCGGCGCCCGAGCGGGCGAGGTTCTCGACCGCGCTCCGCGACGCGCTGCGGAGCACCCAGCGGCTCCGGCTCCCGATCGATCTCGCCGGCGAGCCGGCCCGCGAGGTGAACGCGGTGGTGGTGAGCGTGGACCAGACCCGCGGCGCCGAGAAACTGCTCTTCCTCGCGCTGGACGTCTCCCGCGAGGTGCTGCTGCAGCGCAAGCTCTTCAACACCGACCGGCTGGCGCAGCTGGGCGCCCTGGTGTCCGGCGTGGCGCACGAGCTCAACAACCCGCTCGCCGCGATCGCGGCCTTCGCGGAGCTGATGCGGGTGGACGCGCCGACCACCGACCTTCGCGAGAACGCGGAGATCATTCACGCCGAGGCGATGCGCGCGGGCCGGGTGGTGCAGACCCTGCTCGACTTCGCGCGGCAGCGCCCCCACGGCCGGCAGGCGGTGGACGTGCGCGACGTGGCGGAGCGGGTGCTCGCGCTCCATCAGAGCGCGCTCCGGCGGGCGCGGATTCAGGCCGGCCTCGCGATTCCGGCGGACCTGCCCGCGGTGGTGGGGGACCCGCAGGAGCTGCAGCAGGTGGTGCTGAACGCGGTGGTGAACGCGCAGCAGGCGATCGAAGAAGCCGGCAAGCCGGGACGCATCCTGATCTCGAGCCGGCGCACCGACGGCCACGTGATGATCCAGATCGAGGACACCGGCCCCGGGATTCCGGCGGATGCCCTGGAACAGGTTTTCGACCCGTTCTTCACCACCAAGGGCGATCAGGGGACCGGTCTCGGTCTCGCGATCAGCCTCGGCCTGGTGAAGGGGATGGGGGGCCGGATGTGGGTCGAGAACGTCGAAGACGGCGGCGCGCGGGTGTGCGTCGAGCTGCCCGCGGAATCCGCGCGCCCGGCGCCCGAGGAGCGGGCCGGGTTCCGGCCCGCGGAGCGGCCCCTCGCGCTGCTCATCGTCGAGGACGAAAGCGCGGTCCGCCGCGGGATCTCGCGGATGGCGGAGCGGCTGGGACACCAGGTGACGAGCGCCGCGGGGCTCGCGGAGGCGAAGCAGCGGCTGGCGGACCCGGCGCCCTACGACGTGTTACTGGTGGACGTGCACCTGGACGAAGCGCACTCGGGGTTCGACCTCTTCGACGCCCTGCAGGCGGAAGGCCGGGGCCGGGAGCGCCGGATCATTTTCGCCACCGGCGACTCGATTTCTCAGCGGACCCGGGACCGCCTCCAGCGCTCGGAGCGGCCGGTGCTGAAGAAACCCTTCAACCTCGACGAACTGCGCGACGTGCTGGACCGCGTGGGCGGGGAGTGAGCTCCTCCACGCCCGCGCTCGTCACCCGGTGGGACACGAGCGGCAGGGGCGGCGCGGCCAGCTTGGCGCCGATCGAGATGGCCCGCGTGAGCGCGTCGAATCCGGCCTGAATCCCCGCCGCGTCCTTCGCGAACACGGACGCGATCGGTTCACCCGCGAGCACCTTGTCGCCCGGCTTCACGGTGATCACGAAGCCGACGGTGGGATTCACGGCATCCTCGACCTGGGTGCGGCCGCCCCCCAGCGCCACCACCGCGCGGCCGATGGTGCGGGGCTCAACCCGGGTCACCACCCCGGTCTCCGGCGCCGCGAAGATCTCCACCGCGTCCGCCTGCGGCAGCACCGACGGATCCTCCACCACCTTGGGATTCCCGCCCTGGGCCTCGATGATCTGCTCGAACTTCTCCGCCGCGAGCCCCGATCCGATCGCGGTCTCGAGGCGCTTCCGGGCCCTGGTGCTGGTCTTTTCGATGCCGGCCGCGATCAGCATCTCTACGCCCAGGGCGTAGGTGACTTCCAGGAGATCGGGCGGGCCCTCGCCGCGGAGGGCGAGGATCGCTTCCTCGGTTTCGAGCGCGTTGCCGCACGCGCGCCCCAGCGGGCGGTCCATCGCGGTGAGGAGCGCGATGGTGGGACAGCCTCGGTCCTCGCCCAGCGCGATCATGGTGCGCGCCAGTTCCAGGCCGTCCGCGGTCTTGGGCAGAAACGCGCCGCTCCCGTGCTTCACGTCGAGCACCAGGCCCGACAGCCCCTCGGCCAGCTTCTTGGACATGATGCTCGCCGCGATCAGCGGGATCGCCTCGACGGTGCCGGTGACGTCGCGCAGGGCGTACAGCCGCTTGTCGGCGGGCGCGATTTCCGGCGTCTGCCCGATCATCGCGCAGCCGATCTTCTGCACCTGGGCTTTCGCTTCGGCGAGGGACAGCGCGGTGCGGAAACCGGGGATCGCTTCCAGCTTGTCCAGGGTGCCGCCGGTGTGGCCGAGGCCGCGGCCCGACATCATCGGCACCGCGACCCCGCACGCGGCCACGAGGGGCGCGAGCACCAGCGAGACCTTGTCCCCCACGCCGCCGGTCGAATGCTTGTCGATGCGGGGCGTGGCCCAGCCGTCGAAGGAGAGCCGCTGGCCCGAGGCCAGCATCGCGTCGGTGAGGGTGGCGAGCTCCTGGCGGTCGAGTCCTTTCAGGAGCACCGCCATCAGCAGCGCGGACATCTGGTAGTCGGGAATCCGGCCCGCGGTGTACTCGGCGACCAGCGCCGACCACTCCTCCGGCGAGAGGACGCCGCCGTCGCGCTTGCGTTCGATCAGGGGGACGACCAACATTGCCTGTGACCCTCCACACCGGAATCCGGCCCGTGCGCTTCGTCGCTTCGCTCGCCGTCCTCGCCCTCACCGCCCGGGCCGTCCTCGCCCAGGAACCTTCGCTCGCGGCCCAGATCGCGCGGGGAGACAGTCTTCGCGCCGAGCGCAACTCCGCCGGTGCCCTGGCGGAGTACCAGCGGGCGCTCGCGGCGGACTCCACAAGTTACGAGGCAAACTGGAAGGCCGCTCGCGAGGTCGCGGACGTCGCGAAGCAGCTGCTCGGTGATTCCCTGAGCGAGCGCCGGGACAGTCTCTACAGCGTGGGCCGCGGCTGGGCCGAGCGCGCCATCCGCGCGGACTCGGCCGGCGCCGACGGCCACTTCGCGCTGGCGCTGGTGCTGGGCCGCCTCTCGCTCACCAAGGGGAGCAAGGAGCGGGTGCGGTTCGCGAAGATCATCTACGACGAGGCGAGCGCCGCGATCCGCATCGATTCGCTGCACGACGGGGCCTGGCACATCATCGGCCAGTGGAACGCCGAAGTGAAACGCCTCTCCGGGTTGCAACGTTTCTTCGCCAAGCACCTCTTCGGCGCGGGATTCATGGATCGCGCCACCTGGGCCGACGCGGTGACGGCCTTGAACCGCGCGGTGTCCCTGAATCCGCGCCAGATCTATCACCACCTCGCCCTGGCCGCGGTGTACGCGGACCTGGACTCGCTGCCGCGGGCGGAGGCCGAGCTGACCACCGTCGCGGACCTGCCGCTCGGCGACCCGATGGACTCGCACTACAAGGCCTGGGCCGCGGAAGCGCTCGCCGACTTGAAGGCGGACCGGGCCGGCGACGCCCGGGACCGCCTGCACCACATCTAGCTCCTAGGGCCGGACCCGCACCGGAGCCGCGGGCTCCGGCTGCAGCACCACCGGGTGCTCGCGCAGGAGTCGCAGCGCCTCCGCCACCCCGCGCTCGAGCTGGGGATCGCGACCGGCGATCACCGCCGCCGCGCTGTCCTCCACCTCGATGTCGGGCGGCACGCCCTTCCCTTCGACGTCCCACTGCCCGTCGGGGTTGTAGAAGCCGGTCGAGGGCGCGGAAATGAACCCGCCGTCCACGAGGGGGGGCTCGCCGCCCCAGCCCACGAGGCCGCCCCAGGTGCGGGTGCCCACGAGCGGGCCGATTTTCATCTGCCGGAACATGTAGGGGAACATGTCGCCGCCGGACCCGCTCATTTCGTTGATGAGGAGCACCTTGGGGCCCCAGATGGCGGCGGCGGGCGCGGTGACCGCGCGGTAGTGGTCGCCCAGGCGCTGATTGAAGTACCCGTGCAGCTGGCGGCTCATGATGTCTACCATGTAGTCCGCGATCGAGCCGCCGTGGTTGTAGCGCTCGTCGATCACCGCGCCCTGCTTCTCCTGCTGGGCGAAGTAATAGCGGTTGAACGACGCGTACCCGCCGCCGCCGGTGTTGGGCACGTAGACGTAGGCGAGTTTTCCGCCGGACAGCGAATCCACGAGGCGGCGATTCGACTCCACCCAGTCCCGGGTGCGCAGGCCCGACTCGTTCGCGATCGGCACCACGGTGACGAGGCGCGATCCCTCCTCGGTGGGCTTCGAGTTCACGCGCAGCTCGACCTGCCGGCCCACCGTGCCGGCGAAGGGCGCGTAGGGACTCTCCGGCGCCTTCAGGTCGCGCCCGCTCACCGCGAGGATGTAGTCGCCGGGGCGAACGTCCACCCCGGGCGCCGAGAGCGGCGCGCGAAGCTCGGGATTCCAGTTCTCGCCGGTGTAGATCTTCCGGATCCGGTAGCGGCCGTCCGCTTCCTCGAGGTCGGCGCCCAGGAGCCCCACCGGCAGGGCGTCGGCGCGGGGGAGGTCTCCGCCGCCCACGAAGCTGTGCCCGATGGCGAGCTCACCCTGGAGCTGGTCCAGGAGCTGGGTCAGATCGGCGCGGTGGCGCACGTAGGGGAGGAGCTGCGCGTACCGGGTGCGCAGCGCCGGCCAGTCCGCCCCGTGGAGATTCGCGACGTAGAGATAGTCGCGCTCGATGCGCCACGCCTCCGCGAACATCTGGCGCCACTCGGCCTGGGGATCGAGATCCATCCGGAGCCCCGCGGTCGCGAGCGCGCCCTTGTCCCCCGCCGGAGGCTCGCCCGCGGCGTCCACCACCGCCCAGCGATCGTCCGGGCGGCCGTCCGCGTTCGCGCCCTGGTAGAGAAGCTTCTTGCCGTCGGCGGAGAGCGCGTACTCCTCGGCCGCGGCCTCCACGAAGTCCACCGCCTTCCGCTTCTTGAGATCGTAACGGTGCAGGATGTCGGCGCGGTTGGGGACTCGCTCGAGGTAGAAGTACTGTCCGGCGGTCCCGGCCTCGAGTCCCGCGTAATCCCGGCTCGCGACGTCGAGCGAGATGATCCGCTGGGAGAACCCGTCGAAGTCGATCCGCACCGGCGCCGTGGAATCGGCCGCCGCCTTCGCGCCCCCGCGCGCCGAGGCCGCCGCGGCCGGAGCGGCCGAAGCGGGAGCCGCCGGCTCGTCCCCCGATTCGGGGAGGATGGGCGAGGGTTCGCCCTTCGCGAGCACCGCGAGGTAGACCCCGCGGCGAACCGGGCGATCATACGAGCTCATGTCCAGCCACCCGGAGTTGAGCGCGAAGTCGGTGGAGGCGAGGAACAGCAGGTACTTCCCGCTCCGGTCCCACGCCGGCGCGATGGCGTCCGAGAGTCCGTCGGTGAGCTGGTGGGTGGCTCCGTCGGCGAGCGAATACACGAACACCGCGTGGAACTGGGATCCCGGAAGCCGCTTGGTGTACGCGATCCACCGCGAGTCCGGCGACCACACCGGCGAGAGATCCCGGTTGGGCCAGGTGTAGTTGTCCTGATCGACGTGGGTTTCCTTGCCGCTCGCCAGGTCCAGCACCTCGAGATTGGTCTCGGCGTCGGTGAAGAGAAGCTTGGTGCCGTCGGGAGACCAGGCGGGCGCGTAGAAGTAGCTCGGGTGGGCGAGCGGGTAGGCGCGCGGCGTCGCGGTGCCCTCCTGATCGCCGACCATCAGCTGGTACTCGCCGGTCGCATCCGAGAACCAGGAGATCTTCTTCCCGTCGGGCGACCAGGCGGGCGCCCGTTCCGCGACGTCGGAGGTGCGGGTCAGGTCGCGCCAGGTTCCCTTGTCCGCGGGCACGGTGAAGATGTCCCCCCGCGCCTCGAACACGGCGCGCACGCCGGTGGGCGAAAGCTGCGGGGCGGTGAGACTCTTGGAGACGTCGGCGGCGTGGGGCATGGCCCAGGGAAAATCCCCGGACACGTGGATGGCGAGCTTGGTGTCGGTGCCGGCGGCCGGGTCATAGAGATGAATGTCCCCCGCCTGCTCGTAGACCACCGCCCCCGCTCCCGCGTTCACGCTCTCGACCTCGAAGTCGGCGTAGCGGGTGATCTGCTTCAGCGACTTGGCGCGGGTGTCGTAGGCCCAGACGTTGTTGGTCCAGTCCCGGTCGGAAATGAAGTAGATGGTGGCGCCGAGCCAGACCGGCTGTTGATCGCGGCTGTCGGTCCACGGCAGCGCGGTGACGGTGTGGCTCTTCACGTCGAAGATCCGGATCGGCTGGTTCTGGCCGCCGCGGTAGTTGCGCATCTCGCTCTCCCAGGGACGAACCAGCTGGTAGGCGAGGGACTGCCCGTCCGCCGCAAACGCGCCCGCCTGGGCGCGGGGGAGCGCCAGCGGTTCCGGCAGGCCGCCGCTGAGCGCCACCGTCCAGAGCCGCGGTTCGGCGTCGGGGACGCCGATGCGGCTGGTGACGAAGACCACGCGCGACCCATCGGGGGTCCAGCCGCGGACTTCGTCCGCGCCGGGGTGCCAGGTGAGCCGCCGGGGTTCCCCGCCCGCCACCGGCACCACGTAGACGTCCGGGTTGCCGCCGTACTCACCGGTGAACGCCAGCCACTTGCCGTCGGGCGAGAAGTGGGGATCGCGCTCGACCGTGGGGGAGGAGGTGACCCGGCGCGCTTCCCCGCCCGCCCGCGGTGCGACCCAGATGTCGGCCGCGTAGGTGAACGCGACGTAGTCGGCGCTGACGTCGGGCTGGCGGAGGAGGCGGGTGGCCTGGGCCGGGAGGGCGGCCGGGACGGCCGCGACGGCCGCGACGGCCGGGGCGGCCGCGACGGCGAGGATGAGGAGCGAGCGGCGGAACATCGGCGGACTCCGGAGACGTGAGGGGAACGAGGAAACGCGATCGGCCGGAGACGATACGGCGAGTCCCGCGATCTCACAAGCGGCGGCGGTTCGGCGCGGGCTCGCTTGACGCACCCTCGGACGGGAAGGCAAACTACCGTCCATGACCATCTCCTCCGCCCTCACCTCCGCGGAAGCGGAACGGCTCGCCGCGCGGATCGCCGAGCTGGAGCACGAGCGCAAGCATCTGCTCGCGGTGATCGAGATCCTGAAAGAGATCTCGGGCACCCTCCACTTCATCGACATCCTGCAATCCATCGCGCGGAAGCTGGGCGAGGCGTTCGGGCTCGACCGCTGCTCCATCTTCCTGGGCGAGCGCGGCGGCAAGACGGTGCGGCTGGTGGCGTCCTACGAGGATCCCACCATCCGCAACTACGTGGTGGACCTGGAGCGCTATCCGGAGCTGAAGCGCGCGATGGCCTCCGGAGAAACGGTGTTCATCCCCGACGCCGCCAACGACCCCTCGCTCAAGCACGTGCGGGGCGAGCTGGTGAACCGGCGGGTGAAATCGATCACCGTGGTGCCGATCACGTGGCGCAGCGTGGCGATCGGCGCGATTTTCCTCCGCACCTTCCGCGACGGCCCCACCTTCTCCGACTCCGACGTGCGGTTCGTGCAGGTGGTGTCGTCGCTCACGGCGCAGGCCCTGCGCAACGCGCACCGTTACGAGCGCCTGGCGCAGCGCCAGGAATCCTCCGACGAGAACCTGCGGCGGATGGAGCTGGAGCGGGTGGCGCTGCTTTCCTTCCTGCGCCGCTTCCTCGACGCCTTCGGCCAGCGCGAAGGCGCCTGGGGCGAAGGACTCCTCCCTCGCGCCTCCGCCGAGGAGCTGGACCGGCTGGTGGGCGTGGCGCTCGCCGTCATCCAGGAAGAAGCCAAGGGGCGGTGACGGAGCCGGCGAAAAGGGCGGACGAGCTCCGGCGCCTGCTGGAGCGGGCCAATCACGCCTATTACGTGCTCGACCAGCCGGACCTTTCCGACGCCGAGTACGACGTTCTCTTTCGCGAGCTCCAGTCGCTCGAGGCGGACCACCCCGAGCTTCGCACCCCCGACTCGCCCACCCATCGCGTCGGCGCCGAGCCTTCGGCCGCCTTCAAGAAGCGCCGCCACGCGGTGCCGATGCTCTCGCTCGCCAACGCCTTCGACGAAGCCGAGCTCGGGGCCTGGGAGGATCGCAACGCGCGCCTCGCGCCCGAAGTGAAGACGGCGGGCTACACCCTGGAGGTGAAGATCGACGGCGCGGCGATCTCGCTCACCTACGAGAAGGGCATTTTCGTGGTCGGCGCCACGCGCGGGAACGGCGTCGAGGGCGAGGACGTCACGCCCAACCTGAAGACCGTCCTCGATCTGCCGCTCAAGCTCTCCGGCAAGGGATGGCCCGCGCGGATGGAGGTCCGGGGCGAGGTCTATCTCTCGCGGTCGCGGTTCGAGGAGCTGAACCGGGAACGGGAGCGGGACGGCGAACCGCTCTTCGCGAACCCGCGGAACGCCGCGGCCGGCGCGCTCCGGCAGCTCGACCCCAAGATCACCCGCAGCCGCAGGCTCCGGCTCTTCTGCTTTCACGTGGAGACCGAGCGGGGACTCGAGGTCGAGACCCAGGCCGAGCTGCTGGATCGGCTCGCGGCCTGGGGCTTTCCGGTGGAGCCGCACCACAAGCTGGTGCCCGACCTCGCGGCGGCGCACCGGGAGATCGCGGAGCTGGAACGCCTGCTCCCCACCCTCGACTACGGCGCCGACGGCGTGGTGGTGAAGGTGAATCGCCGCGGGCTGCACGCGGAGCTGGGCGTGATCGGCGAGCGCGAGCCCCGCTGGGCCATCGCCCGGAAGTTCGCGCCCGAGGTGCAGGTGACCCGGCTGCTCGAGATCCGCATCAACGTGGGCCGCACCGGCGCCCTCAACCCCTACGCGGTGCTCGAGCCGGTGGAGATCGGCGGGGTGACGGTCTCCAACGCGACCCTGCACAACTTCGACCTGATCCAGGCCAAGGACATCCGCCCCGGGGACGACGTGCAGGTCACCCGCGCGGGCGAGGTCATTCCGCAGGTGCTGGGGCCGGTGATCGTCCCCGGCGCGAAGCGGGGGAAGCCCTACAAGCCGCCCGCCCACTGCCCCATCTGCGGCTCCCCGGTGGAAGCGCCGGAGGACGAGGTGATGATCTACTGCCCCAACATCTCCTGCCCGGGGCGGATCCTCGAGACCATCGTCCACTTCGCCGGCGTGATGGACATCCGGGGTCTGGGCTACGAGCGGGTGCGGCTCTTCCTCGACCAGAAGATCATCGAGAACGTGGGCGACCTTTACGACCGGAAGAAAGTCGGGCTCCTGGCCCTGCTCTCGCTCGAAGGGTTCGCGGAGAAGTCGGCGCAGCAGCTCCTCGAGGCCATCGACGCGTCCAAGGCGCGGCCGCTCTCGCTCCTGCTCTACGCCCTCGGCATCCGGCACGTGGGCGCCGGGGCGGCGAAGGTGCTCGCCCGCCAGTTCCTGACGATGGCCGCGCTGCGCGAGGCGAAGGAGAAGGAGGTGGCGCAGGTGCGGGGGATCGGGCCCACCATCGCCGCCGCGGTGATCCAGTTCTTCAAGGACCAGCGCAACGCGAAGCTGGTGGACCGGCTGGAGCGGCTGGGGCTGACGATGGAGGAACCGGCGGCGCAGGGACCCTCGGGCGCCCTCGCGGGCCAGACCTACGTGATCACCGGCACGCTCCCCTCGCTCTCCCGGGCGCGGGCGGCGCAGGTGATCGAGCAGGCGGGCGGCCACGTGGCGGACAGCGTCTCCAGGAAAACCACCGCGGTGGTGGTGGGCGCGGACGCGGGATCGAAGCTGGAGCGCGCGAAGGCGCTCGGCGTGCCGGTCATCGATGAAGCGGAACTGTTGCGCCGCGCGCAGGAAAAGCGGTAAGTTGGCGTCCCATATGAGCGCCGATTCCACCGGCTCCAACGGTCTCGCCATCGGTCGCGGCGCCCTGCGCCAGCTCCACGCCAGTCTCCTCGCCAACGCGCCCGACCACGCCATCCGAGTCCTGCAGGAGGCGGGGTACGCGAGCGGGGAAGGCATCTACGAGGCCTTTTGCGCGTGGCTGCCGGCCGCCGCGGGCGTGAAGTCGCCGCAGGACCTGGACGCGGGAGCGCTGAACGACGTGCTCTCGCGCTTCTTCAGCGCCAAGGGCTGGGGGACCCTCACTCTCACCCACCCCGGCGGCGCCGCGCTCGCCGCCGATTCCACCGACTGGGCCGAAGCCGAGCCGGGATCGGCGCAGATGCCGATGTGCTTTTTTTCGACCGGCATGCTCGCCGATTTTCTGGGACGCCTCGCCGGCGAGCAGGTGGCGGTGATGGAAGTGGAGTGCCGCTCGAAGAACGACGCGCGCTGCCGGTTTCTCTCCGCGGCGCCGGACACGCTGCAGCAGATCTACGAGCAGATGACCCAGGGCAAGAGCTACGAGGAAGCGCTCGCGGGATAGCGCAGCGCCGTCCGCCCGCAGCCGTCAGCCGTCAGCGCCCCCCCTACACACATTCAAGATGCGACGTCCTCCCGGGAACTCCCGCGAGCGCGGCGGGCGTTTGGCGGGTAGGAAGGGACACGGAGGTCATCATGACGATCAATCTGGAACCCTCGGAAACGGCGCTGGTGACGCGGATTCTCGATTTCTACCTCGAGGAGCTGCGGAAGGCGGCGCGGGACTCGTCGCGCCTGGACCTGCGCGACCAGCTGAGCAAGGAAGAGCCGCTGCTCAAGGACCTGCTGAGCCAGCTGGTGTCGGCGGCGGCCTAACGCCGCGCCACGCTCACTCCCTCGAGCAGGAGCGAGGGTGAGTAGCGGCTCGACAGCCAGCGGCCGTCCGTCCCCACACCGCCGATTTTCGCCAGGAGCTCGTAGGCGTTCCCGGCCACCGCCGCGTCCTTCACCCGGCCGGTGATTTCGCCGTTCTCGATCCGGTAGGCGAGCGCCACCGGATGGCTGAACCCGCCCCCGATCACGTTCCCCTGCCCCACGCCGATCAGGTCCTCCACCAGGAGGCCGTCCTTCACCCCGGCGACGAGCCCGCCCCCGAGCCCGCCGGTTCCGCCTTTCCTCTTTCCGGCGCCGTTGGCGCTCAGCACCAGGTTGGTGTACCCGATGCGCGGCTTCCCGAAAACCCCGCGGCGCCCGTTCCCGGTGCTCCTGACGCCGGCCCGCGCCGCGGTCTCGAGATCGTACACGAATCCCCGCACCACGCCGCGCTCGATCAGGGGCAACGTCGCCGACGGCACGCCTTCGTCGTCCAGCGGCCGGGAGCCGGCGCGGCCCGGCGCCAGCGGATCGTCGGTGAGGGAGAGCCGCGGATCGAAGCGCCGCTCGCCGATCTTTCCCGCGAGGGGCGAGATCCCCTGCAGCACCGCCTTGCCGGAGAGCGCCTGCTCCAGCGGCAGGAGAATCGCCGAGAGTCCGGAGGGCGTGAAGATGACGGGCAGCGATCCCTCGGGCGGCGCCGCCACCCGGAGGCCCAGCTCCAGGCGCGTGGTGACCGCGTCCACCAGCCGGTCCACGTCCGCCGCGCCGGGCAGGTCGGTGCCGACGTACTGATCGTAGACCATCAGCACGTCGTCGCCCGCGACCCGCATCACGTCCACCGAGAGCGCGACCGCGGTGGCGCGATAACGGCCCCCGGCCCCGGCCGTGTTGGCGACCCGCGTTTCCGAAATCTCTCGCTCCACGCTCACGTTCACCTGGCAGCCGTCGCGCGTCACCCGCTCCAGGAGCCCGCGCCCCAGCGCCACCATCGCTTCCACGGAGGCGCGCTCGGCGGGTTCGGCGAAGATCGACAGGGTGGGAAGCGGAGCGGCGGAGGGAAGTGAAAGCGGGACCTGTTCGCCCAGGGCGGCGGAGGCGAGGGCGCGCTCGAGCAGCGCGTCGGCCTCGGCGTCCCCCGCGGCCGTGGTCCCCGCGACGCCGACTCTCCCGCCCGAAATCACCCGGAGGTTGGTCCCCGCCTCCTCGACGATCCCGGCCGACTTGAGCCGCCCCGACTCGAAGGCGATCGCGGTCCGCTCCTCGGAGCGCCAGAGGCCGTCGGCCGAGAGCCCGCGGGCGCGGGCCCGCTCCACCAGGCGCTCGATCACCCGACGTCGCCGCCCACCAGCGCCTCCTCGATGCGGAGGTGGGGCGCGCCTTCAGTGACGGGGAGCGGAAACTGCCCGCCCTTGCCACACCCGCCGCCCATCTGGTTCCACTGGAAGTCGCCCGCGATGTGGTCGATCCGGTCCAGCGTCTGAAAGAGATTCCCCGCGAGCACCACGTTCTTCACCATCTCCGCCAGCCGGCCGTCGCGGATCATGCGGCCGTAGGCCGCCGTGAACGAGAAGTTCTCGAGCAGGGTCTGCCCGCCGAACGCGGAGACCGCGTACACGCCCAGCTTCACGTCGCGGATCAGGTCCTCGAAGGTGCCCCGCCCCGGGGCGATGTAGGTGTTGGTCATCCGGACGATGGGCGCGTGGCGGAAGGAGATGGCGCGCGCGTTGCCGGTGGGCCGCTCGCCCATCGCCGCCGCGGTCTCGCGGGAGTGCAGTCGGCCCACCAGGATCCCGTCCTTGATGAGCACGCTGTCCTGGGTGGGCGTCCCTTCGTCGTCGAAGGGGAGGGTGCCGCGGAGTCCGGGCGCGGCCCCGTTGTCCCCCACGTTGAGCACCGGCTTTCCGAAGCGGCGGCCGATGGTCATCATGGCGCGGGCCTCGGGATTCTCGTACACGAAGTCCGCCTCCGAGAGGTGGCCGAAGGCTTCGTGGATGAACACCCCCGCCATTTCGGGATCGAGTATGACGGGGTAGGTCCCGCCTTTCACGGTGGGGGCGTCGAGGAGGGCCACCGCCCGGCGCGCCGCCTCCGCGAAGCCGGCGCCCTTTCCCTGCACGCTCTTCCACCCGCGCCGGAGCCCGATGGATTCGAGGCCCTTCTCGATCACGCCATCGGTGCGCGCGATCGCGGTGCCGGAGAGCACGACCTCGGTCCGGAGCTCGTGGAGCGAGGTCCCCTGCGAGTTCACGTACCAGTAGTCGGTGATGTCGTCGGCGTAGCTCGCCTGGGTGTCCACCACCCGGCCGTCCACCGCGAGCATTTCGCCGTTGTAGGCCTCGAGCAGCCGCTGCTTTTCGGCGAGGGACACGCCGCGCACGTCGCCGTCCAGGTCGGCCAGGACCTCGGCCTCGTGCGGCGGCACGTCCGCGAGGCGGATCGGCTGGTCCAGGCGCACCGCGCGGGACAGCTCGCCCGCGCGGGCGAGCATCGGCTCCAGCTGATCGAGGGAAGTGAAGGACGCGGTGCCCCAGCCGCAGCCGTGATGGAGGACCCGGACGAACCCGCCCAGATCCTCGCTCGCGGTCGCGGCCTCGAGCCGGCGGCCGCGGTAGCCGACCGACGTGCTCCAGCTGCGTTCGGCGCGGATCTCGGCGTAATCGGCGCGCGAGAGTTTGAGCGCCGCCGCCAGCCGCTCCCTCAAGCGCCCGGGGCCCTCAGCTTGTCGGCGTAATCGGGGCGGACCACGATCTCGCCGTCCACGATGATCTCGCGGTCCCAGGGCAGGATGATGAAGCTCTCGGTCTCGAGCGCGTGGAAGTCGGGCGCGAAGGGACCGCAGCGGAAGGAAACCGCCGTCTTGACGTCGCGGGGTTTCAGCTCGCGCACCGCGTTCAGCGCCAGCTTCATGGTGTCCCCGGTGTCGCAGGTCTCGTCCACGATCAGCACCCGGCGTCCGGTGACGACGCGGGGCGGCGCGGCGATGACCACCGGCCGCGCGCCGCTCGCCTCGCGGGTGATGGTCATGGACGCGAAATCCCGCTGGAGAATGCTCGCGATCACCGCCCCCGGAATGACGCCCGCGCGGGCGATGCCCAGGACCAGATCGGGCTCGTAGGCGCGGAACACCTTCAGGGCCAGCGCCCGGCACAGCTCGCCGAAGAGCGGCCAGTCGATCTCCATCACGCCGAGTGGCGACGCGCGACCGGTGCGGGAGCGAGGGGTGGGGCGAACGGGGGGCATCGGGTCAAGCTACATTGCTAAATGGCGTAGCCGCAAGCTATTTTCGCCGCATGGGTTTCTGGCGCCGACTCCTCGGTGGCTCGTCCGCCGACGAGCTCCAACCCCAGCGCCTCGATTACTTGAACGAGGCTCTCGCGCTGGAGCGGCAAGGCGATTACGACGCGGCCTTGACGTCGTACCGTCTCGCCCTCCGCGATCATCCCCAGGACGCCCGCATCCTCCAGAACATGGCGATCGCCTTCACCAAGCTGGGCCGCATCGACGAGGCGATCCGGCACTACCGCCGCGCGCTGGAGCTCGACGAGGCGCTCGCCGGCGCGCATTACGGGCTGGGCTTTCTCCTCCTGAAGCGCGGCGACCCCGATGGCGCGGCGCAACACCTCAAGGCCTTTCTCGCTCAGCCGCCCAAGGGTCCCGACGCGCAGAAATGGGTGGAGCACGCCACGCAGGCGCTCCGGGACCTGGGCGTCACGCCCACGCTGTCGCCCGAGGCACCCTGAACGCCGGCGCCCGGCTCGCCGGGATCGCGCTGGTGATCCTCGCGGCCGCGTGTACCTCGCTCGACACCAGCGGCGTCTTCGCCATCTCCATCACGGTTCCGGACTCGGGGAAGGTGGAAGAGGGCGACACCATCCGCCCCACCGCCGCCGCGCTGGACGGCGCGGGCGACACCATCACCGCCCTGGTGCGCTGGGCCACGCTGGACACCGCCAACCTGCTGGTGGTGGACGGCGCCACCGGCGTCACGGTCGGCAAGAATCCTCCCTCGGGCCGCCTGGTGGCCCGCGCCGACAATCTCATTTCCTCGCCGGTCACCATTCTCGTCTCCCCGCAGGCGGACACCATTCTCGCGGTCTCGTCCGACTCCGACAGCGTGAGCGTCGGCACCCCCGATTCGCTCTCGGACACGATCAAGGTGGCGCTCGAAGACACGAGCACGAGCCCCGGCTCCGCGATTCCGCTCGCCGGGCGGCCGGTGGTCTTCAGCATCACCTCGTCCGGCGGCGGGAGCGTAACGCTCGTCACCGACGACACTTCACACGCCGTGGTCACGACCGATACCGTCAAGACCGACGGCGCCGGCGTCGCGCCGGTGCGGGTGCGGTTGCTCTCCGGGACACTTCCCGATACCGTGGTCGTCACCGCCAGCGCCCAGCACGCCGTCGGCACCACCGTGGCCGGATCCCCCCTCACGTTCGTCGTGGAGTTCAACCCATAGACGCCAAGACGCTCACCGAGCTGTTCTATGCCGCCGTGGACCGCTATCCCCGAGACACGCCTCCGGCGTTCCGGTCCAAGGTGGACGGCGTCTGGAAGCCGATCACCCACCGCGAGGCGGCGGACCGGGTCCAGGCGATCGCGCTGGGCCTGCGTTCCCTGGGCGTCAAGCCCGGCGACCGGGTGTCCATCCTCTCCGAGAACCGCCCCGAGTGGGCGCTCACCGATTTCGCCTGCCTCGCGCTCGAGGCGGCGGACGTCCCCATCTACCCCACCCTGCCCGCCAAGCAGGCGGAGTACATGTGGAAGGACTCGGGGTGCGCGGTGATTTGCTGTTCCACGGCGGAGCAGGCGGCGAAGGTGTTCGAAGTGCGGGGGGCGCTCCCCGCGCTGCGGCAGGTCGTGGTGTTCGACTCCGCCGCGAAGCGGGACGGCGCGATGACCCTCGCCGAAGTGGAGGCCCTGGGCCGCAAGGCCGGCGACGACGCCGCGCGCTTCCGCGCCGATGCCCTCACGGCGCGGCCGGAGACCCTGGCGACGCTGATTTACACCTCGGGGACCACGGGCGAGCCGAAGGGCGTGATGCTCACCCATCACAACATCATCTCCAACATCCGGCAGATGACGCAGGTCTTCTATTTTGATGAACATGACAAGCTGCTGGGCATTCTTCCTTTCTTCCATTCTTTTGGCTTCACCGTCTGCCTGTGGCTG
>DASSQQ010000132.1:0-3651 GCA_035702425.1 Gemmatimonadales bacterium
GGTGTACGCACATCCGGCGCAATCCCGAACCGGTACGGTCGGTTCGCCGCAGGCCGCGAGCGCGCCGGCGAGCAGGGCGGCGATCAGCACCCGGCGCGTCACGGCGCCGCTCCGAGGGCGGCGGTCACCCCCAGGGTGAAGCGGTGCACCGCGCGCGAATCCTGGAAGCCCTCGGCGCGCAGGGCGGTGGTGATGAATTGATGGAGATCGTAGCGCAGGGACAGGGCGCACCGCCGGAAGGGCCCGGGGAGCGGAGGCGCGTAGTTCACCTGGACCAGAACCAGGCCGGCGATGGACGGATTTCCGTCCTTGAACACGCCGGTCTCGGCGCTGGGCGAGTAGCGCACGCCGCCCAGACCGACCTCCCCGGAGAGGCGGGGGATGATCGGGCGCTCGAACCCCACGGTGAACGCCAGGGTGGTGAGCTGCTGGAGCGCCACCGATCCGGTCGCGTCGACGCGGTGGAGCGTGGAGCGAGAGCCGTCGAGCGTGGCGAGCGCGGTCCAGCCCTTCTCGAGGGGGAGGGCGAGCGCGACGCTCGCCGCGGGCGCGAGCGCCGGCCGCACGTCGAACGGCGTGACGATCGAATCGCGAACCAGATCCGACGAGTAGCGCAGGCCCAGCGAGATCCGCACGCCCACCTGCGCCGGCAGCGGCGCCGCGACGAGAATCGCGACGCCGGCGGCGCGCCACGCGCGTCCGATCACGCCGCGGCCTGCGCTCCTCCGACCCCCATTCGCCGGAGGGCGCCCGCCACCAGCAACAGCAGTCCGTACATGCAGACGATGAGGGGGCCGGTGGGGAGGTCGGCCCTGTACGAAAGCCAGAGGCCGACGGCGGAGGCCAGGGCCCCGGTGCTCCAGGAGATGAGCGCCAGGGTGCGCTTGTTCCCGGTGAAGAGGTTCGCCGTCACCGCCGGCACCACCAGGAAGCTGAACACCATCAGCACGCCGGCCAGCGGCACCGCGAGCGTGATCACCACGCCGAAGGCGAGGTAGAACAGGAAATCCCACCACCGGACGCGCCATCCGTTTCGCGTGGCCTCCTCGGGGTGGAAGGAAATGGTGAGGAAACGCTTCCGGAAGATATACTGAAAGGCGCCCAGCCCGGCGTACACCAGCGCCAGCTTGACGATCTGCGGCCAGGTGACCCAGAGCAGGCTCCCGACCAGCGTTTTCTCCACCGCTTCGCCGCCGCCCGGCACCTTGTCCGCGACCAGCACCGCGGCGGCCGAGGCCACGACGTAGACGATGCCGATGAACGCCTCCTGCGGGACCCGGCTGGTGCCGCCGGAGCCGCGGGTGAGCGCGAACAGGAACGCGCCCAGCGCCGTGGCGGTGAGCGCGAACATGTAGGCCGTGTTGGAATCGGGGTCCACGTGGAAGAGCAGGGCCGAGAGACTGCCCAGCGCGGCCATTTGCGCGAGCGAGAGGTCTACGAAGATGACCTCCCGCGCGATCACGTGAAGTCCGAGGTACGAGAGCATCGCCACCAGCACCATGCAGGCGACGAACGGGGGCAGCATCAATTGGAGACCGCTCACCGGCCCTCCGCGGGTTACTGGGCCCCGGCGCCGCCGGCGCCGAAGGCGCGCGACAGCTCCGAGATCCAGAGGTTGATGAGGTCGAAGTAGGTGTCCACGCCCGGCGCGCCGCCGGTGTTGGACGGCACGATCACCGCCCGGGCGCCGGTGCGCTCGGCCACCTGCTCCACCTGGTCGTGGTCATAGTACGACGTGGACAGGAGCACCTGCACGTGCTGGTCCTTCATCTCCTGAATCACTTCCTGCACGTGCTTCGGAGTCGGCGGAATCCCGGGCTTGGGCTCGATGTAATCCATGCAGGGGAGCCCGAACTCCCTGGAGAAGTAGTCCCATTCCTTATGGTAGCACGCCACCTGCTTGCCCCGGAACGCGAGGCCCTGCTTCAGCCAGCCGCCCAGCCGGTTGATCAGTGGGGACCCCTGGTAGGACTTGGTCTGCAGGAAGTCGAGCAGTTTGCCCTGATCGTCCAGGCCGGCCAGCGTCTCTCCCGTCAGCAGCTTGACCAGGTCGTCGCCGTAGAGCGCCCGATAGAGGCGGTCCTCGAAATCCCTTTCCCGCTGCGTGTAGTACGCCGTGTTGGGTGCGTCCACGCGCTTGAGGCCGGTGAGGATGTTGCGGGCGATCTGCACCGCGTTGAGGGGGCCGGTCCAGATGTGCGGGTTGCCGAAGACGTGGATGTCGCCCTGGGTGCGGGAGAAGCTGGTCGGCACGTCGAGCAGATGGATCCCCGCGTACGCCGCGACGTATCCCGTGCCGCCCTCGGTGACCTTGGGGTTGCCGGCCTTGTCGAGGAGCGCGGGAACCCAGAGCTCGAGATCGAGCCCGGTGGTGACGAAGACGTCGGCCTGCGCGAGCAGGGGCACGAAGCTGGGCTTGGGCTGGACGTAGTGCGGATTCTCGTCGCCCACCGCGATGGAGCTGACCGAGCCCTTGTCGCCCACGATCTCGCGGGCGATGGCGGCGTAGGTGGTGAGCGACGTCACGACCTTGACGCCCGACGCCAGGTGACGCGGGGCCGGCGCGGGGGCCGCGACGACGCCGAGAATGAATCCGAAGAGTGGCAGCATGTCAGTAGATCTCGTGTTTGTGGGGACCGATCGCCCAGACCGCCTGGAAGGCGAGCCGGTTGGTGTTGACGGCGAACGGAGTGCCGAGCGGATCGCGCTCCAGACCGCGCTGGTGGAGGAACTCGGCGCGCAGGAAGACCCACTCGCTCTCCCAGTAGGTGAGCGACGGGACCACCGCGCGGGTGATGTCGCCGAAGGCCGGCGACTCGACGTAGTCGCCGCGCACGCCGGCGATCCAGCGCTGGCTCAGCTTGTAGGTCAAGTCCACGTAGCCGCCGAGGCGGCGCGCGCCGGCGACGCCCGAGGTGTCGCGGCGCAGGACGAACAACTCGCCCCGCAGGTCCATCTCGTGATAGAGGGCCTGGGCGGGAGGCCGCCAGGTGAGGCGGAAATCGAGGCCCGTCAACAGCGTCTTCAGGCCGACGGTGCGGCCCGTGGTGTCGGCGATCGCGGCCGGGTTGGTGCCGTACAGCGCCGAGAGGCCGACCTGCGCGTAGGTGGACGGCGTGAGCTGCCAGAAATTGTTGACGTGTCCGAGGAACGCGGCTTTGTGACTGCCGAGGAACAGGGTATCGTCGTTCCCGCGGGTGACCTGGGCGTAGAGCTCGTGCGTCCCCGCGACGCCGCCGGTCGGCGCGGCCCAGTAGAGCGAGGCGCCCGCCGCGGAGAGTCCGTCGCCACCGGTGTAGGCGCGGAGCGCGAGCGGATACTCCGTCTCGGGCAGCGCGTGCAGGTGCCAGCGGTTCAGCTCGCCGACGTCCTCGCGGAAGCGGCCGATGTCGAGCCGGAAGCCGCCGGGCAGCACCGGGAAGTAGAGGTAGCCCTCCTCGATGCTGGCTGCGCCGTCTTCGAAGCTGGCGAAGATCTTGGCCGTGGTGTAAGGATCGAGCGCCGACTGGAAGCCGACCTCGAACTCGCGGGCGTCGAAGGTGCCGGCCTGGGGTCCCGGGTGGAAGGCGCCGGCGCGGATGTCGCCGGTGACGGAGATCTCGGGATTGAGGGCGTTCTGTCCCAGCCGGGCCTGGCGCGGCTGCGCACTGG
>DASSQQ010000133.1:0-3182 GCA_035702425.1 Gemmatimonadales bacterium
GTCCCGCCCACCGAACGCGGTGACGAGATGGGTGCCGGGAGGCCCGGAGATCTCACCGTACTGCCACCAGGACACGTCCCCGTTGCCGGTGGCGATGGCGCGCAGCGTGGCGCGGCCCTTCGTCGTCTCCAACAGGAGCGAATCCTCCTGGGACACGATGTCGAGGGCGCGCTCGAGCACGGCGTTGGCGAGGAGCGCGGCGCCCTCCCGCCGTCCCCATTCGTTATCGGCCGAGAAGAGGGGCAGGACCCGGGCCACCGCGGAGTCGGCCGCGGTGCTTCCCAAACGCAGGACCCGCGCGCCGGCCAGCTCCTGATGCTCGGGCGTGACCGCCGTGATCCAGAGACCGTCCGAGAAGAGATAGAAGCGAACCGGATACCACTTCCCTCCCGCCGGTCCCAGGTCGGTGATGGAGGTGTGGCCGTCCTCGAGTGACGCGGTGAGGCGCATGATGCCCGCCAGCACCCGGTCGTCGGTGTCCGCCGTCGCCGTCGCGCGCAGAGCCTCCGCTTGCCGGAGGAACCCTTCTCTCGAGGTGTGCGCCCAGGGACGGGGGTGAATCCGGATCACGCGGGCGACGAGGGAGTCGAGGTCGGCCTGAAAGCCCGTGGTCGGGACCTGCTGGGCCCCGACGGGCGACAGCGTCGCGATCGCGAGACCAAGGGCCGACAGGAGGCTGCGCAGCATCACCGCTCGCCGAAGGGATTGGAGTGTTGGATGGCTCGGGGCCGGGAAAGGTTGGAACGGGCGCATGGGGAGCCTTGGCCTGCCCGCCCGCCCGTCGACCCGTCTATTTTATGGCCATGGCGCAGCCCTCCTTCTCCCTCCCTCCGCAATACGATCCGCACGCGGTCGAGCGGGCGCTTTACCAGCGCTGGCAGGATGCGGGCCTCTTCACCGCGCACGCCGATTCGCCCAAGGAGCCCTACGTCATCGTCATCCCGCCCCCCAACGTGACCGCGGTCCTGCACATGGGGCACGGCCTGAACGACGTCATCCAGGACGTCCTGATCCGTTTCGAACGGATGCGGGGCCGGGAGACGCTCTGGCTCCCGGGCACCGATCACGCCGGAATCGCGACCCAGAACGTGGTGGAGAAGCTCCTCGCCCAGGAAGGGAAAACCCGCTTCGACCTGGGCCGCGAGGCTTTCGTGGAGCGAGTGAAGCGGTTCGTGGCCGAAACCGGGGCCGTGATTCTGGAGCAGCTCAAGGTGATCGGCTGTTCCTGCGACTGGACCCGCACCCGCTACACCTTCTCGCCCGAGCTCTCGCGCGCGGTGCGCGAAGTGTTCGTGCGCCTCTGGGACGAAGGACTGATTTACCGCGGCCACCGGGTGATCCACTGGTGCCCCCGCTGTCTCACGTCCCTGTCGGACGAGGAAGCCGAATTCCGCGAGACCAACGGCACGCTCTACTACATCCACTACCCGCTCGCGGACGGGAGCGGACAGGTGACGGTGGCCACCACGCGCCCGGAGACGATGCTGGGCGACACCGCGATCGTGGTCCATCCCGACGATCCGCGCGGGCGGGGCTTCATCGGCAAGCAGGTGCGGGTTCCGATCGCGAAGGTGCTGGTCCCCATCCTCGCCGACGAGAGTGTGGACCGCGAGTTCGGCACCGGGTTCGTGAAAGTCACTCCCGCGCACGACGCGAGCGACTTCGAGATCGGCCTGCGGCACCGGCTGGCGATGCCGATCATCATGACCGAAGACGGCAAGATGGGAGACCAGGACAAAGGCGAGGGACGAGGAGGCGACGCGCGGACGGACGGTGAAGCGCGGGTGCCGGCAGAGCTCGCGGGGCTCGACCGCTTCGTCGCGAGGAAGAAGATCGTCAAGATGCTCGAGGCCCAGGGCCTCCTCGCGAAGACCGAGACCCATAGGCACTCGGTGCGCTATTGCTACCGCTGTGACTCGGTGGTGGAGCCGCGGCTCTCCGATCAGTGGTTCGTGAAAATGGCGGCGCTCGCCGGGCCGGCGCTCGCGGCCTACCGCCGCGGCGAAGTGCGGTTCGTGCCGGAGCGCTGGCGCGCCACCTTCGAGAACTGGATGACGGGAATACGGGACTGGAACATCTCGCGCCAGCTCTGGTGGGGACATCGGGTGCCGGTCTTCACCTGCACCAAGTGCAAGCATCAGTGGGCCGACCGCGAGGATCCGGCGCGGTGCCCGAAGTGCGGCGGCAAGGTCGAGCAGGATCCCGACGTGCTCGACACCTGGTTCTCGTCCTGGCTCTGGCCCTTCTCCACCATGGGCTGGCCCGACCAGACGGCAGACCTGCAGCACTTCTATCCGGGCCACACCCTGGTCACCGCGCCTGAGATTCTTTTCTTCTGGGTGGCGCGGATGATCATGGCCGGGATCCACTTCATGGGGCGGGTGCCCTTCGCCACCGTGTACCTGACCGGCACGGTGCGGGACACGAAGCACCGCAAGATGTCCAAGTCCCTGGGCAACGGCATCGATCCGCTGGACGTGGTGAAGGAATTCGGCGCCGACGCGCTGCGCTGGACCACGGTCGCCAACACCGCCCTGGGCCAGGACCTGACCCTGGACCCCGACGATCTCGAGACCACCTTCGCGCCGGGCCGCAATTTCGCGAACAAGCTCTGGAACATCGGGCGATTCATCCTGGCCCAGCTTCCGGAGCGGGTGACGCCGGTCGAGCAGCTCGACTTCGCGACGCTCACCCTCGCCGATCAGTGGATCCTGGCGCGCACCCAGCACGCGATCGAACAGGTGACTCACGCGTTGGCCGAGTTCCGCCTCGATGACGGCGCCAGGCTCGCCTATCAGCTGGCGTGGGGCGATCTCGCGGACTGGTACGTCGAGGCGGTGAAGCCGCGCCTGACGATGGAGGCGGGGTCTCCCGGAGCGGCGGCCCGGCGGGCCTCCGCCGCGACGGGAGAACCCGGCTCCATCGACGCGGCGCACGCCGTCCTCGCGCATTGTTTCGACGTCGCGCTGCGGCTCCTCCACCCGGTCGTCCCGTTCATTACCGAGGAGCTGTGGCAGAAGCTCCCGGGTCGCAAGGCGGGCGAGCTGCTCGCCGGCGCCCCGTGGCCCGCGGTCCACGCGAAACTCGAGCGACTGGACGGCTCCGCGGGGTTCGGGCGGGTGCAGGAAGCGATCTCCGCGATCCGCTCCATCCGCGCCGAGTACAAGGTGGCGCCCAAGGTG
>DASSQQ010000134.1:0-11852 GCA_035702425.1 Gemmatimonadales bacterium
GGCATGAACACGATCGGGGTGCTGGCGACGGACGCCGCCGGCGACGCCGAGACGCGCGTGCTGCACATCGGGACGGTCAACCGGGTCGCGGTCGCGTTCGCCGCCGCGGCGGCCACCGCGTGCCCCATCGCGATCGGCGCCACCCGGTCGCGGGTGCCGTGAAACACCAGCACCGGGCAGCGCACCCGCCTGATCGCGGTCAGGTTGTCGAGCGAGAGCCGGAGCAGAGGGCGGGGGAAGAACGCGTAGTGGCGCCGCGCCATCGCCCAGGCGCTGGTGAACGGCGACTCCAGCACCAGACCGGCGACCGGGTGCGTCGCCGCCACCCGGGTCGCCACCGCGGCGCCCAGCGAGCGGCCGTAGACGTAGATCCGCCGCGGGTCGACATCTTGCCGCTCCGCCAGGGCCCGGTAGGCGGTGTCGGCGGCTTCCGCGAGGGACGCCTCGGTGGCCCGGCCTCCGCTCGCGCCATACCCCGGGTAGTCGACCACGAGGAGCGCCGCGCTGCGGGGCTGAAAGTGACCGAGCGTGGAGGCGATGGCCGCGATGGTCTCGCCGTTCCCGTAGCACCAGAGGAGGCCGGGCCCGCGGGGCCTCTCGGGGGCCGGCGCCGGGAGGTACCAGCCGGCGAGGCGGATTCCGGAGGGGGTCACGAGCTCGAGGCGCTGGCCCAGATCGAGCCCCGCCGCCCTGGGGTCCGGGAGCGGAGCCCGGGGCGCCGGAAAGGCGATCCGTTCCTGCAGGGCCCAGGCGCCCGCCGCCAGAACGCCGTAGGCGGCCGCGGCCCAGAGGCCGATCAGGAGCGGAAGGGGCATGGGGGAAGTTAACGGCGGCCGGGTATGCGGACATCCGCTCGCCCCGCTAGCTTAATGCCGCAATGGCGCAACAGCCCGCCCCGCCGGATATCGCCACCCGCGCCCGCGCCGCCATGCTCGGGCTCGTCGCGGGGAGCCAGCTTGGCACCCACACGGCCCGGCTCGGCACCCCCGAAGCCATCCGGGCCGAATTCCCTGACGGCGTCTGGGATCCTCCGGCCCCTCCCAAGAACTCCCCTTACGGCGCGCCGGCCGCGCTCGCGCTCCTGCTCGCGGAGTCGCTGGTGGAACGCGGGGAGTTCGACGCCGCGGACGTCGCCGAACGCTGGGTGCGGTGGATGAAGAAGGATGGACGCGGGCTCGACGCCGGCACCCGCGGCGCCTTGCGCCTGATCGACCGCGGCACCGAGCCCTTCGAAGCTGGACGCCAATCGCGCGCCGACGAGACCAAGCGCGGCGCGGCCGCGAGCACCGTAACCCGCTGTCTCCCGATCGCGATCCGCTTTCACGACAATGCCGACCGCCTGATCCGCGCCGCCACCCAGCAGGCGGCCCTCACCGACGCCGACCCCCGTTCCATGTGGGGTGCCGCCGCGGTGTGCCTCGCGGCCCGGGAGCTGCTGCACGGCAATCTCTATTTCGTGGACGAAGTGGTGCACCGGCTCGAGGACCACGCGCCGCGCCCCCTTCTCGAAGCCTTGCGGCGCGTGCCGCGGGAGCAGCAGGAAGACTTGCCGATCGCGGTGCCGGGCGAGATGGGCTACGTGGTGCACGCGGTGGAAACCGGGTTCTGGTTCACCCTGCACGATCGCGCGCTGGAGGACACGCTGGTGTACCTGGCCCAGGCGGGCGGCGACACCGACGGCAACGCGGCGCTTGCCGGGGCGCTCACCGGCGCGCGCTATGGAGAGGTGGGGATTCCGCCGCGGTGGATGCCGCTGATCGTGGGTGCTCCGGGGGTCACCGCGCTGGTGGATCGCCTGCTCGCCCGGTAGCCCCGGTCGCTAGTGGGCGCGGGGCGGCAGGTAGTGGGTGATCCGGTCCATCACGTCGCGGTCGTTGAGCGTGATGGACGCCACCCGCCAGTCGGCCTTCCCGCGCCAGGTGAGGCGCACAAACCGCCGCCCGGCCTGCCACTCCCACATCCCGCGCTCCCGTTTGGGCGCGGGCCCGAACCGGCGCTCGAGATCCCGCTGCGCGTTCTGGACGACCGCCACGCCCCCTGAGTCCTTGAACGACACCACCGAGGTTCGTCCCTCGATCACGTTCGCGCTGAGGAAGAAGGTGGCCCCGTCCGCGGGATCCTTGATGCGCAACCCGCAGTCCATCACCTGCGCGGTGTGGGGAGAGGTGTCGCACCGCAGGGTATCGGCGCGGGCGAGGCTCTGCGCGCGGACCACGAAGTCCAGGTACGTCATGCCGGGCGTGAAGCCGCGGTACACGAGGGGCGTGGGCGCCGGGGCCGTGGGGCGGGCGGGGGTCTGCGCGGCGCGCGTCGCGGGGATCAGCGCCGCGAGCGCCAGGAACAAGCTCCGCATGGTTCCCAATATACCAAAATGAAGCGGGCCCGGTAATCCGGGCCCGCCTCACGCGATCCGCGGCCGTTCAGACTTTGCGGACGTTCTGCGCCTGCAAACCCTTGGGACCCTGGGCGACCTCGAATTCCACGTTGTCACCCTCGGCGAGGCTCCGGAAACCCTCGGCCTGAATCGCCGTGAAGTGGACGAACACGTCCGGACCCGACTCCTGCGCGATAAAGCCAAAGCCCTTCGCGTCGTTGAACCACTTCACCTTACCCTTAGCCATACCGTTGCATCCTCGGAACGAGGGGGCACTGCCCCGGAAATGATCGGCCCTGGCCACCGCGACCAGAGACGGGCTCAAACAAAAACCGCGAGACGTGCAGCTTGGTCCTCGCGGTGTGCGCAGTCATTGCCGTGACATGTGCCACTATTGCTTGAACCGGCGCAAAAGGTAGGGTTCACGTTGCAAGCTGTCAATAACGGCTGAACCCTCGCGCCCAGAACGCCTTGTGAGTGAAATGTCCCCTGTTTGCTGGACGAACAATATCACGACATCATCTAGACAATAACTAGCCACTACTGCCGGTTGGGGAGCCCGATCGCGGTCCGGAAGTCCCGCAACGCCGCCTCGTAGGCGCGGATGCGCTGCAGCAAGACCGCGGCGGCCGGCGCCGGATTCTGCGCCGCGTTTTGTTCGCACTCCGGCGCCGCGCGCAGCAGGGAGTCGATCTGGACCATTAGCGCCCGGGCCTTCTGGCGGGTCGAGTCCTCGTAGGCTTTCGCGTCCATGGTGGCCCGGCCCCGGGACATGTAGCCGTGGCCGGTCGCGCAGTATCCCGCCAGAATCCTGCCCGCGCTGCGGAGGCGGGCGGTGTCCGAGTTCACCGCGTTCGCTACCCGCGCGATCCCGCTCTTGATCTGGGCGATTCCCCGTCCCGCCGTCGAGAGCCCCTCCAGGTACCGCTCCTGGGCGGGCGTGGGGGGCGCCGGCACCGTCGCGACCGATTCGGCCTTCACGCTGTCGGCCTTTGCGCTGTCGGTCTTGGTGCTGTCCTGTTGCGCCAGAAGCGGCGCAGCTAGAAACACCAAACCACCAACCAGTACCGCCGCCCGCATCGCGCCGCTCCTCTGTCAGGGGACTCCGGCTAGGGTTATAATCCCGTTATGTCGGTTCCCGCAACCTCTCGCATCGTCAAGACTTTCGAGGATCGGGCTGACGCCCTCGCGCATTTCTTTCAGCGCGCGGCGGAGGCACCGCGCCTCCTGGCCTATGACGACGCCGTCGGCTGCCCGCTCGACCAGGCCCTCGCGGCCCTGGAGTGGACCGGGGCGGTCGGGATCCTGGCCGACGACGACCTGATTCACGCGGCGCGCCTCGGCACCGACAACGCCGCGGTGGTGGTCGAGCGCCGCACCGGTGACGAGCGCGCGTTCATGTACTTCGGGCCCCGCATGGACGCCCCGCCCGCCGACCCCTACGAGGCGCTGCTCCTGTATGACGAGCCCGGCGTCCGCGCCTATTCCTTCGCCGAGCGGGGGCACGCCGTGGCGCACTTCATCCGCGCCACGCAAGGGACCGGCGCGGTGCTGTCGCTGCTCGCGCGCCGGGCCCCCGAGCTCCGCCACATCCGGCGCTGGATGCAGGCGCTGTACGCCGAGCCCGCGGGCAAGCACTCCAATCAGCTCGTCGCGGGCTGGTTCGCCACGTCGGGCGCGGGGTTCCTCTTTCTCCCCGGGGCCCCGGACGATCCCTACTGCTACTGCGAAGTCGGCATCGACACCTGACGACATGATCCAAACCGCGTTCCTGCTTTGGGCCGCGCTCGCGTCCCAGAGCCCCGACAGCGCCGCCCGTGCGGCGCTGACCCGGGCGATTTTCACTACCCGCGACTCGGTGCGCGCGGTCCGTCGCAGCGCCGCCGCCTTCCGCAGGGACCTCGGCGCGGCCTCCCCGGACCTGGTGGTCGCGCGGTCCCAGGCCGTACGCTCGGCCTGTGCCGGCGCCATTCCGCCCGCCACCGCGCTCGACTCCCTCCTCTCCGCCCAGCCCCGCGAGCGGGGAACGCCGGTCGCGACGCGGGCGCGGGTCGAGCGGCGGCTCGGCGACCTGCGCGCGACGCTGGCCCGCTGCGAGAAGGAGTTCGACCCCGGTTATTGGTACACCCGATCCGACAGCCTGCGGGCCTGGGGCCCCTATCGTCTGCAGCAGATCGAGAACGTCCTCCGGGCCTACGAGTACGAGATCCAGACCTACGTCGCCGCGATCGGCCTCCGCTACAGCTCGTAGGACGTTTGTGGAGACGTGGACGGTGTGGATTCACAACTCCACATCGTGTGGAGGACCGCGCCAAGCGTCACCGGGGTCACCGGTTACTGTCCACATCCCGTGCACATCCCAGTGAGCTAACCCGAAGAAACATCGGCACTTGCGCGATTTCCGCGCCCCCCTATATTGTCTCCACGCGCCGCAGAGGGAAGGGTGGGGACCCAGCGTCTCTACCACGCCTCGGTGGCGGGCTTGAGCGGAAATTCCGGGGAGGACGCCGACGCAAACAAGGGCTCAGGCGTCCCGCGATCCGGGAGAGTCTCTCCGGCTCAGGCAGGCGGGGCCAGTCGCGTTGTCCCGTCCACGCCGACGTGGTGCCTCGGTGTGCAGTGCGGAAGGTCGGTCCGCGACCCGATCTGACCCGCAGCACTCGCATCAGCGAACCTTGCGGCCCGGCCAGGCTGCTTGGGGATGGAAGCCGGAGCTCCTGTCCGCCCTACCGACTGACGCAACAGTCAACCGGCGGCGACAGGATGAAGAACGGAGGGAGCAATCCCCCGGCTCCGGGTAGCTGGTGCGCGGAGCCCCCGGGCGGCCCAGACGGCGTCCCGGGGGCTTCGTTTTTTTTTCCCCATCCGCCCGCTCGCGGCCCGCCGCAGGAAAATGCCCGCTGCGTACGGAAATCGGGTGACGCTCCGGGCGTCCGGCGGCCCTACCTTCGCCCTCGTGACGCCCTTTCTTCGCATGCCGGATTCGCCGGCCCTCGCTCGCGCCGCCGCCGTCGCCGAGGTGAACAACGCGCTCTGCGTCGCTCGCTGCGCGGCTCAGCTCGCCGGCCTGGAAGAGGATCCGTTCGTAGTGCGGGAGCTCTTGCACCTGACCACAGAACAGATCGACCGGGCCGCGCGGGTCATTCGCGAGTTGCTGACGCGGGCCGTTACGCTCCCCAGTCACTGACGCCGCGATACGGGCGCCGGTGGTCGAGCTCCCACACTCGACGCTGGGACACGAGCCCCTCGCCGAAGGCCACCGCGTCGCGGAGCGCGTCGGCCATGCTCCGGGTGCGCGCGCTCGCGTTGTCGGCCCAGTGGAGCACTTCCGCCTCGAGCGTCAGCGGCTGGACCGGACTCCCGAACTCGAGTTTGCCGTGATGCGCCAGAATGAGGTGAAGGAGAAGGCCGCGCTCGAGATCGGTGCAGGGGGCGGGCGTGACGGCATCCAGGCGCCGATCGAGCATCCGGGCGCCGAGGACCACGTGGCCCAGGAGATGTCCCGCGTCGGTGGCTTCGAAGACGCCGTCCCAGCGGTACGCCTCGACCTTCCCGATGTCGTGCAGCAGCACGCCCGCGAGCACCAGCTCGCCGTCGGCGCCGCTCGCCCGGCCGATGGTACGGGCGATCGCCGCCACCTCGACCGTGTGCTGCAGCAGGCCGCCCAGCGCGGCGTGGTGGCCGGTGAGGCTCGCGGGGCAGCGCTGGTACCTCGCCCGGAACTCCTGGTCGTCATAAAACAGCGCGAGCACCCGCGCGAGGCGCGGCTTGGCGATCTCGGCCCGCCACCCGTCCAGGGTCTCCCAGTAACGCGAGACATCCCCGACCGACGGGAGCAACGCCGCGAGGTCTACGCTTCCCGCGGGAAGCAGGCGCAGGGAGGCGACCTTCAGCTGGCGCTTCCCGCGGTAGTCCCCGACCTCGCCGATCACCTGCACCGCGTGGCCCGTGCGGATTCCCTGTACCGCGTCCTGCTCCCGGTCCCAGAAGGGAGCGCTCTCGATCACGCCGCTCGCGTTGCCGAGGGTCAGGACGGTGTAAGCCCCGCCCTCGTAGTGGCGAAGCTCCACCTCCCGGACGAGGAGCGTGTCCTGCACCCGGGCGCCGGTGCGCAGTGACGGCAGGTCGAGGATTTCGGGCATCGCCGCCAATATAGGGCGCCGGGTTCCGCGGGGGGTGCGTCGCGCTGTTGCCGCCCGGACCGAAATCGCGCGTCAGGGGTCGAGGCGCTTGAGGCGCGGCAGGTCGGTCTCGCGGTCGTGCTCCTTGTGGAAGGGAAGGCGGGGCCCGCGGATGGGAACCAGGTGGGCGATGGAGTTGGCGTAATACTCGAGCAGGGGCCGCCCCCCGGGGAGCACCACCAGGCTGTCGCCCTCCGCCACCACCAGCCGGCGCATCTTCAACATCCGCCAGGCCCGGTCCCAGATCTCCGCGATGCGCGCGCCGCCGCGCACCACTTTGCCGTTCACCTCGCGCAGCCGCTCGCGAAGCTCGTCCATCCGCTCGAGCAGGGCGGCGCGGGGGATGACGCTCTGCTCGAAGGAGAGCAGGGCGGCCGCGGCGAGCGGCACCGGCGTGACCGGAATGATCGCCCCGATCCGCTCCAGCATCTCCCGGGCGAAGCGCTCCAGCTCGGGGAGTCGCCGCTCCCGTGGCCAGTCGAGGAGCCCGGCCGGTTCTCCGGCGAGCCAGGCCCGGAGGGACACCGGAGTGCCGAAATTGACCGCCGCGCGTCCGTAGCGTTTGAGCCGTCCCAGGAGGAGGCGTGCCGTGTTGCGTAGCACGTAGTCGGCGACGGTGAAGAGCTGCAGGATCCTTCCCGGCCGCCGCCCCTGATCCACCAGCTCGCGGATCAGGGAGCGGTCTTCGAGGACCCGGTCGTAATTCAGCGCCACCGGAACGAACCAGATGTCGGCGCTGAAGGTCGGGTCCCGCAGCGTGCGGCAGATGTAGTCGAGCAGGCCGAGTTTGGGCTCCCGGAGGCGCCCGTCGCGGGAGAGGCCTCCCTCGGGAAAAATTCCCTGGGTCACGCCGTTCCGGGTGATGAGCTGGACGTAGCGCTCGAGCACCGCGTGATACAGCGGCTCCCGGTAGCGGCGCCGGACGAAGTAGGCCCCGAACGACTTGAAGACGTACTCGAGGGGCCAGGCGCGGGCCCACTCGCCCACGGCGTAGGACACGTGCACCCCGCGGGCGAGGACGTAGGCGACCACCACGTAGTCCGCGTTGGACCGGTGGTTCATCAGGTAGACGACGACGTCGCCCCGCGGGATGCGCTCGAGGCTCGCCTCGTCCTGGTAATCCACGCTCACCTTGTACAGGAGGTTGACGAGGATCTTCGCCGCGTTGTAGCCCAGCTTGTAATAGGAGAGGACGTTCAGGTAGGGGACGATCTCGTTCACATACTCGCGGACCCGGCGCCAGACGCGGTCCTCGGGCATCGCGTGATCCGCGGCGTGGGCGCGCACCGCGGCGGCGATCTCGGCGTCGCCCAGCAGGACGTCCTTGACCTGTCGCCGCCCCTGCAGATGATAGCGCGCCAGCCGGGTGCGGAATTCGTGGAGGGTGCGAAGGGCGCGGCGCGCGAGCCAGCCGGTCACGCGACCGCGCCTCCCTCCTTCTTGGCCTGGGCGTAGCCCATCCCCTTGAGGATGGTGATGCGTTTGGCCATCGGCGGGTGGGTGGCGAAGACGTCGGCGAAGCCGCCTTCCTTGGTACCGAGCTGGCGTCCCAGGGGATCGGCGATGCAGAGGTGCGCCGCGCCGGCGTGAATGTGGGTGGTGGGGGCGTCGGCGGCTTCGATTTTCTGCAGCGCCGAGGCGAGGGCCATGGGGTTGCGGGTGAACTGGGCGCCCATCGCGTCCGCCTGGTATTCGCGCTGGCGGCTGACGGCCATCGCGAGCAGCTGGGTGATGATCGGAGCCAGAATCCAGGAGATCACCCAGACCACGAGCAGGATGATGAGTATGGGACCGCCGCCGCCCCCGCGTTTGCCGGAAAACCCCCGGCCGCCGCCTCCGCTCCCGCCCACCCGGACCCCGCCGCGCAGCACCTGTGAGAGCCCGTTGTGAATCAGGATGACGGCGCCCACGACCGCGGCGAGGGTGGTCATGAGACGCACGTCCAGGTTCTTGATGTGCCCCATCTCGTGCCCGATCACGCCCTGCAGCTCGTCCCGGCTGCAGAGGTCGAGCAGCCCCTGGGTGACCGCGATGTGCGAGTGCAGGGGATCGAGGCCGGTGGCGAAGGCGTTGGGATCGGGATCGGGGATGATCCAGATCCGGGGCCGCGGGATCCCGGCGGCGATCGCCATTTCCTCCACCACGTTCACCAGCTGGTGCTGCTTGTCGTCGGTGGGCACGATGACTTCCCAGGCGCCGGTGGACCAGAGCACCTTGTCCGGCCCGGTGCGGTACGCGTAAGTGGCGAGCCCCGCGCCCACGATCGTGAGGATGATCCCGAACCACCAGACGTGGTGCTGCTCCGGGGGCGGCAGGGGCGCCGTGTACGCCGAGTACAGATAATCCCCGCCGAAGCCGAGCCAGGCGAAGAAGAGCACGAATCCGGCGATCAGCAGGACGGTGCGGCGGCGGTTCGACTCCTGCTGCTGAAAGAGGGTGAGAGCCGGCGCGTCGCTCACGCCTTCGGCTTGCTGAAGTCGACCTGGGGCACGGCGCGGTCCCCCTGATCCTCGATTTCCCAGAGGTCCGCCGGCGTGGCGCGCGCCATCCCGGCCACGAGGCTGGTGGGGAATTGCTGCTGCCTGGTGTTGTACTGCGTCGCGGTGTCGTTGTAGAGCTGGCGGGCGAACGACACCTTGTTCTCGGTCGAGGTCAGCTCTTCCTGCAGCTGCGCCACGTTACCGGTCGCCTTCAGGTCCGGATACCGCTCCACCACCACCATCAGCTTGGAGAGGGCCGAGGAGAGCGCGTTCTCGGCCTGACCGATCTGCTTGATGGCGTCCGGGCCCTGGGCGTTGACCTTGACCGCCTGATTGCGGGCCTGGATCACCGCCTCAAGGGTGCTCTTTTCGAAGTCCATGGCGCCCTTCACCGCGTTCACCAGGTTGGGAATGAGGTCGTGGCGGCGCTTCAGCTGGACGTCGATCTGCTTGAAGGCATTCAGCGTCTGATTCTTGAGCGAGATCAGGCCGTTATAGGCGGAGACGAGCCACAGGCCGAGTAGCACGACCGCGGCTATGAGAATCCACGAGCCCATCGGTGCTCCCGCGCTGGAGGGTGACGAGGGTCAGCTCGGGAGCTGAGTCCCGAGCTTGGAGAGAGCGGTGCGAACGGCGTCGGCGACCGCGGCGAGGTCCGCGCCGCCGCGCAACAGGGGGTGGGTGGCGGCGAAGTGCACCTCGACGCCCGGTGCGACCGGGACCCGGCGCCAGTCGCTCGGCGCCGCGCCGTCGGGCGGCACGTCCTGCGCCAGCCAGGCCGCGAGCGCGCGCCCGGAGCGCCCCCGCGGCGCTTCACCGGTGGCGCGAAGGGTGAGCCGGTCCGGCGTGGGCAGCGACGCGCCCAGGGCGGCGGCCGCGCGCCGCTCCAGCACGTCGCCCGTCAGGTCCTGCATTTCCTTGGTGATCGCGGCCAGGGTGGCGCCCTCCATCTGCCGGAGCTTGATCCACAGGAGCTGGAGGAAATGCCGGTAGGAGTAGGTGGCGGCGGTGCCGCGGCCTTCCGGGGGCGCCACCAGGCCGCGGGTCACGTAAAACCGGACCGTGCGCTCCGAGGGCTGGGCGCGGGCGGCGGCGTTGATCGGCGTGACGGCCGAGGCCTCGAGCGCCGCGCCCACCAGCGTGGTCAGGTCGCGGAGATTCCACGGGGAGAGGCCGCGGTACTCCCGGAGAATGTGGAGCGGATCGTGCTGCGGCGTGACGGTCATGGCGTCAGGCCTGGCCCGCCTCGCGGTCGCGCGTTTCGAGCGCGCGCGTAACCCATCGCACCACCTGGTCCAGGTCGAACGGCTTCTTGAGCACGGCGCAGTTATGGCGGGAGAGCCAGGCGGACACTTCCTCCGCGTCCGCGTCCCCCGACATGATGGCCACCCGGCCCTGAAGCCGGGGCCATTGATGCACGATCGCGAGATAGAGGGCGAGCCCAGACATCGTCGGCAGGTGGATGTCGAGGAGCAGAGCGTCGGCCTGATCGGAGCAGAGGAATTCGTACGCGCCCTCGGCGGTGCTCACCGCCATCACCCGGAATCCCGCGCGGGTCAGGGCGCGGTCGAGCACCCGCCGTAGCGGGGCTTCGTCGTCCACCACCAGGACGAGCGGCGGCCGGGGCGGGGGGATGCTCACGAGGCCGAGATCTGTGCCCGCTGAGCGCGCCGCAGGAAGCGCTGGGCCACGATCTCCACCGCTTCCGCGGTGGAGAGCGAGAGCCGCATCTCGCCCAGGGTGACACCCAGGAACGATCGGGCGTGCTGTTGCAGGGTCTTGGCGCGGGCGTAGCCGAGCCGGCGGGTCACGTCCTCGATGGTGAACCCGGGATCCTGCAGCAGCCGGTGCGCGTAGAGCACCCGCGCCGCCGCGAGGAACAGCTTGGGCGAGGGCAGGCCGGTGCGGGTGAACCAGCGGGCGCAGGTGGAGCGGTCCACGCGGGCCCGCGCCGCTACCTGCTGTACGGTCTGGGTCTCGGCGGGCGCCCGGAGGGTGGTCTCGAGCACCCACTTGAGCTCGGCCGGGAGCGGGGAGAGCGCGTCGGCCAGCTCGTCCACCAGCTGTTGCGAGGAGGCGCGGGCCTCCTCGTCGGCCAGGACGTCGCGGAGCCGGGCCGGGTGGTCATCGTAGCGGGTGAACACCACGTGGCGGATCCGGTGCTGGCCCAGGGCGAGGAGCGCGGTGGCGGTCGCGGGGGTCAGCGAGGTGTAGACGATGAACGGGAGCGAGGGAAAGAGCACCCGGAGGCGCTCGATCTCCTGGGTGGAGGCGCGGCCCCCCAGGGCCGGGTCCACCACGGCGAGCTCCACCGGCCGGTTCCGGATGACGTCCAGGGCCTCCCCCCAGCTGGCCGCGCGCGCGAAGGCGAAGCGCTCCGCCGCGGCGCGCCTCAGTTTCAGGAGCTGAAGGTCCGGTATAGCAGCTAATACGAGCATGAATGCCGCATTTCCGCCCTATGGTGCAACAAAAATGACCTAAAGGTTCGGGGCCCGCGAGCCAATTTTGGGGAGGACATTTGGTCGTTTTTGCCACTCTCCAACGGAGGCTTCAATGGCCCGCTACGCCCGCCTGCTCTTCGTCGCCCTGCTCGTCTCCTTCGCGGCGTCCACCGTCGCCGCCTGCGCCGACTCCACCGGCCCGGTCCGCGATCAGTGCACCGAAGGCAGCAACAGCAACACCTGCCACTAAACGCTTAACGCGGCCGCTGAGGCGGCCACGCATCGCGTCGCTTCGTTCTCGACGGGCGCCTCGGCGGCGGTGCAGTGCTCCAGCGCTGCGCAGTCGCCGAGCCCCCCGAGAATCCGCTCGACCCGG
>DASSQQ010000135.1:0-23197 GCA_035702425.1 Gemmatimonadales bacterium
GGGGCCGTCCTGGTCCTCGACCCGTCCAACGGGACCACCGTACATTCTCCGATAAGCGTCACCGGGGTCTTGAACGGCGTGGCGCTCACGCCCGACGGTTCCCGGCTCTGGGTGAGCAACACCACGGGGACGCTCACCGAGATCAACACGGCGACGGATTCGGTGCACCGGGCCATCGCGATGGGTGGACGGCCGCAGGACCTCGCGATTTCGCCGGACGGCGCGCTGCTTTACGTCGCGAACGAGAGTGGATGGCTGGGCATCTATGACCTCGCGACCCTTGAGCGGGTGGACTCGGTCACGGTGCCCGGCGCGTTCGGTCTCGCGCTCAATCCCTCGGGGTCCCAGCTCTGGATCGCGCAAAGCGCCCAGGGCACGATCACGGTGTTCGGCACCGCGTATCGCGGGGTCGCCGGCACCATCAACACCGGGGGCATACCGCGCCACATCGCCTTCACCGCCGGGGGCGCGGCCCTGATCGCGAACGAAGGCGGCGTCGTCCAGATCGCGCGTCAGAACCCCTAAGCCGCCGGAGGTCCCCGTGCTCCTCGTTCGCGAAGTGATGTACTGCAAGCCCGGCAAGGTGCGCCCGCTGGTCGAGAAGTTCCTGGCGATGAACAAGATCGCCACCAAGGCCGGGATGCCCGAGATGCGGGTGATGACCGACTTCTGCGCCGAGCGCTACTGGACCCTCGTGGCCGAGAAGGACTACCACGATCTCGTCGAAGGCGGACGCCGCGAGATCTACAAGATTGAAGGATAGGCCGGCGTGGATCGCGACCTTCGCGGGGGAGCCTCGATGACTCCGCGCCGCCTGATCACGATCGTCGCCCTCGCGGGACTCGCCGCCTGCGCCAAGGATCCGGTCGCCCCCGGCGCCACCGTCTACTACCGGATCGACGCGCCGCTCTGCAGCTCCTACATCGCCGCCGTGTTCTCCATCGACAGCGTGGCCGTGGGCAGCGACACCTTCGTGGTGAATCTCGCGCCCGAACACCTGACGTCCCGAGGGTTCCACGTTTCGGCCGGCGCCCATCGGATCGGCGCCCAGGTGCCGGGCGGATTCGTCTGGCCCGACACCACGCTCACGCTCGCGGTGGGTGACGTGTTCACCGACACGCTCCCGTTTTACTGTTCGTAGCGCCCACGCGACTCCTCAGCCGGTCGCTCACACCTCAGTTACGGGGCAGAGAACCATGTGCCGCAACATCAAGCGCCTTCGCCATCCCGATCATCCGCCGACCGACGCCGAGCTGCACGATGCGGCGCTGCAATTCATCCGCAAGATCAGCGGCTTTCGCGCGCCCTCTCAGGTCAACGAAGCCGCGTTCAACCACGCCGTGGACGACGTGGCGCGGGTCTCGCGCGTCCTCTTCCGCTCCCTGCACGTGCGCGGCGAGCACGCGGCCGCGGGCTGACGGTGCCGGTATCCGCGAACGACGCCCTGCGGCGGCTGCAGGAAGGAAATCACCGTTTCGTCTCCAACGCCCGCGGCTCGGAGCCCCTGGTGAGTCGCAGCCGGCTGGCCGAGCTCGCCGCGGGCCAGCAACCCTTCGCGATCATCCTCGGCTGTTCCGATTCACGGGTGCCGGCCGAAATCGTGTTCGATCAGGGACTGGGCGATCTCTTCGTGATCCGGGTCGCCGGAAACATCGTGGCGCCATCGCAGGTGGGGAGCGTGGAGTTTGCGGCGGCGCGGTACGGGACCCGGCTGGTCGTGGTGCTCGGTCACACCCAGTGCGGCGCGATTCTCGCCACCGTGGAGGAGCTGCGCCGCCCCGGCGAGACCCGGTCGGCCAACCTCCGGTCCATCGTGGACCGGGTCCGGCCGTCGGTGGAAGGACTCCTCCGCACACCCGCCGGACGCAATGAGGAGAGCCTGGTGAAGGCCGCGGTGCGCGCCAACGTCGAAGCGTCGGTTCACCATCTCCGCCACGGCTCGCCCCTCCTCGAGCAGCTCATCCGCGAGGATGGCGTGCGCGTGGTGGGCGCGGAATATTCCCTCGAGAGCGGCGTGGTGGAGTTCCTGGAAGGGCCGGCGTGAAATGCGAGGCCCGGCGCGATTCCTCCTGGCGAGTGCCCTCACCGGGGTGGTCGCGTCAAGGGGCGCGCCGTTCGGGTGATGATCGAGTTGCCGTTCAACTTCAAGGCGCAGTGACGGGTGCTGATCCGGCTCCCGGACTGCGTCGTCCGCGACTGGAGCCCCGACGACGCGCCGTCGCTCGCCCGGTATGCCAACGACCGGCGGATCTGGCTCAACCTCCGGGACGCCTTTCCCCACCCCTATGGCGTCGCCGACGCGCACGCGTTTCTCGAGCGCGCCGCGGCGATGTCGCCCCGCACCTACTTCGCCATCGCGGTCGCCGGGCAGGCGGCGGGCGGGATCGGCTACACCCTGCACGGCGACGTGGAGCGGGTGGGGGCCGAAATCGGTTACTGGCTGGGCGTCCCGTTCTGGGGGCGGGGCATCATGACCGCCGCGCTCCAGGCCGTGACCGCTCACGCCTTCCGCGAGCACCCGGAGCTGCGGCGGATCTGGGCCGTGCCCTTCGCGTGGAATCCCGCCTCCATGCGGGTGCTGGAAAAGGCGGGGTATCGCGCGGAGGGCCGGATGCGGGAGAGCGCCGTCAAGGACGGGAAGATCGTGGACCAGATGCTCTACGCGATCCTGCGGAGCGACCCTTCACCACTTCCTGACACGCACACCGTCACCCCGGCCTGACGGGGCGCGCGGCCCCGGGATAGTTTCGTGCCGCCGGGTCGTCCCGCTCCACAACGCCATCCGGGAGTTTTCTTCATGGCCCAGTCGCCCGCGTCGAGCGCTCCCATCCGCCAGCTAGCGCGTTACGAGGTGCGGCCCGCCGCACTCCAGAAGTGTCTCGCCGCCATCCACGAATTCGTGGCATACGTGCGCGCCAGGGAGCCGGGGACCCTCCGCTACGAGGTCTGGCAGGAGCCCGGGCACCCGACGCGATTCGTGCATATCTTCGTGTTCCGCGACGCGGCCGCCGATCGGGCCCACTCCGAGTCGGCGGAGGTCAAGAAGTTCGCGTCCATCCTGTACCCGGAGTGTCTCGCCCCGGTCGAGTTCACCGACTACTCGCAGGTGACCGCGAACGTGGACCTGCCGGCGCGATGAGGATCTCCCGTGCCTGACGGCAAGATCTGCTACGTGGAAATCCCCGCCGCCGACGTCGAGCGGTCGGCCGCGTTCTACACCGCGGTCTTCGGATGGGCGACGCGAAAGCGCGGCGACGGCGCCGTCGCCTTCGACGACACGACCGGGGCGGTCAGCGGCACCTGGGTCCGGGGCCGGCCCCCGATGCGGGACGCCGGGATCGTGACCTACGTGATGGTGGACAGCATCGAGGCCACTCTCAAGAAAGTGGCCGCGAAGGGCGGCGAGATCGCCGCTCCACGCACCGCGATCGGCCCCGGGGGTGACGCCTATGCGCTGATTCGCGACCCGGCGGGAAACCTCGTGGGCCTCTATCAGGCGCCCCCGCGCTAGGCGAGCGACGCAACCCTCGCGGGCCCCCGCCTATCCATCTATCGTATGGGCTGCAAACGGTCGAACCGGATTCCATGAGGAGAGGTTCGCGATGAAGACACCGTTCCCGTCCGCCTGCGCCGCCGCGCTCCTCGTCGCCGCGTTCGGGTGCGCCGGCGCCACCCACGGCTCGCAGCCGCCGGCGGCCGAGCCCCGGGCGATCGGATCCACCGGCTCGGCCGCCCAGGCCGATTCCAGCCGAATGCACTTCACCGACGCCGACGTCTACTTCATGACCGGGATGATCAGCCACCACGCCCAGGCGGTGCTGATCGCGGGGTGGGCCGGAAGTCACGGCGCGAGCCCCTCGGTCCACACCCTCTGCGACCGGATCGTGGTGGCCCAGCACGACGAGATCGTGATGATGCAGCGCTGGCTGCGCGACCGGCACCTCCCGGTCCCCGACGGCGACGCGTCGCACGACAACATGCCCGGGATGCCGCACTCGATGATGATGCCGGGGATGCTCTCGCCCGCTCAGCTCGCCCAGCTCGACAGCGCCCGCGGCTCCGACTTCGACCGCCTCTTTCTCACGTTCATGATCCAGCATCACCGGGGCGCGGTCACCATGGTCAACCAGCTCTTCGGCTCGCCCGGCGGCGGAGAAGAAGAGGTGGTGTTCAAGTTCGCTTCCGACGTCTACGCCGATCAGACCACCGAGATCACCCGCATGGAGCGCATGCTGATGGGGCTCCCCGGGGAATCCGGCCAGTGACGGCGCGCTCCCGCTCACCTCTCACCAACCCTTCACAGGAATCCGCCATGAGTCACACGTTCCCGGTTCGTACCCTGTCGCTCGCGGCCGGTCTGCTCGCTTTGGCCTGCGCCGGCGGGAACAACATGTCCACCGTCGCGCCCAATCCCGATCCGCGGGTGGGGCTGCGCCCCGGCCTGATGAACGCCGGCGAGGCCTCCTGGAACCTGAAGGTGCTGTCCGAAACCCAGCCCTCCGAGAAGTTCAAGGGCGTCACCAACTCCGACCTGGCCTTCAGCGGCCCCTACGCCATTCAGGGGAACTACAACGGCTATCAGGTCTGGGACATCACCAATCCCGCGAAACCGGTCCTGAAAACCGCCTATCTCTGCCCGGCCTCGCAGAGCGACGTGTCGGTCTACAGAAATCTCCTCTTCGTCTCCGGCGAGGGGCAGGGCGGCCGCCTCGACTGCGGCACCCAGGGCGTGCACGACTCGGTGAGCGCGGACCGGCTCCGCGGGATCCGGATCTTCGACATCTCGGACATCACCAATCCCAGGTACATCGCGAACGTGCAGACCTGCCGCGGATCGCACACCCACACCGTGGTGATCGATCCCAAGGACACGGCCAACGTCTACGTCTACATTTCGGGGTCGGCCGGCGTACGGTCCCCCAGCGAACTTGCCGGGTGTTCCAAGCTCACGCCCGATCAGGATCCGAACTCGGCGCTCTTCCGGATCGAGGTGATCAAGGTTCCCCTCGCCGCTCCGACCCAGGCGGCGATCGTGAGCTCGCCCCGGATCTTCAACGATCTGGTGCAGCCGATGACGCACGCCGAGGCGCCGGAAGACGTGGCGCGCGCCGCGCGGATGGCCGACTCGGCGCGGGCCGCCGGCGGCTTCACCGTCAAGTTCAACGGCCTCGACATCGTGCTGGGCCCGGGCTTCGTCAATCCGATGCTGGACAGCGTCGTGAAGGCGCGCGGCGGCAGCGGCGCGCCCACCGCGGCCGACAGCACCAGCCTGCGCGGCGCGCTCCAGGGGATCATCGACGCGCGCTTCGGCCCGCCGCCTCCGGGACCGAACGGCATCCGCCCCGGCCCCTCCCAGTGCCACGACATCACCGTCTATCCGGCGATCGGCCTGGCGGGCGGCGCCTGCGCGGGCTACGGCCTCCTGCTCGACATTCGCGACGCCGCGCACCCGGTCCGCCTGGACGCCGTCTCCGATTCCAACTTCTCCTACTGGCACTCGGCGACGTTCAACAACGACGGCACCAAGCTCCTCTTCTCCGACGAGTGGGGCGGGGGCGGCCAGCCCAAGTGCCGCGCCACGGACCGCCACGAGTGGGGCGCCGACGCCATCTTCACGCTCGTCAACGACACCATGAAGTTCCAGAGCTACTACAAGATGCTGGCGCCGCAGACCCAGTTCGAGAACTGCGTGGCGCACAACGGCTCCCTGATTCCGATCCCCGGCCGGGACGTGATGGTGCAGGCCTGGTACCAGGGCGGAATTTCGGTCTTCGACTGGACCGACGCGGCGCACCCGAAGGAGATCGCGTTCTTCGACCGCGGCCCGGTGGACACCTTGAAGCCCGTGGGGGGCGGCTCCTGGTCCGCGTACTGGTACAACGGGGTGATCGTGAGCTCGGAGATCGCGCGCGGGCTCGACATCTTCGCGCTCAAGCCCAGCGGCTTCCTCTCGCGGAACGAGATCGAGGCGGCGAAGACCGTCCACCTCGCCTACTTCAACACTCAGGACCAGCCGAAATTCGTCTGGCCGGCGAGCTTCGTGCTGGCGGGGGCGTATCTCGACCAGCTGGCGCGCGGCAACGGCCTCGCCGCCGACAGCGTGGCCTCCATCCGGCGGGCGCTCTCGCGCGCCGAGCACCTTTCGGGACAACAGCGCAAGGACGCGCTGAGCGCCCTCGCCACCCAGCTCCACGGGGAAGCGTCGGGGGCCGCCGATCAGGCCAAGGTGCACACCCTCGCCGCGACGGTGGAGGAGCTGGCGAGCGCACAGAACTGAGCCGGGATCAATGACCTGATGGCCGGGCGCCGTCCTCCGGGGGGGCGTCCGGCCACCGCGACCGGTTTTCTCATCACCACGGTGCCCTCATGTCAATCGCCGAGAGTCTCCTCCCCGAGTTCGATCAGGAAATGGCCACTACCCGCAAGGTCCTGGCGCGGGTGCCGAGCGACAAGGCGGACTGGAAGCCGCATCCCAAGTCCTTCAGCATCGGGCATCTCGCGCAGCTGGTGGCACGGATGCCCGGATGGACGGTACCCATGCTCCGGGAGCCGCACCTGGACCTCGCCGGGGCGCCCGGCTACAGCACCGAGCCGACCCCGGCCCTGCTCGCGGCCTTCGACCAGAACGTCGCGGCCGCCCGCAAGGCGCTCGCCGCCGCCAAGGACGCCGATTTCTCGGCCCCTTGGTCGCTGAAGCACGGGGGTCAGGCGCTCTTCACCATGCCCCGCGGCGCCGTGGTGCGGCAGCACATCAATCACCTGATCCATCACCGCGGACAGCTCACCGTGTACCTCCGGCTTCTCGACGTGCCGGTGCCGTCGACCTACGGCCCGACCGCCGACGAGCGGGGATTTTAGAAACGGGTGAGCCCCGCATTCGCCGAACCCGGGGCGTGACCGGGGACATCACCGCCTGGCGCGCGTGCCCTTTCCCGACTCCTTCCGCACCCAGCGTCTCCTCGCCGAGCGCCTGACGCTGGCCCACGCTGACGACATCCGCCGCCAGGACCGCGATCCCGACTTGATGGGAATGATGGGCGGGCCCCGCGAGGAGGCGGTCACCGCGGCCTACCTGGCGCGGAACCTCCGGCACTGGACCGATTTCGGCTTCGGGCTCTGGGTGCTCCGGGATGCTGTCGATCGGAGGGTGGCGGGGCGGGCGGTGCTGCGGCACCTCGAGGTCGAGGGGACCGACGAGATCGAAGTCGGCTACGCCTTCGTGAAGGAATTCTGGGGGCGCGGTCTCGCGACCGAAATCGCCCGTGAATGCGTGCGGCAGGGCCACGGGGCGCTGGGCTTCCCGTCGATCGTGGCGATCACCCGGCCCTTCAACCTCGGATCCCAGCGGGTCATGGAGAAAGTGGGAATGGTCTTCGAGCGGGAAATCCTGCACGACGGCATCCCGCACGTGCTGTTCCGGTCGCGGGCGTCTTCATGAAGCGTGGCCTGGCGCGGCGCGCCGGTCCGGCTCATGCTTGATGCTCCAAGGAGGAACCATGGCCCTGCGCTCCGGCGTCTACATCGTTCCCACCGACCGGTGGTACATCGAGCGTACCGTCTGGCTGATCGCCGGGTTCGTGCTGCTGCTCTCGACCGCGCTCGCGCTGTGGGTCCAGCCCTACTGGATCCTGCTGGTGATCGCCACCGGCGTCGCCTCCGTCACGGTCGCGCTCACGGGGTTCTGCGTGGTCGGCAACATTCTCTCCCGGCTCGGCTTCACGCCGATGCTGGGCCGCACCGATCCGGGGCGGGGGAACTGGTACTTCATGCAGACCGACCGCTGGTATCTGGAGCGGCGGATTTATCTCGCGGTGGGGATCAACATCTCGATCGCGTCGGTGCTGTCGATCGCGGTGAGCCCGTGGTTCCTCGCGTTCACCGCCTTCGTGGGCGGTGCGATGATCTGGTTCGCGTCCACCGGGTTCTGCATCATGGCGAACGGGCTCTACTGGCTCGGCGCCGAGCCGCGGCTCGCGCCCGCGCCGGACCGGCGCCAGGCGACAGCGGCCGGGCCGGCCGGATCGGCGGAGGTCAGGGCCTGACGGAACGGCCGTGACGCGCCGCCGCCGCCCCGCTAGGAGTGCTTGATGAAGGTCCCGTCGCGGAGTTCCGAGTAGGCTTCGCGGAGTTGCGCCTCGGTGTTCATCACGATCGGCCCGTACCACGCCACCGGTTCCTCCAGCGGCTTCCCCGACACCAGGAGGAAGCGGATCCCCTGATCGCCGGCCTGCACCGTGACGTCGTCCCCCGAGTCGAACAGGACGAGAGACCGGTTTCCGGTCTCATCGATCCGCGGCGGCACGTCTGTCGCCTCGGTGCCGACCGATTCCGTCAGCACGCCGCGCGGCGCCGACGCGTCGCGGAAATTCCCGGATCCGTCGAATACGTACGCGAAGGCGTTCCGCGAGCTCCCGACCGGAAGGGTCTTTTTCGTCCCCGTCGGCACGAAGACATCGAGGTAGCGCGGCTCGGCCGCCACGCCGTCCACGGGGCCCTTCTTGCCCCAGAAGTCCCCGCAGATCACGCGCACCGTGGTCCCGTCGTCGTCGGTCACCTCGGGAATGTCCTTGGACACGATGTCCTGATAGCGCGGGTCCGTCATCTTGAGCGCGGAGGGGAGATTGGCCCAGAGCTGGAAGCCGTGCATCCGCCCCTGGTCGTCGCCCTTGGGCATCTCCTGGTGCAGGATTCCGCTCCCCGCCGTCATCCACTGCACGTCGCCCGGGCCCATCGCGCCGCGGTTGCCGAGGCTGTCGCCGTGGGCGACGCTCCCCTTCAGCACGTACGTGATGGTCTCGATGCCCCGGTGCGGATGCCAGGGAAATCCGGCGACGTAATCCTCCGGGCGCTCGTTGCGAAAGTCGTCGAGCAGGAGGAAGGGGTCGAAGTCCCCGGTCTTGCCGAATCCGAACGCGCGGCGGAGCTTCACGCCGGCGCCTTCGATGGTAGGCTGGGACTGCACGATGCGCTTGATCGGTCGGATGGACATGTTCGCTCCTCGTATCCCACCATAACACATTCCGTGCCTTCCGGGTTCCGGCGGGGGAGCGGCGGCCCGCGATGCGGGCTACCTTCTCTTCCATGACGATCGCACCGCGCACCCGAGCGCTCGCCTTTCTCGCGCTCTGGCTCACCCTCGGCATCACCATTTTCTTCGGCAGCTACGAAACTCTCCGTCACGTGGAGCAGGGAGCTCTGGACCACGCGTCGCACTTCCATCTCGCGCTTCTCGGGTCCGTCGAGGCGCTGGGCGCCGTGCTGTTCCTCATCCCCCGAACGGTACGGATCGGCGGATCGATCCTCTTGGTCGTCTTCCTCGCGGGTCTCGTGATGCACGCGCTGGGCGGGGAATTCCGGATCGACCTCCTGCAGTACGCCGCCGCGACGTTTTTCGTCATGGTGCACGAGCCGGTGCCCTGGGGCACGATCTTCGACAAGGGGCCAACCGGTGCCTGACGCGAAGGAATACCCGTACGTCACCCGGCTCAACGTGCTCCGCGGCCCCCTCGAGCTCGTGGACCTGGGAGCCCTCGCCGACGCCTGCACGGACCGCTGGTGGAATCAGACCCTCTGCCGGGTGAACGAGAGCGTGGTCCGGATGGGCGTCATCCAGGGCGAATACCACTGGCACAAGCACGACAAGGAAGACGAATTCTTCTACGTGATCTCGGGGCGGCTCCTGATCGATCTCGAGGGACGGACCGTCGAGCTCGCGCCGCGCCAGGGCTTCACCGTCCCTCACGGCGTGGTGCACCGCACCCGGGCGCCGGAGCGCACCGTAATCCTGATGGTCGAGCCGGCGGGCGTCACGCCCACCGGCGACTGATTCCGCGCTACCTCAAGACAAGGGGAGTCTGCCATGGCGGAGAGCGTCTACAAAGTCATCGAGCTGGTGGGCACGAGCAGCGAGTCCTGGGAGAAGGCCGCCGCCGCGGCGGTGAAACGCGCCGCCCAAACGCTGCGGGACCTCCGCGTGGCCGAAATCTCTCAGCTCGACATGCAGCTCAAGGACGGCAAGATCCAGGCCTACCGCGCCAAGGTCAAAGTCTCGTTCAAGTACGAGGGCGGACAGTAGGCCGCGGGCACGCGCAAATTCCTCCATGCCCTCACGCAAGGTCCTGCGCCGGGCCGCCCGGCACGTGGATCACGAGATGGAGATGGTGCTGGGAACGGGGGAGCGACTCCGGCGTCCGGCCGAGGCCGGCGCGGATCCGCTCCTCCGGCGCGCGCTCCTCGAAGCCTGGGGCGTCCATTACCGGGCGCTGCTCGAGTTCTTCCACCCCACCAAGGGCACCCGGCCCGACGTCATCCTCGCCGAGCACTACTTTCGCGATCCCGCGATCTGGAACCGCCTGGCACCTCGTCTCACGAAGCGCCAGGCGCGCCGGCGGGAGGCCCTCCACATCATGCTCGCCCATCTCTCCTACCGCCGGCACCCCCGGCTCACCCGTTGGAGCGTGGCGGACCACGAGCTCATCAGGCTGCGGGTGCGTCTCTTCTTCAACCGTCTGCCCGCGCGGCGGCGCCGCTGGTTCCCGCAGACGGCCCGGCGGCTGTCGAACCAGATGGACCTCCTGGACGGGCTGACCCCACATTGACCTCCACCCGCGCGCGGGTCGCGCTCGGCTTTCGGGTGAAGTCCGGGTGGGCCGTCGAGGTCCTGGTCGCGCTCGAACCCGGCGGGCCGCGCGTGCTCGAGCACGGGACCGTGCTCTTGTCGGATCCGGCGGTGCCCGGCACCCGCCAGCCCCATCACGCGGGCCGCGGCCGGGAGCAGACCGATCCGGCCCGGATTCGCCGGCTGACCCGAATCATTCGAGCGTCGGCCCGGCGGTCGGTGACCGACCTGCTCCGGCGCCACCGCGGGCTCCACCTTGCCCGCGCCGCCCTCGTGGTCGGCAGCGACATCGACCCCGCGGCGATCGGGAATCCTCACATCCGGGCGCACGCAGCGGAGGGCCGGCTTTTCCGGACCGCCCTCGCGGACGCGCTCGTGACCCGGGGCGTCCGGCCGTTCGCGATCGTGGAACGGGATCTCCCGACCTGGGCCGGCGCCATTCTGCGCCGCCCTCCCGCGCGGCTCCGCGCCGTGGCGACGGCGCTCGGCCGCGACCTCGACGGCCGCTGGCGGGCGGAGGAAAAGAACGCCTGCCTCGCGGCCTGGGCGCTGCTCGCGGCCCGGCCCGGGGCGCGCCGCGCGTGACCTTCCATGACCATTTCTCGGCCCGCGCCGCCGAGTACGCGAGGGCGCGGCCCGACTATCCCCCGGAGCTGTTCAACGCGCTCGCCGCTCTCGCCCCCGCGCACCGCGCGGCGTGGGACTGCGGCACCGGCAGCGGGCAGGCGGCGGTCGGCCTCGCGGAACACTTCGCACAGGTCACCGCCACCGACGCCAGCGCCGCCCAGCTCGCGGAAGCGCGGCGCCATCCGCGCGTCACCTATCGGGTCGCGCCGGAACGGGCCAGCGGGCTCGACCCCAACTCGGTGGATCTGGTGACCGCGGCGCAGGCGGCGCATTGGTTCGACCGCCACGCGTTCTACGCCGAGGCGCGCCGCGTTCTTCGGCCCAAGGGCGTCATCGCGATCTGGTGCTACGCGCTGTGCCACATCGCACCCGGCATCGACGAGCAGGTGCTCGCCTTCTACCGCGGGACGGTGGGACCGTTCTGGCCGCCGGAGCGCCGTCACACCGAGGATGGATATCGCTCCTTCGACTTCCCATTTCAGGAGTTGACCTTCCCCGCGGCGCAGATGGGGCGACGCTGGAACCTGATCGAGTTCGGCGCCTACCTGCGCACCTGGTCCGCGGTGACCCGCTTCACCGCGGAACGCCACTCCGATCCGGTGGGGCCCTTTCTGGAAGAGCTCGAGATCGCCTGGGGAGGGGCGGAGGCGCCGCGGACGGTCTCGTGGCCGCTCGCGGGCCGGATCGGCCGCGTACCCTGACGGCCAGGGCGGCAGGGCCTAGATTTCGGCCGCGCCATTCACCATCGGAGACGTTCATGACAACGGTCACCCGCCGGCCTCTGGCACTCGCGATCCTGCTCGGCGCCTTGGCGGCGAGCCCCGTCGCCGGGCAGGGGATTCCGGAGTCGGCCTACGTGCTCACCGACACCATGATTCCGATGCGGGACGGCGTCCGCCTCTTCGCCGAGGTCCTCGCGCCGCGCGACACCTCCGCGCCGCTCCCCATCCTGCTCCTGCGCACGCCGTATGGCGCCGCCGGCGGGTGGCACAGCGGGTGGCTCACCGAGCTCGCACGCGAGCGCTACATCTTCGTCTTCGAGGACATCCGCGGCCGCTACCGGTCGGAGGGAAAATTCCTGATGAACCGGCCCGCGCGGGCCGCCGGCGACACCACCGCCATCGACGAGAGCTCCGACACCTACGACACCATCGACTGGCTCATCCATCACGTCGCCCACAACAACGGCAGGGTCGGCACCGCCGGCACATCCTACCCCGGATGGCTGACCGAAATGTCGGAGGTCCGCCCCCATCCCGCGCTGAAGGCCGCCGTCCCCATGGCGCCGATGACCGACACCTGGCTGGGCGACGACTTCTTCCACAACGGCGCCTTCCGGATGACCTACGGCCTGGAGTACGTCTGGTCCATGGAGTCGAGCCCCCAGTTCAGCACCTTCGACGTCGGCGCCGACGACATGTACGACTGGTACTTCCGGCGGGGGACCCTGAAGAACATCACCGACTCGGTGGTCCGCGGCCGCTTCCCGACCTGGGCCGCGTTCATCGCGCATCCCACCTACGACGCCTACTGGAAGGCCCGCGCCGCCGAGCGCACGCTCACCCACACCACGGTGCCCACGCTCGCCGTGGGCGGGTGGTGGGATCAGGAAGACTTCTTCGGCCCCCTCGAGATCTATCGCACTCTGGAGCGGAGCGACTCCGCCCATCTCAACTTCATCGCCCTGGGCCCCTGGAATCACGGCGGCTGGAACGGCCCGCGCGGCGACAGTCTGGGCGCGATCACCTTCGGCGGACCGCAGTCGCGCTGGTTCCGGGAGCACCTCCTGGTCCCCTTCTTCAATCATTATCTGAAGGGAACCGATTCGCTGCCGCTCGAGGAGGCGGCGACCTTCGAGTCGGGCGACAACCGCTGGCGCTTCTGGGACAGCTGGCCGCCCCGCGGCGCGCGCACCCAGGGCCTCTACTTCCGGGCCGGCGGCAAACTCTCCTTCGATCCGCCCGCGGATACGGGGACCGGCGCCTTCGACAGCTATGTGTCGGACCCGGCGCACCCGGTGCCGTATCGGCGGCGGCCGATCTCCCCGGTCTATTCGCCCAAGGGTTCCGAGTGGTACACCTGGCTCGTCGCCGACCAGCGCTTCGTCCAGAACCGGCCCGACGTGCTCTCCTGGGAAACGGCGCCCCTGGACTCCGACGTGACGATCGCCGGAGACGTGACCGCCCGGCTCTTCGCGTCCACCACCGGCACCGACGCCGATTGGGTGGTGAAGCTCATCGACGTCTACCCGGACACGGTCCCGGGACGGCCGCGAATGGGCGGATACGAGCTGATGGTGTCGTCCGACATTTTCCGGGGCCGCTATCGCCAGGGCTTCGAGCGCGCGCTTCCCATTCAGGCCAACGCGGTCCTTCCGTACCGGATCGACCTGCACCAGCAGAACTACCGCTTCCTGAAGGGGCACCGGATCATGGTGCAGGTGCAGAGCACCTGGTTCCCGCTCTATGACCGGAATCCCCAGACCTTCGTGCCCAACATCTTCGAGGCGAAGCCGTCCGATTTCCGGGCCGCGACCCAGCGGATCTACCGGACCGCGCGGGCCCCTTCGCGGGTGGACGTAATGATCGCGCCCTGATGCCCGGGCCGCGGGTCCCCGAGGCCGCGCTCCGGACGAGTACATTGCGTCGCCGGCCCGCTTTCGTATCGTTCCTTCATTCACTGTCGCGCGATTCTCTTCGACCTGGACGGCGTGCTGGTGGACTCGAGCGCCGCGCTCCAGCTGGTCTGGCGGGCCTGGGCCAGGGAGCGCGGCGTGGACGCCGAGCCCTTTCTCCGGGTCGCCGAGGGCCGCCGAACCTCGGAAACGCTGCGCCTGGTGGCGCCGCACCTCGATTCCGCCCGGGAGGCCGCCGTGCTGGACGCGCTGGAAGAGCGGGAAACCTCGGGCCTCACGGCCGCACCCGGCGCGGCGGCGTTCCTCGCCGCGCTCCCCACGGGAACCTGGGGGATCGTCACCTCCGGCAGCCGGCCGATCGCTTCCCTCCGGCTCCGCGTCGCCGGCCTCCCCGTCCCGCCGGTCTTCGTCACTGGAGACGAGGTGAAGCGCGGCAAGCCGGATCCCGAGTGTTATCTCACCGGCGCGCGCCGTCTCGGGCTCGAGGCGGCGGACTGCGTGGTGTTCGAAGACTCGCCGCCCGGCGTCGCGGCGGGGAAGGCGGCCGGAATGCGCGTGATCGCCCTCCTCACCACCCACCCGGCCGGTGCGGTGGCGGCCGCCGATCACCGCGTCCCCTCTCTCGAGGCGGTGCGGGCGCGGGCGGGCGCGCGAGGTCTCGATCTGACTCTCTCAATCGCGTGAATCCGTGTCCTTGAACCTCTCGGCGGCGCTCCTCGGCCTCGCGCTGGTGGTGGCGGCGGTGCTCGGCTTTCTGTTGTGGAAAGCGGCGTACACCCGCGCCGTCCGGCGGGAGACCCTCCTTCGCGCCCGGGCGGTCATGGCGGGGCAGGCCTTCGAACACCTCGCCCCCTACTTTCCGGACTTCCCGTTCAATCCCAAGGACGCCCGCTTCCTCGGGTCTCCGGTGGATTTCGTCGTCTTCGACGGCCTGACCGCGGGCACCCTGCGCGGCGTCCGTTTCGTGGAGGTGAAGACGGGCGCGGCCGATCTCACCGCGCGGGAACGTCAGGTCAGGGACGCGGTAGAGGGAGGTCTGGTGACCTGGCACGAGCTCCGGGCCCTGGGGAACGACGGACAGGAGTCTGCATGAGCGACGACACTCCATCGGACATCACCCGCCGCGATTTCCTCGCGTCGGCGGGAGCGACCGTGGCGCTGGCCGGCCTCGCCGGCGACCTCCGGCTCCCCGCGCCCCGCGGGCGGCTGAAGTCCGGCTCGGTGGTGCTGTTTCAGGGCGACTCGATTACCGACGCCGGCCGCAAGCGGGAGAACGCGAACCCCAACCAGGCCGACGCGCTCGGCCTCGGTTACCCGCTCCTCATCGCGGCGTCCATCCTCCACGCACACGCGGAGCAGGGGATCAAGATCTGGAACCGCGGCGTGAGCGGCAACAAGGTTCCCGATCTCGCCGCCCGCTGGCAGGGAGACACGCTCGATCTCCAACCCGACGTGCTGAGCATCCTGATCGGCGTCAACGACTTCTGGCACAAGCTGCTGAACGGCTACACCGGCACCGTCCGCGACTACGAGTCCGGCTTCGCCGCGCTGCTCGATCAAACCCGGGCCGCGCGCCCCGGCATCAAACTGGTGGTGATCGAGCCTTTCGTCCTCCACACCGGCTCCGTCACCGACCAGTGGTTCCCGGAATTCGACGAACGGCGGGCCGCGGCGCGGCGGGTGGCCGAGGGCGCGGGGGCGCGGTTCCTCCCCGCCCAGCGCATGTTCGACGAGCTGATTCGCCGGGCGCCGCCTTCGTACTGGGCGGCGGATGGCGTGCATCCCACCGTGGCGGGCCACGGCGCGATCGCCCGCCTCTGGCTCGACAACGTGAATCTCTGACTTCGACCGATGACCGCGATCGATCTGTCGAGCGACATCGGCCTCGTCGCGCTGTCGGTGCTGACGCTCAATCTCCTGTTGGGCGTCCTGCTCTCGATGCGCTACAACCCCTGGACCCACTGGCCGCACCGTCGCTTCAACTACTTCAAGGTGCACAACTGGACCGGCTACGTCGCCCTCGGCCTGTGCCTCCTCCACCCCATCGTGCTCCTCGCCTCGAGCGACGCGGGGTTCCGGGTGCTCGACATCATCTATCCGGTCCACGCGCCGAAACAGCCGTGGATCAACGTCCTCGGCGCGGTCGGGTTGTACGCCCTGGTCGTGGTGGTGGTCACGTCCTACTTCAGGCTGGAGATGGGCCGGGCGCCCTGGAAGCTGATCCACTACGGCGCCTATGGCGCGGCGCTCCTTGCCTACGTCCACAGCATTCTGACCGACCCGACCCTGAAAGACGCCGCCGTGGACCCCTTGGACGGCGAAAAGGTGCTGGTCGAGGTTTGCCTGGCGCTGGCGCTCGTGGCCTTCGCCATCCGCCTCCGGCGGCGCCGCGAACGCCTGCGATCCCTGGCGCCGACCCCGGCCGACTGATCTATCCGCCTATCCGTCTATCCGCCTATCTTTTCTCTAATGCTCCTCGTCCTCGATAACTACGACTCGTTCACGTACAACCTGGTCCAGTACTTCGGAGAGCTGGGTGCGGGGCCCGTCGTCTATCGAAACGACGCGTTGACGGTCGAGCAGGCGCTCGCGCTTCGGCCCACCGCGGCCGTGATTTCCCCGGGCCCCAAGACGCCCGCCGAGGCGGGAATATCGGTGCCCCTGGCCCGCGCCTGCGCCGGCCGGATTCCCTTGCTGGGCGTCTGCCTCGGCCATCAGGCGATCGGCGAAGCCTTCGGCGGGAAGGTGATCCGGGCCGAGCGGCTCATGCACGGGAAAACCTGCCCGGTGACCCACGATGCGGACGAGTTGTTCGAAGGGATTCCCTCGCCCCTCGTCGCCATGCGGTATCACTCGCTGGTCGTATCCTCGAAAGGCCTTCCTCGCGACCTGGTGGTGACGGCCTGGAGCGCGGGGGAGGACGGCACCCGGGAGATCATGGCCATGAAGCACCGGGATTACCCCGTGTACGGGGTCCAATTCCACCCTGAGTCCATCGGGACCGAGCACGGTAAACGATTGCTGGAGAACTTCTTGAGGGTGGCGCAGGCGACGACCTAGACGCGGCGGCACGACTTTTGTATCTTCCCCTGTGCCTCACCTGCTTGGCGTGATTCCGGCACGGCTCGGCTCGAGCCGACTCCCGCGGAAGCCCCTCCTCCCGCTCGCCGGCGAACCCCTCATCCTCTGGGTCGTGCGCCGCGTCGCCGAATCGCGACTTTGCGATCGCCTCGTCGTCGCCACCGAGTCGCGCGAAATCGCGGCCGTGGTCGAGAGGGCAGGGTACGAGGCGGTGATGACTTCGGACCGGCACGAGACTGGTACGGAGCGAGTTGCGGAAGTCGCTGCTAATAAAGAGTTTAAGCGGTACGACCTCATCCTAAATGTGCAGGGCGACGAGCCGCTGGTGGCCCGCGAGGCGCTTACCGGCACGGTGGCGCGGCTCGAGCAGGGCGACCCCATCGGCACTGCGGCGGGCGACCTGGATCCCGCTCTCGCCTCCGATCCGTCGCGGGTGAAGGTGGTGACCGACAGGGCGGGGCGGGCCCTCTACTTCTCCCGCGCGCCCATTCCCTTCGACCGGGACGGCACCGGAACGGTCCGCTACCATCAGCACGTGGGCGTCTACGGCTACACCCGGGAGGCCCTGGAGCGGTGGGTGAGATTGCCGCCGGTGCCGGAAGAGCGGTGGGAGCGGCTGGAGCAGCTGCGGCCCCTGCTCGCCGGCATTCCGATCGGCGTGGCCTGCTTCGCCGGCGCGGCGGCGCCGGGCGTGGATACCGCCGAGGACGCGCGCGTGGTCGAACGACAACTGACCCCAAGCTATCGGGAGGTGAGTCCGTGAGCTCGACGAAGTACATCTTCGTGACCGGCGGCGTGGTGTCGTCCCTCGGCAAGGGCATCGCGGCGGCGTCCCTGGGCCGGCTGCTCGCCGAGCGCGGGCTCAAGGTGACGATCCAGAAGTTCGATCCCTACATCAACGTGGACCCCGGCACCATGTCGCCGTTCCAGCACGGCGAGGTCTACGTGACCGATGACGGCGCGGAGACCGATCTCGACCTCGGCCACTACGAGCGATTCATCGACCGCTCCCTCTCCCAGGTCAACAACGTCACCACCGGACGCATTTACCTCTCCGTGATCACCAAGGAGCGGCGCGGCGAGTACCTGGGCTCCACGGTGCAGGTGATTCCCCACATCACGGACGAGATCAAGGCCGCGATCCGGCGCCTCGCCCCCGATCACGACGTGGTGATCACCGAGATCGGCGGCACCGTGGGCGACATCGAGTCGCTGCCCTTTCTCGAAGCGATCCGACAGTTCCGCCAGGAGGTGGGGCGCGACAACACCCTCTTCCTCCACCTTACGCTGGTCCCCTTCATCGCGGCGACCGCCGAGCTCAAGACCAAGCCGACCCAGCACTCGGTCCGGGAGCTGATGCAGATCGGAATCCAGCCCGACATCCTGATCTGCCGCACCGAGCGCCCGCTCTCCGAGGACATCAAGCGCAAGATCGCGCTGTTCTGCAACGTGGACTTCGGCTGCGTGGTGGAGAGCCCGGACGTGAAGTCCATCTACGAGATTCCGCTCCGCCTCCACGACCAGCAGCTCGACAAGGCGGTCTGCGACCGACTGCGGCTCGACACCAAGGAGCCCGACCTCCGCGCCTGGGCGGCGATGGTGGACAAGATCCTCAATCCGCCGGCGCGGGTCCGCATCGCGGTCGTGGGGAAGTACACCGAGCTCGCCGACAGCTACAAGAGCATTCACGAGGCGCTGGTGCACGGGGGCATCGCGAACGAGGCCGGCGTCGACATCAACTGGATCGCCTCCGACCGGTTCACCGATCAGGAGACCGCGGGCGAGCTGCTCCAGGGCTACGACGGGCTCCTCGTGCCCGGCGGTTTCGGGGTCCGGGGCGTGGAGGGAATGCTCGAAGCCATCCGCTGGGCGCGGGAGCACAAGCTCCCGTTCTTCGGCATCTGCCTCGGGCTCCAGACCGCGATCATCGAATTCGCCCGGAACGTCTGCAAACTCGCCAACACCAATTCCAGCGAGTTCGAGCCCGAGTGCGAGCACCCGGTGATCGCGCTGATGCGCTCCCAGGAGGGGATCCAGGAAATGGGCGGCACCATGCGGCTGGGCGCCTATCCCTGCCGCCTGCGTCCCGGCTCGCGCGTGGCCCAGGTCTACGGCGCGCCCGAGGTGAGCGAGCGGCACCGGCACCGCTACGAAGTCTCCAACGCCTATCGCGACGTGCTGGCGGAGTTCGGCATGCGCTGCTCCGGCCTCTCACCCGACGGCTCGCTGGTGGAGATGATCGAGCTGCCGGATCATCCCTGGTTCGTCGGCTGTCAGTTCCACCCCGAGCTCAAGTCCCGGCCCATGCGCCCGCACCCGCTCTTCGGGGGGTTCATCGGCGCGGCGCGGGCGTACCACCGGAAGCGCGAGCCGGAGAGCGCGCGCGAGCCGTCGTCGACGCTCGCGCCTCTCGCCGAGTAGCGATGCCTTCCCACTTCGCCCCAGCCCCGTTCCTCATCGCGGGGCCCTGCGTGGTCGAGTCCGACGACTTGAACCTCCGCGTGGGCGAAGCGCTGGCCGAGCTGTCGGCGCGGCTCGCGCTCCCCGTCATCTATAAGGCGTCCTACGACAAGGCCAACCGCTCCCGCCTGAAGGCGCCGCGGGGCCCGGGCTTGGAGCGCGGGCTCAAAGCCCTGGAGAAAGTCCGCGCCGCCACCGGGCTCCCGGTCCTCACCGACGTGCACGAGTCGGGGCAGGTGGCCGCCGCGGCGCAGGTCGCGGACGTCCTCCAGATCCCGGCCTTTCTCTGCCGCCAGACCGACCTCCTGGTCGCGGTGGGGCGGGCGGGGCGGCCGGTGAACGTCAAGAAGGGACAGTGGATCGCGCCCGAGGGCATGGGGGGCGCGGTGGAGAAGATCCGCGCCGGCGGCGCGCCCGAAGTCGCCGTCACCGAGCGCGGCACCTTCTTCGGCTACGGCGACCTGGTGGTGGACATGCGGAACTTCGCGCGGCTCCGCGCGGCCTGCGCCTGTCCCGTGATCTTCGACGCCACCCACTCGGTGCAGCAGCCGGGGCAGGGCGCCGACGGCGCGAGCGGCGGCCTCCGGGAGTTCATCCCTCCGCTGCTCTTCGCCGCCGCCGCCGCGGGCGCCGACGGGTTCTTTCTCGAAACCCACCCCGATCCCGACCACGCGCCTTCCGACGGCCCCAACATGATTCCGCTGGACCAGCTGCCCGGGCTCCTCGCCACGGCGCTCGAGGTCTGGCAGCGCGCCCGGGAGGCGGTCCGTGCTTGACGCCATCGTGGCGCGGCGGATCCGGCTGGTGGGACTCGACGTGGACGGCGTCCTCACCGACGGCGGCCTCTACCTGGGCCAGGCCGGCGGGCAGCGGGTGGAGCTCAAGCGCTTCCACTCCCACGACGGCATGGCGGTGTGGCTCCTCCGGGAGGCCGGCCTCGGGGTCGCCATCGTGAGCGGGCGCGCGTCGGACGCGACCACCGTGCGCGCGCGGGAGCTGGGCATCGAGGACGTCATCCAGGACGACACCGGGGCGGGCCGGAAGCTCGAGCCCTTCGAGCGTCTGCTGGCGAAGCGCGGACTCGAGCTCGAGGAGTGCGCGTTCATGGGCGACGATCTCGCCGACCTGCCGCTGCTTTCGCGGGTGGGACTCCCGGTGGCGGTCGCGAACGCGGTGCCCGACGTGAAAAGCGCGGCCGCGATGGTGACCCGCGCGGCGGGAGGCCACGGCGCCGTTCGCGAGTTCACCGAATCGCTCCTCAAGGCGCGGGGCGTCTGGGAGCGGGTGATGGAGCGGTATCTCAAGGAGCGAGGGGATGTCCCGGCCGAACGAACCGGATCTCGCTAGCCGCGGCCGGCGGGTGCTCGAGCTCGAAGCCGCGGCGATCGGCGCGCTCGCGGCCCGCCTCGGCGACTCCTTCACCAGCGCCGTGCGCCTCCTCGCCGGCGCCAAGGGGCGGGTGATCGTTTCCGGCGTGGGGAAATCGGGCCTGATCGCGCGCAAGATCGCGGCGACCTTCACCTCCACCGGCACGCCCGCCAGTTTCCTCCATCCCGTGGACTCCCTGCACGGAGATCTCGGCCTGGTGGGCCGGGACGACGTCGCGCTCCTCCTCTCCAAGAGCGGCGCCACCGACGAGCTGTTCGGTCTGGTGCAGCAGCTCAAGCGGCTCGACGTCCCCATCGTCGCGCTCACCGAGCCGGGCTCGGTGCTGGCGCGCGAGGCGACGGTGGTGCTCGACGCCGCGGTGCGCGAAGAGGCGTGCCCCGAGACCCTCGCGCCGACCGCGAGCACCACCGCGGCCCTCGCGCTGGGGGACGCGCTCGCCGTCACGTTGCTCGAGGTAAAGGGCTTCAGCCGCGAGGACTTCGCCGCCCTCCATCCCGCCGGCGCGCTCGGCAAGAAGCTGCTCCTCCGGGTACGGGACGTGATGCTCACCGGCGATCTCCCCACGCTCGCCCCCGACCGCCCGATGCGGGAGTGTGTGGTCGCGCTCGCGGAGAAGCGGGGCACCGTCGCGGTGGTGGACGGCGCCGGCGCCCTCGTGGGCGTGGTCACCGCGGGCGACCTGACCCGGCTCATGGAACGGACGGAACGCTTCCTCGACGTCCCGGTACGGGACGTGATGACCAAGTCCCCGAAGACCACGACGCCCGACGAGCTGGCCGGCGCCGCCGTCGGCCTGATGGAGCGTCACGGCATCATGGCGCTCCCGGTGCTGGACGGCGGGCGGAAGGTCGTGGGCATCGTGCACCTGCACGACTTGATGAAAGCCGGGGCATGAGTACGCCTCGCCTCTCGACGCTCGGCTTCTTGACGCTCTGTCTCTCGACGCCGCTGGTGACGTCCTGCAACGAAGGCGTGAAGCCGTCGGGGACCGTGGTGGCCACGGACAGCGCCGACCAGGTGCTGGTGGGGATGACCCACTACATCACCACCAACGGCATCCTGCGGGCCCGGGTGCGCGCCGACACCGCGTACATGTTCTCGCCCACTCAGCTGGCCGAGCTGCGGAGCGTGCACGTGACGTTCTACGACGCCCAGGGCGCGGAGACCTCGAACCTCACATCCAAGGAAGGCACCTACCACATGCGCACCGGCGACATGGAAGCCCGGGGCACGGTGGTGGTGGTGACCAACGACGGCCGCACCCTGCGCTCCGAGGTGATGCGCTACAGCCAGGCCACCAACAAGGTCAGCTCCGACAAGGAATTCGTCTTCGACGGGCCCGACCGCCACATCGAGGGCGAGGGCTTCACCTCGGATCCCGACTTCAAGGACGTGGTGGCGAAGCGGCCCAAGGGCACCGGCGGCCACTTCACGCTCCCGAACCAATGATGGCGGCCCTTCTGGCGCTCACCCTCGCGCCCCTTCCGCTGCAGCAGCCCGTCGATTCCGGCGCCGGACGGCCCTGCCAGGTGGTGATCGATTCGGTGGGCGGGAATTATCACGAGATCCAGGTCCGCCCCGGGGAGAAGAACTCCTACGCCGGCGGCGGCGTCCTGGTGCACTGCAAGGGCACGGGGAGCACCCTCGCCGCGGACAGCGTGGCGCTCTTCGGCGGCATTTCGCGCTTCGACATGGTGGGGCACGTCAGAATCCGCGATACCGCGCTCACGCTCGACGCCAACCTGGCGTCGTATTATCTCCACGAAGAGCGGCTCGAGGCGCACAACCACGTGGTCGCGGTCAACCGCGCCAACGGCTCGGTGCTGCGCGGGCCCAATCTCACCTACTACCGCGCGGTGAACGGCATCCGGGACACGATGGAGATGTACGCCACCACGCGCCCCACCATTGAGTACCGCCAGGCCGGCGCCGCGGACACCGTCGAGCCCTACATCATCGTGGCCGACCGGGTGCGCTTCAAAGGCAACGACCGGATGTGGGCCGGCGGCAATACCACCGTGGACCGCTCCGATCTCTCCACCCGTTCCGACTCGATGGCGCTCGACCAAACCTCGGGCGTGGGCGTGCTGGTGGGGAAGCCGCGCGTGGAAGGAAAAGGGGACCAGACCTACACTCTGGTGGGCACCCGGATCGAGCTGGGGCTCGCGAACCAGGAGATCAGCCTGGTGAAGGCCCTGGGGCAGGGGGAAGCGACCGGCCAGGACTGGCGGCTCACCGCGGACACCATCCACATGGGCCTCGCCAACCGGAAGCTGCAGCGGGTCTTCGCGTGGGGAAAGAAATCGCGCCCGCTCGCGGTGTCCTCTTTGCATACCATTCAGGCGGATTCGCTGGCGCTCGACGTGCCCGACCAGGTGCTCACCGAG